>CAMTJK010000040.1 GCA_947072805.1 uncultured Prevotella sp.
TTGGGTGCCGATTAACACACGTTAAAGTAAAGATTTTTCAAAGATTTAACATTTCTTTCCATTCGCTGGTAATGCCTGCAATTTCGAAGCGTTTTGCCCTTGCCATGGCTTCAGCCGATAGCCTTTTGTGGTTGATGGTGGTGGCATCCTCCAGCCGTGCTGCCAGCGAAATGATGTCGCCGTTGGCAAAGTACATTCCGAAATCACCCAATACCTCTCTGCTTGAGGACAGGTCGGACGAGACTATGGGCAATCCGTGAGCCATAGCTTCCACCAATACCAGTCCGAAGCCCTCCCATCGAGAGCTAAGCACGAAGACGGATGCACGCGAATAATACATCTGTATGTCCTTTGTAAATGGGTGCAGCGTTATTCTCTGCTCCAGACCATACTTCCGGATGAGGCTCCGGTACATCTCTTCTTCAGGACCTTCACCCACAATGTCAAGGCACCATGTGTTGTTCTCCTTGGCAAAGATATGGAATGCTTCTATGAGCAGGTCGAAACCCTTATGTCTTGGCGAGAATCTTCCCACGGCAAGAAAGCGCTTGCTGCTGCCGTCTGACGGAAGTCCCGGCTTCAGTGTCAGCGGATTGTGAATTATGGTGCATACCTCTTGTGTGTTGGGCGAGTAGCATTTCCTGTCGCAGTCACACAGCAGAACCACTTTGTCGAGTCTCCTGTACTGGTGTTCGTAGTGACTTATGAGTTCCGGTCCGGCATAGGGAGAACCGTTAGAGAACATCGCCCTGTACGAGTTGTGAATCCATCCGTAGGCCTTCATACCGGTAAGACGTCGGCGGATGGTGGCAAGACGTACGGCAAGCGGGCCGTGAACACCTATCACGGCATCGTATTTTCCGGCGTTCAGTTCGTCGGCAAGAGCTTTGCGCAACGGAGACGGAAACGAACTAAGAGCGTAAAGGTGTGATGTCAGGGCATTGTGTGGCAGAACTTTGCGGTAAAGAAAACTGTATATTCTGTTAATATTGCGCTTTACTCTGCCGAGCTTAGGGTAGTGGAAAAAGCGGAAACAGATGTTTTGCTCGTCAAGACCGTACATGGAAGTGTCTTTGTCTTCAGGATTTTCCAGTGTGACAACTGTCACTTCGCAGTATCGCGACAGCTCTTTGGCTATCACGGCAGTGACCCTTTGCACTCCGCCGAAAGAGAATATGGAGTCTACGAGAAAACATATCCGTTTCATACCAGGTACAAAAATACGACAAAAGGTTGATTATCACAAATCTTTTACGTATATTTGTACCATATTACTAATACGATTCCAGCTGGGAGTGTATACATCTTATAAATAAAAAGCAACCGGTTCCTATGGCATGGTATGATAAATATCTTTCCATCTACGGAAAGCCCTTTGCCGATGTGCCTGACAACATTATCAACGAAACGCGTCAGCGCCTCGCTGCATTGCAGAGCGACGAGCCTCTGATCTCCATCGTGGTGATAGCCTACAACGAAGAGACGCATCTGCAGGCATGTCTTTGGGCAATTAGCGAAATGGATTGTAGCTTTCCGGTGGAGATAATAGGAGTAGACAACGACTCGAAAGACCGTACGGCAGAAGTGTTCAAGGCATCTGGCATACCTTATTATACAGAATATGAACACAGTTGCGGCTATGCCAGACGCTGTGGCTTGCAGCATGCCAAAGGTCGCTTGTATTTCGATGTGGATTCAGACACGCTCTATCCTCCGCAATACTACGAAATAATGACAAGGCGACTTATGAAGCCAGGCGTGGTGGGCGTGTCGTCGTTGTGGAGCTATTTTCCCGATGCCACACACTCAAGACTTTCTCTCGCGCTGTTTGAACTCTGCCGCGATATGTTTCTCTACGTGCAGCATTTCAAGCGTCCGGAACTAAGCGTGCGCGGACTTGTCTTTGCCTATCATGCCGAATACGGGCGCAAGGTGGGCTACCGCGTGGATATCATCCGCGGCGAGGACGGCTCAATGGCACTCGGATTGAAGAAGTACGGCAGGATAGCGTTTGTATATTCCCGTAAGGCACGTGCTGTGACAGGCTACGGCACGCTCAATGAAGAGAGTATTCTGAAGAGCTTGATAAAGAGAATAAGAATACAGGGAAAAGGCATACTTCGAATCTTTACGAAGAAAGACCATTACGAAGACAGCGAAGACAATCTCGTAAAGAACAGATAATCAACGACACCATACATCATCCGCAGGATAATGCAGTACATCAGGCATTGACCTTACAGGCGTATTGTCCTTTTCAGAAGGTTGTATACGGCAGGTTTTCTTGCCACAAAATATTTCAGACCGTCGGTAGCGTACAGCATTGCGAGAAAGTAGCATGCCATTAGCGGCAGGAAGGTGACAACACTGTAGCCGATGAGTGTGAGAAATGAATCGACGCGGACATCTATTACATATATTTTAAGCATGACTGCCGCTGCAAGAAACACAATGAATGTGAGGTAATAGCGCGCCATGCCCTTCCAGTAGACAGACACCGGCTGATGAAGTCCGTGCCTGAAAAGGAAATACGGTTTCCAGAACAGTGCAATGAAAAACACGCTTGCTATTTTACCCAGTAATATTCCGGCAATGCCGATGAAAGGAGCAAGGCACAAAGTCACGCAAATATTGAGGGCGAGCTCCGTCCAGGCAGCCCATACGTCGGAAAAGAGTCCGCTGGCACTGATATACATCTCTACAACACCACGCGAAAGCATGATGAAAATGTTGAAGATGAGAAGGCAGATGATGATGTCGTCAAGACGGTAACGTTCGCCGAGCCAGCAACCTATGAATGGTTGGATGAACATGAGGAATGAGAACACCACTATTCCGACTAAGATGAAACGGATGGCGGTGAGTTCCCAAAACACCTTCATCGTATTTTTGTCGTTGCCTTCCGCTATCAGATTGCCGACGCCTGCATTCATGCCATCGGAAAGGATGTTTACAAGATATACTATCTTGTTCACGATAATCATGTAATTGTCGTAGAAGGCAACCATCTTCAGCGACACAAAGGCAAAGACAAGTATTTGGTCGCTGCGGTAGAGGATAAAGTCCTTTATCTTCTGTATGAATATCTGTCGCGTCTTGCGTAGTATCTCGGGATATTCCTTCAGCAGAAGTCTGCCTCTCTTCATGTCTGTCTTGAGCCAGGGGTATGACTTTCTGATGCGCCAGTTGAACAGGATGCATCCGATGACGGTGAAGACAAAGCCCACAATCACCCACAGATAGACATTCCTGTAATATAAGGCGAGGAGAATCTGCACAAGACTCTGCACGATGGCAATGCTTTGGAAGTATGAGTTTACGATGTATTGTTTCTGGTTGGCACTTACAAGCAGTTGCTTGTAGTTGATGATATACCCTGTCATGGCAGAGGCGAGGAAGGCGTAGAAGGCGAAATAGACGATGGAAAGCTCTACGGGTTTGCCGGAAAAAATCAGCGGAAAGAACAAGCTGACCACCAGCCCGCCGCCACCGATTATGAAACCTATTGTGCGATATAGCCAGGCAAGCATCGACATTATGTCGTTAAGCTTGTCATGGTTGTCTTCCTGTAACGGTTTGTAAAGGAAGAATGTGATGCTCGTGCCTATGCCCAGCTCGGCAACATTGAGAAAACTCAGTATATTGTAGAGTGTACCGGTAAGACCGATGAATTCGTCGCCAAGGCAATCGAGAAAGACCTTGCGCGAGAAGAAAGCCAAAAAGAGTGAGAGGAAATAGAAAACTATTCCCACTTTTATATTCATGATGCTTCTGTGTACCCGTTCTCCCATAGGTTGTGGCTTTTTAGTGTTCTTTTCTTTTTACCAGTCGGCGATTTCCTTGCCGTTGGCAAAATGGAAGAAATCGACAATCGGAGAAAAGTCGTTTAGTTGGAATTTCTGGTCGGCGGTCTCGATGAAACAGAGAGGAACGTTGCCAATGAATGAGGCCCACCGGCTGAAGGTGCTTATCGGTCCGGCTATATAGTGGCAGCAAGAGAGTGTGTGAAGGTCGAGAATGTCTCCCTGAGGCTCATTGTCGAAGCGGTAGCAGTCGCAACCTTCAAATATTTTAGTATCAATCCGCTCATTGGAACTGATGAAGAAAGCAACCTTTTCATTAGGAAAGAGGTCTCTGATGCGGCACATCATACGGTGATAATCCTCCAGCGAGTAGAAAAAACGCCCGCTGTGCCATGTGGCATAATCACCGCGGCGTATATGTATACCTATAAGTACAGTATGTGCAGATAGAATCTGCGACAGGAGGCTGTCTGTACGTGATGTTATGTGCTCTGCGGGGCGGAAAATCTGTTGCAGTTGAGGCTTCGTTTGTTTCAGATAGCGAGTGTCCGTACGCGTATGCCATCCCTTGGTGAAGCCCAGCAGACGGAATATTCTGTCCATTCTTTTGCTATGGGTAGCCTTCCATGTCAGTCCTTTGTAGTTGTTCCATCCGTTGCCGCGGTTGAGATACCATGGGTGATAGAGCGGATAAAATATGAATGGACAGCGTAGAAGATGTGGAAAGCACTCAATTGTCCAATCGTAGAAAAGAATCGTCATCTTACGATGTTCCGCAATGCACCGTGCTACAGTAGCTACGTAGGTCCATAGTCGGTTGCATGTTTGTCCGGGGGCGTCGCAGATTATTCTCATATTATAATAATGTATATTTGTGTTGATATTTATCTTTGGTCATTCCAATGTGCTATGGTATCGCTCATTTCCTTGGCAAAGCGCCGTCTGTCGTAATAGGCTATTCCCCTCTGTGCAGCCCGGACATATTCCTGACGCAGTTCGGGATGATGATAGAGTTGCAGAATGCTCGCTTTCATGTTGCTTATGAAGTGCATGTCCACCTTGAGAGCTATTCCTCCGTTGTTTATTATCTCCGGAATACCGCCACAGCGTGTAGTGATGACAGGCAAACCGGCAGCCAGTGCCTCCGGAATGACCAGTCCGCTTGGCTCTTCCCAGATGCTCGGCACAATGGCTACATCAGAGATATGAAGATATTGGGGCAACAGTGTGTAGGGCACATATCCGGTGACAACCAGACTGTCTGCCAAACGGTGTAGCAGAGGCTGGAGAGAGCTGATGAAAGGAGTGGCTTTCATGTTGGCTCCATAAAATGCGCTGCCAATGAGAAGAAGCTTAATCTTTGGATGGTCATCTTTGAGCAGGAGCATGGTTTCCAGAAGTTCTTTCACCCCCTTTTCGGGGATAAGCCGTCCGGTGAAGACCACGACGAAATCGTCTTCCTCAATGTTCAGAGATGTTCTGCTTACAGACGGATTCTTCACCTTTGTGCAGAAGTGCTTGGTATCAATTCCGTTGTAGACGGTCTTTATATATTCGCCCGTTCCCGTGGCAGTCTTCACTCTGTCGGCTATGAAGTTGGACACGCAGATGAAGCGGTCTGTGCTTTTCACTATTTCCTGACACTGTGGTGTAGATGCGTTGAGCAAATCGTTGTGAAGATGCGACACTATAAGAGCGTCGGTTACTTTACGCAGTTCGATGGCGAATGCCGGACGATTCTCTATCAGCACCACATCATAGTGCTCTCTTGCAATCTGTTTAAGTGTCCATCGTAAATAGTAGGTGATGCGGTAGTCATAGTAGCCTGCAGGACAAAAACATTTGGAAAGTCGTCTTTTTAACTGTGAAAGGAACGAAGAAGTGTCCAAAAAGCGATACCTGACGAATGGATTGGTGCTTACCGACAACTTTGCACGCTGCTTGCTGTCTATGCTGAATACGGTCACGTCGTGGTGAGCTTCCTCTTCATTATACTGCAGGAAGAAGTCCACCAGTTTTTCTACGGCACCGCCTTCTACAGAAGGAACCGGCATGATGCCCGATGTAAGCACAGCTATTTTCATTTGTCGTGTGTGGTATGTATGAAATCTTTGCTGCTCTTGTCAATCCGTTTTATGTTGTTCAGCATTTTCAACACAAGACGTGGCAAGGCTGTTATGCGGCTGAATATTGAGCGTGTGCGCATGGCAGATGGTATGGCAAGGAACATGGCAAGACACAGCAGGGCAAAAAGAATCCACCATTTTGCACACCATACGGTGGCAACGGCAAACATTATGACTGCCATTACAGCCGTACCAAGAAGAAGAATAGAGCGGGGCAGGAGCATCTGCTGTATGGTCTTGTCTACAAAGTCGATGTTTCCTGCGGCTATCTGTTTCGGCGCCTTGGGCAGCATTGACAGCAAACAGCTTATCTGCGCAGACATCCATCTGAGGCGCTGGCTTTGGAAGTTCTCTTCATTGCTTACCTTTTCGTCGAACACGTGAATGTGTCCTTCATATCTTATAAAGATGCGTTGCTGCAAAAGAAGGGCTTCAAGTTCACGGTCTTCTCCTGCCGTAGACAGGTGATTGACATTGTTGCGGAACCATGCGAAGGCAAAACACATTCCAGAGCCAATGAGAGCCGATGATAATCCGATGCGGTTGTGGGCTTTGCGGAACACGGTGTTGTTTATTTCTTCGCTGACACTGTCGAGCATGGCAATGCTGTTTTCTGCGTTTTTGGCGCAACGGTGGCACTGAATGGCTTGATAGCCTCGCCGGCATGAGTTGTCGAGACGCTGCAGGAAGTCGGTATGCACGATGTTGTCGGCATCGAGAATTACCACGTAATCGTATACCTTTTCCGTGTGAGACATTGCAAATTGCAAGGCCTTGGCTTTGGAACTCTTCTTGAATACCGGTTGCAAAACCTTGACAGGCAATCTGTTTAGCTTCTCGTTCGTCTCGTCGGTCATGTGGTCGGAAATGACGGTAATGTCAAACTTGTCAGCAGGATAGTCCTGTTTCAGAAAATTCTCAATAGAATTTATTATGACCCTATCTTCGCCATAAGCGGGAAACAGAACGAGGAAGGAGAAGCGTGCCTCGTTGGTTTTTTCTGTTTCGGAGGAACTGCGGCGTGAAGGCAAAAGGCTTGCCAAGGCAAAGAACAATACATAAAAAACAGACCCTGCCATGAATATCCAGAGTATGATTTCTATTATATGTATTGTTGTCCAAAGCATATCTTTTGTGTCAGTTCCTGTTTTCGAATTTTTTCTTTGTCTTTATTATTTTTGTAATGTTTAGAAGTGAGGCAAGCATGATGAACGGAGCTTTTATGAAGGCATGCTCCCACTTCTTGTTTACAAGGTAATCAGGCGTGGCTATGGCAAATACAAGCATCACGACGGCAAAAGCTATCCACCATTTCACTGCCAGCGACATATATATGAATGGCATGATGATGCTCATGACCACGATTATTCCCATCAACAACATACGAGGCATAAGCATCCATTGGATGATTTTGTCCACCATGTCATATCGTTTATAGAAGAGAGCTGCCGGCAGAAAGCGTATGTTTGACAGTATGGAACGCAGCTGGGTTGAAGCCCATCGGCTGCGCTGCCTGTTGAAGTCGCCCATGCGCCGTGTCTTCTCATCGTACACATATATATTGTCGAAGTAATCGATGTATATCTGTTGGCGCATAAGCAATGCTTCCATCTCTTTGTCTTCCCATCCTGTACTTACCTTCTTGATGTTTTCCTTGAACCATCTGAATTCGTATGCTATGCCCGAACCGCAAATGGCTGCCGATATTCCGAGAGTGACATGTCCTCGGCGGAATATGGAATTGTTTATTTCTTCAAAAGTTGCGTCAAGGCAGGCTATGGAAGTGTCGCGGTTTAGCGACAGGCGATGGGCTTGAATGGCTTTTGTTCCGGCTGTTTCGTAAGCATCGTTCATCTGTTGGAGAAATTCCGGCTCAACTATACTGCCGGCATCGAGAATTATGACTATATCGTAGATCTTGAATTGTGGCAGGTTATTGATGGCGAGTTGAAGAGATTTTGCCTTTGTACTGCTATGAAAGTTGGGTGTAAGCAGTGTGATAGGATATTGAGCCAGTTTGAAGTTGGTAATCTCTTTCTGATGGTCGGAAATTACAGTCACGTCGAAAAGTCGTTGCGGATAAGTCTGCCCGAGCACGCTCTTCACCGTTTTCTCGATGGAGTTGTCTTGTCTGTAGGATGGGATAAGTATGATAAACCTGTTCTGCTGTTTGGCAGGGGGTATATTGATATGTCTTGAAAAAAGAGACGCAATGGAATATATTGCCATATATAGTATCGTGAGAGCGACAAATACAAACAGCAAGACATCTATCGTTACAATAAAATACCACAACATATTTATAAGCGTTTGTCTGTTTTTATGAAATCTGTGATTCCTCTGATAATGGCATTCGCCAAGTCGCTCCTGCCACAGAGGGTGAATTTAAGTATGTCTTTCGTGCCTACAATACCGACAAGATATGCGTATGAAAGGCTTTTGGCTATGCCTTTGAAGTTGCGGCGCACAAGTAGCAGACGGTTGCGCATGAGGTAATAGGTGCGCAGCGGACTTGCCTGCCCGGTGGAACGGCTTTCCTTGTGATAGATTGTGGCAAGCGGTTCGTACCATATCTCATATCCTGCACGTGTTATAGACATCGACCAGTCTATTTCTTCATAGTACAGGAAGAAGCATTCCGGCATATAGCCTGCTTTCTCTATTGTTTCGCGCTTGAGCATCATGGCAGCACCGTGTGCATAGGGTGTGGCATGCGCTTTATCGTATTGTCCGTTATCGGCCTCTCCGAAGCCTATTGCACGGTTGCGCAGGGTGATGGCAGACAGCTTCGTATAGCCGGCAAACTGTATCGGACAATCGTCCCATGCAAACCTTATCTTTGGGCATACGGCGCCGATGGAAGCAGAACTTTCCAGACGATGGCAGAGTGAGCGGACATCAAACTGTTTAAACAATGTGTCGTTGTTTATCAGATAGAGATATCTGCCTCGCGACTGCTTTATGCCAAGATTGTTGCCACCGGCAAAGCCGAGGTTTGTCTCAGAACGCAAGGTCTTTATCTTGGGATAGCGTTGCGATATAATCTCGGCTTCATTGCGCACGGACCCATTGTCTACCACAATAACCTCGATATTGTTTTCTTCGAGGGGTATTGTGTCAATCAACGCACAAGTGTCTTCGAGACCGTTGTAGTTGACAGTTATGATGGATACTTCATACTCTTGCTGCACGCTTCTTTTCGAGTTTTATGCGTTTGCGTTCTTCCTGTTCTGCAATAAGTTTAGCTTCGTATATGTTGTACTCTGCCTCGATGTGCGGCATAATGTACACAAGGGACAGTCCTCCGTAAAAGATTAATACATTGGGGAATTGCATGAGAATCTGGTTTCCGTAACCTCCCAGTTGTATTGCTATGAATGAACAGCAGAGCGCGGCTCCCATGCCTTGTAGTGATCTGTTCTTCAGTCGGAAGAAGACAATGCAACAGGCTCCAAGCCACATTGCCATTGTTGTAATGAGAAAGACTACAAGCCCGATGATTCCGGTATGCACCCAGATGAATACATATTCAGAATCGGGTGGGATAGTGGAGAGCTTGCGGTATTTGTTGTTTGCCGGCACTTTATCATATCCGTTGCCGATGCCTATGCCCCATGGCGCATCTTGTATGTATTTTCTTATCGATGCCTTGTTTACATCGCGTGTGCTTGCCGACGCATCGTTTTTGTTGAAGCCGGAACGCATGCGACGTATCATGTTGTTGCCGTTGCCTATGGTTGTGAAGGCAAGGAAACATACAAACAGTGCACCGGCGATTGTCACGGGAATGGCTATCTTGAACGATTTGGAAAGTACTATATATGCACACCCTCCTAAGATAAAGCAGAACAGAGCGGTACGTGTTCCTGACGAGAACATCGCCCACATGCTTAGAATGCCGCTGATAAGGAAGAATATGCGGTGACGGCGTATCTTCGTCGTGATGGCTATAATGTAGAAGGCTACTGCTGCCGCTGCCATGTGACACCCGAAGTTGGCTGCATCACTGAATACGGAAAAGTAGCGTATGATACCGTTTACAAAGTGGGTACGTCCTGCCACTACGAGCCATTTGTTTTCCATATCGGTGAATCCTATATTCTTCTGCTTCCATGCCCAGAACGCGGCAAACAGCGATAATGCCGCCCAGGCGATGAAAAACTGGTGTATGCGCTTGGAATCGTGGATGTAAATGGAGCAAATCAGGAACGCATACATAAGTTGGAATGCCATCAGACGTGCTCCCATGAACCATGCTCCGGGGTCTATTCCTAGTCCGCAGGTGTTGTTGAGCACCTCGAGAGTGCAGTACAGACACCACACAATCAGCGAAAGGAACATCACATTGGCTATTCTCTCGAAATGGAGCATCTTCATATCGATGATAGCAATAGCCAGGAGAAGCACTTCCATCATTTCTGTTGGCACGGATGTCGGTACAGGCATCATTTCGTATCGGCTCAGGAACATCACAGAATAATTGACAACAAACAATGTCCAGAACGTGAACATCTTATGCTTGAATGCAATTATAAGTGCCAGTGCGGCTACGGGAAGCATGCAGACAATGGCAAAGGCATTGAATCCCGAGTTGATTAATTGGTAAATAGCAACTAAAAACAGGAGAAAGAGCAAGGCTACTCTTCCCCCGTTTTCATGTGTATATGCAGAAAAACTGTTTGAATAGTTTTTTTCAATCATAGTTTTGCATGGCTGTTTTCCGTTGCTGTAAGACCGAGTTGCGATATTCTGTATACGAAATTCTTGAACTTGGTGTAGGGCGGAAGCTGGCCAACAAATTCTTCAACGGCATATCGGCTCGACTCGGTAAGATACATGTAAAGCGAGTTCTTGTCTTCCAGTTGAGCTTCTACTTCTTTCAGCGCCTTTGTATCCACATCTTTCCATGTTCTGTTGGCACGTGTCACCATGAGGTTGATTGTGCCGAGGTTGAGCAGAGACGATGCAATCGGATGTTCGTTAAGGTTCGGGTATTCTATGATTGCTATCTCGTCGGGCAGAATGTCCGGACAGAGATCCTTTATGTCTTTTGCCATTATGAATTTGCTGTCTTCAGCAAGGAAGTCCTCGTCATAAGCCAGTCGGCGCACCTGTAGTCCGAGTGATATCCAGTAGTTCTCCAACTCTTGTGCGAGGAAGCTCTTTCCGTTGGCAGCATCGGTGGATATGAGATTAAGCACATTCTGCTGTCCTGTCTTGAAGTGTGGCAGAAGGGCTTTGCTGAGCTGTCGCAATGCCATGTCTGCAATAATCTTGTTGTATCGGCGGTAGCGCAGGGTGCTGTCTTTTGGGAAACATCCCATTACCGGAATCTTCGTTATCCTTTCCGAACGCATGCGGTCGCGTAGTGTGCGGTCGAGCAGTTCGACGGTGAAGAAATATATAGATGTAAGGATGAATGTCATCAAGAATGCGCCCAACAATATCATCATGCGGTTTGTCGGTTGGGCGTTGAGCGGGAACATCGGCGGATTAAGCACGCGTAGAGTTGCTGTTGTCATCTGCAGATTGCGCTGACGCAGACGTGCGGAATTAAGTGCCCTCAGCATTTCCATGTAGTTGCCCTCTATGAATCCTATGTGGCGGTCCTTGCGGTCGAGTGTGGCGCCGATGGGGGAGTAGTACAGGAACTGGTCGTCTATCTTTTTCCTCATCAGGTCCAGTACATCCATTTCGGCTTTGGTCTTTTCGAGCAGCAGCACTTGTTCGAGCCACTTGTCCACCATCGCTGATGCTTTTAAGCCTGTTTCCGTGCTGTACAAGCCGGCTTCAATGTCTTTTGTCAGGCTTTTTACGTTTTCGGTGGCGTCTTGCAGCTGTTTTTGTGCCAGTGCCAGTTCTTGTTGCGATTCAGCATTGCTGCTTCCGCCTTCGCTGCTCATAAGCCGTAGGTTGGATATTCTCGACTGTATCCTCGATATGTCGCGCACCTGGTTGGTGAAATCCTTGTTAGCCTTTATTATTTTTGCACGGTTGCCAAGTTGCCTTTCAAGGTAGTCTATGAGCGTTTTCGTGGTGGTGAAGTCCATCAGATGCGTGTTGTCGGCATCCTGCTGTTGCATGTCGAGTGAGGTGAGCTGCCTTGTCTGTTCACTGTAGTTTATAATCCTGTTCGACACGTTGTAGTTTATGAGGTCATCCTCTGCATTTGTAAGTATGCGGTATAGGCGTGCCACTTCGCGCTCGAAGAACTTTATCACGTTGTTGGTCTCGCCGAAGCGCAGCTGCTGATATTGTCGGGCGAACACTTCGTTCAGAATGTCGAGAGTATTATATGCCACGCCGGCGTCGTTTGCAGAGTAGCCTATATCGATGATGTCGCTCTTGTTGAGCTGCAGCACCTTCAGTCTTGACGTTATGCTGTTAAGTCCGAAGTACGGATGATAGTTAAGCAGTCCGAAGATATAGTTGTCTTGTGAAGGCTTCTCGTATGCTTTCAGGTTGGCGAATGTTGCGTCTTCGTTGTTATGGTTGATGAGCGCCTTCACTTCCGGTGGTACCGAGTTGTAAAGAGCCTTAAAGTGTTCGGCAGATATGTAGTTGTTGTCTTTGTTCGGATTACCGTACATCATGCACCTTGCGAACAGTCGGAGCGAAACTTCGTGTATGGTGTTGTCGGTGGTGATGATGAGCATCAGGTTATTTATGTTGGTTTGGTAGTTGCCGCCGGCGGTACCCGTTCCGCCCTCTATGTTATATCCGGTTATCATACCGGTGTATATGGTTGTGCTTGCATCATATACGCGTTCCATGTTTCGTGTCATGAACCATGATACTACAAGCGCAATCATCGGGAGAATAACCAGATACCAACGGATGCGGTATAAGAATCTTACCAAATATCTGAATGTATCCATAGTTGTTAGGCTTTATTGTTGTATCAATATCTGTTTGTCTTATTTCTTTTCTTCAGCCTCTTTGTTTTTCTCTTCAGCCTCTTTGTTCTTCTTTTCTGCTTTTTCGAGAGCCTTCAGCTCCTTTTCTTCTTCGGCAGCAGCTTTCTTTATTTTCTTTGCCGTCTTTCTGTTTTCTTTGGCAATCTGTCTTTCAGACATTTGTATGCTGTTGTCGAGTGTAATGTCGGTAGTAGTGTTGGTTATTATCGGTGTGTGTGTAAGTATTTCGAGTGTTATTATATCGGTTATTATGGCAGTCTGCATTTCCTGATACTTTCTCACGGCGTCTTCCTCGCGCTGTTTGGTGAAGGCAAAGTCTTCAATGCTCATGTTTCCTTGGTGGAAATCTTCCTGATTAAGGGCGCCGGCACCTTGGTATATGGCGGCATTTTCGCTTGCTGTCTTCAGCGTTACGAGTGTATTGGTGATTTTCACGTAGAGAGATGCTATTTGCAGTTTCAGCTGATCGTAGGCAATGTCCTTGCGTATCTGTGCCTGTTCCACCTGCAGCCTTTTGCGCTTTACCGATGCGCTGAGGTCGAGAATGTCCTCGAGGGGCACGCTTAGGTTCACGCCTATGTTCCAGTAGTTCTGTTCGGTACCCTGAAACTGGTATATCATCTGGTTGTATGTCGAAGAGTTGTTTCCCCACATGTCGGTCTTTCCGTAGCTGTAGCTCGCGTGACCGTGCAGGTACGAGAATATGTGTTTCTTTTGTTTTGCCACTTCCGCCTGTGCTATTTCCTGTGCCTTGGCGAGGTCGAGAATCTGCGGATTCGACTTCGCGTTTTCGAAAAGTACGGCCAGGGGCGGCAGGTGGAAATTTGAGAAGTTGATAGTGTTTGTTTCGCTTGAATCGAAGAATCCGGCGCTTATGCCGCTGTTGTTGAATTGTGCCGATGCGTGCAGACTGCAATTCAACATGTAAATAAATATGATATACCTTAACTTACTGCTCATTTCGCTATGTGTTTTTTGTATTAAAGGCTTGTTTCAAGTAGGTATAGGCGTGCATTCTACACGTTATCTTTCTGTATAAAAGCCGTGAGCGTTCTGAAGATAATCTTCATGTCAAGGGCAAAATTGTATGTTTGTCCGTATTTGATGTCGAGTTGTTTGCGCTCTTCGGCAGACATTAGTCCGCCTTTGCCGCGTTCCTCCACCTGCCACAGGCCTGTAAGTCCTGCGGGAGCCATGAAGCGGTCTATACATTCGTCGCCTGTCAGCTTTTCTGCTTCGTAGAGGGGTAGCGGTCTGTTACCTACAATAGACATGTCGCCGCGCAGTATGTTGAACAGCTGCGGCAGTTCGTCAATGCTGTATTTGCGGATGAAGCGTCCCACCTTTGTTATGCGCGGGTCGTTTTCTATCTTTACGAATGCGTTGTTGATGTCTACAGAGCGTTGCTTGTTGAAGTCGCTTTCTGATACTACGAAGTCGTCGCCTACAAGCATCACTTCCTCGTCGCTTATCATCATTTCCGACTCCAGTCCGGCTTCTTCCATCATCATTTCGGCGTCATCGCCGAGTGGTGACGTTATCATTCCGTTGCGGCTGTCGTCGTGTTTGCCGGCGTATTGGTTGCACTGTTTGCTTAGCTCTTTCAGCCGTTCGCTGGCATCGGCATACATGCTGCGGAACTTCAGGAAGTCGAATATCTTGTAGTTCGTGCCCACGCGTTTCGACTTGAACAGCACCGGACCTTTGCTCTCCAGTCTTATGGCTATGGCTGTCAGCAGAAATACGGGCGACAGAACTATTAAGGCAAAGCTTGAGAAGATTATGTCGAACATACGTTTCCACAAGGGTATCTTGAAGTGCAGAATCTTATACTTCGGGTCTTCCTTGTCGAAGAGAATGTCCTCGCGGTCAGATATAAACTGAATTTTCTTGTTCAGTTCGGTTACCGTAGCCTCTCTGTTTATGGTGTCGTTAATGCCGCATTTCAGGTATTTCTTCCTGTCATCTTCAGAGAGCTTGTCGGTAAGTAGTATTATATATATGTTCCTGCAGTTGTTGCGCAGGTAGGTTATGGCTGTAATGTCTTCGTTTAGTATAGTCTGCTCGTATATAAGTATTGTACGGTAGTTTCGGGCATTGTGACGTGGAGAACACGCCGTTTCCGCATCCTTGTAGTTGTTGGTAACCCGGACATACTGCCCCGGAATATACTTCAGCTTTTCCTCTGTTTTAGGATTGTTTCCTAAATATACTATACCGATCATAGGACGTTAGTTGGGCAGAATCTTTTTAACTCTGATTTTCAGTTCCATTGGGTTGAACGGTTTCACTATATAGTCTTCTGCTCCTATTTCCAGCAGGCGTATGCGTTCGCTTGTGCTGTCTTCGCTGCTGAGCATTATCACCGGTATGTGGCGGAAGAGTTCGTTCTGCTTTATCCACTCGAGGAAGTCGTCGCCGCGCATTTCCGGCATTCTGATGTCAGAGATTATTAGGTCGGGGGTGTTGCCGGCTTGCAGCCATTTCACGCCCTGCAGTCCGTCGGGCAGCCACTGAACGTTGTAGTCGCTCATCAAATATATGGATAAAACTTTGGCAATGGTCTCTTTATCGTCCAATATCAAGATTGTCTTTTTCATAAAGCGATTCAATTATGTTGTTATTTTCAGGAACAAGAAACCGCCGCAGTTTTTATCTTCTGCGGTATAAGGCTCCCATTCAAATTGCAAAGATAAAATAAAATTTAAGAAAAATACAAACAAACGTGGAAAAATCTGTTGTTACGTACCATTTTATGGAAAAAAATGACTACTGGAGTAGTCGTATTTATACGAAAGATAACGAGGTCGGAGCCATTTGCCCCGACCTCGTCGCGTTATTGTCAGATATGTTTTGTTCTACCGTTAGTCCTCATCGTCATCCCAGAAGTTGAAGTCGTGACCTTTGGAGCGGTCTTCGGTGTTCTTTCCCGACGGATCGACGGAAACATCTGAAGCCGCCATGAGGGCGTTGGTCATGTTTATGTCGAATGTTGAAATCTCCGGT
>CAMTJK010000041.1 GCA_947072805.1 uncultured Prevotella sp.
GCGAGTTGCTTACAGGATGAAACGGAAGTTTTACTATTGCATTATCTTTGGCTGCTTTAGTGAAGGATACGAGGTGTGCAATTCATATTTCATGAGCTTCACCAACCATAAAGACGTAATACTGTTTGTCAACATATTAATGTGGTAGAGGTTTATGTATAACTATTTCAGATAAGCCGATTGCATGAATAATGACGGCTATCTGAAGAGGATGTGACAAATAATCAATCAATAAAATGATTGGAATACAACTTATATACACCTTGAAAACCGCGACAATATTGGTTAAAAGCTCAAAAACATATAATCCTTATTCCTATTTCTTGTTTTTTATTTGTAATTTTACACGCTATATGTGATTTGCCGCAGACAAGCGGATGATATAGCAGGCTACAACCCATTGAACAACAATTATAAACCGGTTGGCACTAATTAATAAGAAAAAATAAAAAAACAATAAATAAATGCATTTCAAATGGAATTACGAACCACCAACACCGGAGAGACAGCAAGCAGCTAAGGAGCTCGGCGAAAAAATAGGCATGAGTCCGATACTTGCCAATCTGCTCATACAACGTGGAATCAAGACTGAGTCGGCCGCCAAACGTTTTTTCAGGCCTATGCTCAATGAACTGATAGATCCGTTCCTAATGAATGATATGGACGTTGCTGTTGATAGGCTTAACGATGCAATGGGGCGAAAGGAACGAATAATGGTCTACGGAGATTACGATGTAGACGGATGTACTGCAGTGGCTTTGGTGTACAAGTTTCTACAACAGTTCTATTCAAATATAGACTATTACATTCCGGACAGATACGAAGAAGGATACGGGGTGAGCCATAAGGGAATAGATTATGCCAACGAAACAGGTGTAAAACTTATAATTGTGCTCGATTGCGGGATAAAGGCAATCGAGGAAATTGCTTATGCCAAGAGTCTTGGTATAGATTTTATTATATGTGACCACCATGTGCCCGATGATACAATGCCGCCAGCGGTGGCCATACTGAATCCCAAACGTTCAGATTCCACCTATCCGTTCGAACATTTGTCGGGCTGTGGAGTGGGCTTTAAGTTTATGCAGGCTTTTGCTAAAAACAACGGAATACCATTTTCAAGACTTATTCCATTGCTAGATTTCTGTGCAGTCAGCATTGCTTCCGACATTGTGCCGGTGATCGGTGAGAACAGAACGTTGGCATTCCACGGACTGAAACAGTTGAACCAGAACCCATCAACAGGTTTAAAAGCCATTATTGAAATATGCGGTTTGACGAATCGTGAACTCAATATGAGTGATATCGTATTCAAAATCGGCCCACGCATTAATGCATCGGGCAGAATGCAGAACGGAAAGGAAGCTGTGGAACTGCTCGTTGAAAAAGATTTCAAGAAGGCTCTTGCCGAGGCGGGAATGATAAATGAATACAATGAACAGCGCAAAGATATAGACAAGCAGATGACAGAGGAGGCAAACTCTATTGTTGAAAAGCTTGAAAGCCAGAAACATATGTCATCTATAGTGCTGTATGACGAGAACTGGAAGAAGGGGGTAATAGGAATCGTTGCCTCGCGTCTTACAGAGATATACTTCCGACCAACAGTTGTCATGACATTGAGCGACGGCATGGCGACGGGTTCGGCACGCAGTGTAGCAGGTTTCGATATATACGATGCAATTAAAAGTTGTCGTGATTTACTCGAAAACTTCGGTGGACACACCTATGCTGCCGGACTTTCGCTGAAGGAAGAAAATATAAAGGAGTTCCGTAGAAGATTTCAGGAATATGTAAGTGAGCACATTATGCCCGAGCAGACTCAACCTATTCTTGATGTGGAAGAGGTAATAGACTTCAAGGACATTACTAAAAAAATGCAGTCAGATTTAAAGAAGTTTGCGCCTCATGGTCCGTGCAATCCCAAACCATTGTTCTGTACTCGTAATGTTTATGATTATGGTACAAGCAAGGTTGTCGGGCGCCAGCAGGAGCACATAAAGCTGGAACTTGTAGACAGCAAGTCGAGCAATGTGATGAATGGAATAGCTTTTGGACAGAGTGCAGCGGCGAGATATATAAAGAGTAAGCGTTCATTTGATATTGTTTATACAATAGAAGAGAATACATATAAGCGCGGTGAAGTACAGCTTCAGATAGAGGATATCATGCCGGAAGCTGTCAGCTCAGATGCGATTGACAATGATACCAATGACATCGACATGTCCTTATGATTCATAAAAGTCAGCAATCATCCTCAACCGCCGTTCTGCCTGATGACTGGGAAAGTAAGTGTAAGGAAATACTTTCACGTTATTGGGGATTTGATTCTTTCCGTGGAATCCAGACTGATATTATAAACAGTATTGCCCGCGGCAGGGATACTTTGGGATTGATGCCCACGGGCGGAGGCAAATCCATTACATTTCAGGTCCCGGCTCTGCTGAAAGAAGGTGTGTGTGTGGTAATAACTCCGCTTACAGCCCTGATGAAGGACCAGGTGATAAGTCTCAGAAAGCGTGGCATAAAGGCAACTGCTGTTCATTCTGATATGTCTCATAATGAGATATTGACAGCTCTCGATAATTGTGTCTTTGGGGCAATAAAGATATTGTATGTATCCCCCGAAAGATTGTCTACCCCTTTGTTTCAAACTAAATTCAGGCACATGAAGGTGAGTTTCATCACAGTAGATGAAGCTCATTGTATCAGTCAGTGGGGCTATGACTTCAGACCATCGTATCTTCATATTGCGGATGTAAGAAAAATACATCCCGAAATTCCTGTGCTTGCACTTACAGCCACAGCCACACCGTATGTAATAGAGGATATACAGGAACGTCTTGGCTTTTCAGAACATTGCGTATTCAAGATGAGTTTTGAGCGTAAAAACCTTTCTTATGTGGTACGTGATGTGATGGACAAGTATGACGAGCTGTTTCATATACTGCAATGCGTAGAAGGCAGTGCCGTTGTTTACGTTCGTAGCAGACGCAAGTCGAAAGAGCTTGCAGACATGTTATGTTCTCATGGTTTTAGTGCCACGTATTACAATGCTGGTATAGATGCTCCGGTAAAGGATGACCGACAGAAAGCGTGGTTGACGGATGAGGTGCGGATAATCGTTGCCACAAACGCCTTTGGCATGGGTATAGACAAACCGGATGTCCGTATTGTGATACATTTTGATTGTCCTGACAGTGTAGAAGCGTATTTCCAGGAAGCGGGTAGGGCGGGGCGTGATGGAAAAAAAGCCTATGCCGTATTGCTATGGAATGATGGCGACCGGAGAAAGCTGAACAAACGCATAGCAGATAACTTTCCCGAAAAGGATTATATCAAGGATGTGTATGAGCATCTTGCGTATTATTATCAGATAGCTGTGGGCGATGGCTATAACATGTCCTTTGAATTCAGTCTTGGAAAGTTCTGTGCCATATATAATTATTATCCTCTGCATGTGGATTCTGCACTGAAAATCCTGACACGTGCAGGATACATTGATTATTCTGAAGAGCAGGATAATTCGTCAAGGGTTTTATTTACAGTAAACCGTGACGACTTGTATAGATTGAAGAATAATTCGGAAGCAGAAGACAAGATAATTGTTGTCATGCTACGGAAGTATGGTGGCATATTCTGTGATTACAGATTTATTGACGAGAGTTTTATTGCTCACGAAACAGGATTGTCCAGACATGAAGTATATTTGGCTTTAAAGCAGTTGGCATTAAAGAATATTATTTCGTATATTCCAGGCAAATGCACTCCTATTATCAGATTTTGTCAGCGACGTGAAGACGTTAGGAACATGATAATATCACAGGAAGTATATGAGAAACGTAAAAAACAATATTGCAAAAGGCTTGATGCAATGTTTTTTTATGCTACAGCCAAGGGTATATGTCGAAACAGAATATTATTGGATTATTTCGGTGAAAGAAGTACGCATGATTGTGGTATGTGTGACATTTGCCTTAATCGCAACAACGAAATAGTCAATGAGAAAACGTTAAAAAACGCCCAATCCGAGATATTGGCACTTCTTGCAGATGGCAAGAAACATTACCTAACGGAGCTGAAAGGTATAAAACTTCCCACCGAACTGATAGATGCCGCACTTAAAGACCTGTTGAACGATGAGATTTTGTTCATGGATGAAGGTCTCATTTTCAAAGCCTGATATTTAAACCAATCGATCATTAGACCGCGAAAAGGTATCTTTGAGAATGCAATGTTTGCTTTTCACATCATCTTCGTCTTTCTTCACACCATCTTGCTTGCCGCTTCATCTTGACATAGACCGTTATGTCTTCGACGAAGCGGTTGTAATCTGACACACAGATAGACGAAACAGGTATGAAATCTAATGACCGTTTTTTTTAACGGTGCTTTATTTCACGTTGTCAATATAAGGCAGTTGTAGGATTATCGCTTTTCTTTTATAATTCCATGACGATAAGCATACAGCAATTTCTTCAAGTCTTCAATCTGTGTTCTCAGTTCTGTGCCTTTATCCGTATCGGCAACAAACATCCTGTGTGCTGACATTTCCACAATTTGTGTAGTGCTTTTAATGTCGGTGCCTTGTCGTATTGAATCTGCTGCAGATGTGAAAGGTTCGTGTTGTACGAGCTGGAATCCTCGGCTGTGATACACCAATGTATATCCGGCAATACCCGTTTCTTTGTGATATGCCTCACTGAATCCACCGTCGATGACCATAAGTTTGCCGTTTGCTTTGATTGGATTTTCTCCTTTTGAGGCATGTACCGGGACGTGACCGTTAATAATGTGTCTGTTTGTGCCTCTTACCTTGAAAGCATCGAGTATTCTGTCGCAGACAGTCTCGTTGTCTCTTAATTTGAAGTAGTTACCTTTTTCTTCCTTATATGTATCTTTGTCCTTCAGAAAATATCTTTCGAATGTTGCCATCTTTGATTTATCGAACAAAGGACTGTCTTTTCCACACCATAAATAAAGGAAGTAGTCGATAGCATAATCCCTTTCTTCTTTGTCCGTATCATTTTCGAAAGCAGCTCTTATCATGATACCGATGTTAAGCATTAGTTCAAGTCCGCTGAACTTCTTACCCTTGTAGATTTCCACTTCTTTGAGTGTCCCGTCATCGTTAAGAGGAATGGATGCGTGATAAAGAAGGTTGCTGTTATATATTGCATACATGCATCCATGGCTAAGTAGGGTTCTTATGTGTTTATGTAGTTTCTCACTTACGGCAAAGGAGTGATGCAACTTGTCCATCAGTTCTTGTTCTTCATCTGTGAGCTTATTGGGGTTTCGTGGATCAATAGTTGGAAAGTGATTACTATTCATTTCGTACTCCTTACCGTCAATAATACATACCCCACGCTCATAATCTACATTTTCAAAAAGGCATCTGTCTCTCATACCCCATTCGGGACGGCGGTTAAAAATTCTTGCCTCTTCTTTAAATTGTATTATGCTGATGGCTTTGTGCATCTGGGCTGTGAGCTGCCGCGTTTTTTCGTCCATCCGATTACCTTTAAGGAGCTTTGGCTGGAACTCTTCGCATGGATCGTCTCCATATACATCCATAGCAAAAGTAGCCAGGGGTACGAGGTTTATTCCGTAT
Organism: uncultured Prevotella sp.; assembly: GCA_947072805.1. GTDB lineage: Bacteria > Bacteroidota > Bacteroidia > Bacteroidales > Bacteroidaceae > Prevotella. The sequence continues at coordinate 5,615 of CAMTJK010000041.1, forward strand.
CCTTCTTCAAGGGTCGCGAGGTTTGCATAGCGCAAGGAAAGTCTTAAAACATTACAGATGCATGCATTGTTTCCAGCACATGCTCCCATCCATAAAATGTCATGATTGCCCCACTGAATGTCCCAGCTGTGGTATCGTTGCATGGCATCCATTATAATATGGGCACCTGGACCTCTGTCGTAGATATCTCCGAGAATATGTAGTTGGTCAATGGCAAGTCGCTGTATGACGCCTGCAAGAGCTATGATGAAGTCGTCTGCACGACCTGTTGTTATGATTGTATCGACTATGACATTAACATAGGCTGCCTTATCTGTATCATCAGCCCTTTCGTGCAATAACTCTTCTATTATATAACTGAAATCGGCCGGAAGAGATTTCCTTACTTTTGAACGAGTATACTTGCTGCTAATATCCCTGCAAACTTTTACAAGTTGATGAATAGTAATGTGATACCAGTCATCTATGTCTGGTTCGGACGCTTTTATCAATTCAAGTTTCTGTTCGGGGTAATATATTAGTGTACACAGTTCTTTTTTTTCCGTCTCACGAATATCACCGGCAAAGAGTTCGTTGACTTTTCTTTTTATATTGCCTGAAGCATTTTTCAGAACGTGCTGAAAAGCTTCACTCTCGCCGTGAATATCGGCAAGGAAGTGTTCTGTGCCTTTGGGAAGATTTAGAATAGCTTCAAGATTGATAATTTCCGTGCTGGCATCAGCTATGGTAGGAAATGATTGTGATAACAAACTGAGGTAACGCATGTCTGCATCTTTGTCATAATGATTATTTGCAGAATTCATAATTCCAAATGTTTAGTAATTATTTTTTTTATCTTTCTTGATCGGTTGTCTTTTTTTGCAGGAACAGGCATAAAACCTTCTTCAAGTCCTGTCATTTCGTGGAGAACATACATAAGACTCGATGCGAACTTGGTTAGGCTGTTTTCATAGAGATAAAAGGAAACCTTGTCATCTTTGATATTGCATCGTCTTATATCTGCAGAAAACTCTACTAGGTGACTTATTGTGAGCTCTCTTTGTGAAAAAAGTTTGCGTATTTGCTTTATTGTATGAACAAAGCGGAGCGTAGAATCTTCTTCATTGGTTCTTTTTGATGCAGATTCTGCCAAAGAATGTACTTCTGTATATCTATCGGGAACGTAATGTGGAATTTCAGAAAGTTTTATCTCTGGTACATTAAGGTTTAAGGTTACTATACCTTTTCTTATAACATGTATTATATTCTCATGGTATGCATACAATAGAACTTGTCTCCAATTGATACTTTCATATTTCGTGGCGTTATATTCGTGGTCGTTTAACCACATGTGATTTCCGGTAATTCCAGCTTTTATCAATGGCTCGAGGGCGTTTCTAGTTTCTTGATTCATTAGTTTCAAGACATCTGTATCAAGTACTTTCCTGTATACACGACATAATTGGCAGTGGGCATCCTGTTTTGTTATGGTGTCAGTGACAAGAGGATTGCGCACAGTTTCAATTCTTCTGTTCCATCCCAAGATTTTTAGGCTATTTTCTTCCATTCGCCCCATGGCTATAATAGAATAGGCTTTGCTGACAATCTTTTGCTGATAAAGAATTATTCTTGGCAGTTTCTCTTTCCAGTAGTTTTGTCTTATTATCCACTGTTCAAGTTGTCCATGTGGTGTTAGAACTATTCTTATTCCTTTTTTTATGGCGAGATGTGCGCCAATGGCTGTCTTGTCGGACCAACATCCATGTAGATGAACAATATCCGGATGTATGTTATTCAGTTGTTTTCTGTAATCTTTTAAATTATTAGTTTGCAACACGTTCGCATCATCGTCCATAATTTCGCAAAGCATACTTACATATTGTGTAATCATGCTGTTGTGCCCTGGATAAAAATGCAGTATCTTCATATTACATTCACGTTATTTACGCTGGAATTCGTATTTGTCTGCAAACTTATGTCGTATAAGGAGATGTATGTTTTGCCAGAGTATTCTTATTTCCATGAATGGTATCATAAAGTAGTTAATCCTTTCTTTGAAAACTTTGAATGCTTTCTGTGCAATTATAATACGTAAAACAAGAGATAATATGAGACAGAATGCAGCGGTAATTGTCATGATGATGTTGCTTGATAATATGGAATATGTCAATGCTGCAATGTCAATAAGATAGTTGAAATGCAACAATGTAGTATCTGTATTCGTCAGTAATCTATAACTGAAACTTCTTTTCAGATGTTGTCTTGTTTCCATATAATACAGATGTTCATTTTTCCATGAGGTTGATGATGGAGAGTCTTGATATACAAAGCATTTCTCATCTACGGCAACGGCGGTTCTGGCTTCTTCTGAATATTCATTTACCAGAAAATCATATTCACCGCGAAGATACTTCAAATTTCTCAAGAAACCGTTTCCTTGCATGAAAATACTCTTTCGTATAGCCAAATTATTGCCATTATATCTATAAGCAATACCGCGATAGGCTTTGTGCGCTAAGTAACAGAACGTGTGCAACCTTTCAAATCTATAATAAGTTTTTGCTTGTTGAGAATAGTTGGTGAAGCCGAGAACTATATCTGTGTTATTGTTACAATAGTCCGACATTGATTGCAGCCATGTATTGCTTGTCGGACGACAATCAGCATCTGTAAGTATTAGCCATTCACTTTTTGCAGCTTTGATACCAATTGTAAGTGCAAGTTTTCTACGGCTTAGGTAATGGCTTGACTCGGGTATGAATGTGGTATATAGATTATGATACTCGTTCTTCAAGCGTTTCAACACATCGTCTGTCCCGTCTGTTGAAGATTCATCAACAACAATCACCTCAAATTTGCTGTCATATATTTGATTGAGTATTGAAGGCAGATTTCTTTCGAGTTCTTTAGCTTTATCGTGGGCCGTTATGATGATGGAGAATGCTGTGGGTGTATGTTGTTCACACCTACAGATTCTCCACTTAATTAGTATACTTCTAAAAAAACCGTTGCATAAAGGTGTAATTAATGCCAGCAACAGCAGGAAGCAACATATGGTTATAGTCAGAAAGTCAAATATCATGTTTATTTTAATTCATCACTCAGATATCCTTTTGGAAGTTTACGACAATTATATCCGGATGCCATGATTTCACCATAAGCACCAGCCGAACGTATCGCGATAAGATCACCTCGTGATGTTTTTGGGAGTTCAATTTGCTTTCCGAATACATCACTTGATTCACAAATCGGTCCGACAACTTCGTATAATTCTGTGTCTCCCGTACTGGAAATGTTTTCTATCTTGTGGTATGCTTGATATAAAGCTGGGCGAATCAGGTCTGTCATGCCGGCATCTACTATTGCGAATTGTTTTGCCGTACCATGCTTTATGTACAGAGTCCTGGTAATCAGAGAGCCGCATTGAGCAACCACGGCACGTCCCAATTCAAAGTGCAGATGCTGTCCTTTGCGCAGTTTTAGGTTGTTGGCATATGTATCGAAATATTTCTTGAAGTCAGGAATTGGAAACTTGTCCGGATTATCATAATCAATACCAAGACCTCCGCCTACGTTTATGTGTTCGATAAATATACCGTCAGCCTCAAGTGTATCCTGTAACTCATTGATTCTATGACACAATGCAACAAAATCGTCCATTTCAAGAATTTGCGAACCTATGTGGAAATGAAGTCCCATAAATTTTATGCTATTCATGCTTTTGGCCTTGGCTATAACATCTTTCATCTCTTCCATGGCTATACCGAATTTATTTTCGGCAAGTCCGGTGGTGATGTGTGCATGTGTGTGTGCTCCCACGTTGGGATTAATTCTGAATGCTACAGGGGCTTTTTTATTTTTTCTTTGTGCAATTTCTGCTATTACGTCAAGTTCGGCAATACTTTCTACATTGAAACAAAATATGCTGTTGTCCAGTCCTGTTTCTATTTCCCAATCACTTTTTCCAACTCCGGCATAAACGACTTTCGATGCAGGGAAGCCTGCTTCAAGAGCAGCATTTATCTCGCCCCCGCTTACACAGTCGGCACCTAACCCATAGCGACTTATTATGTCAAGAATTTTAGAGTTCGCGTTGGCTTTAATGGCGTAATGTACAACGTAACCTTCATGTTTGCCGGCTTCTTCGTTGATAGCGGTCAGTGTCTGACGCAACAAATCTGCATCATAATAATAAAAAGGTGTCTGTACAGAGTTTAATTTCTCTGTTGGGAACATTTCTCTCATAGCTATTCTGTGTTGGGATGTGTTGTTAATTAAACAATGTCTTGCTTAGGCTTTGCAAAGCACGCTTCTTGTCTGCCTCTTTTATTAGGAATGAAATGTTGTAATTTGAACCACCATATGAAATCATTCTTACAGGAATGTTTTTCATTGCTTCTGTGGCAAGTGTTTCAAAACCGACATTGCTCCAATCAAGATCTCCTACTACACATATAATGCACATATCACTGTCTACGGTAACCGTGCCGTATTTTTTCAGCTCATCAACAATTTCGTTCAGGTGTGAATTGTTGTCGATGCTCATAGAAACGCCCACTTCAGATGTGCAAACCATGTCAATGGGAGTTTGGTAACTCTCAAAAATTTCAAATACCTTACGCAAGAAACCGGTAGCAAGGAGCATTCTGCTACTCTTTATTTTTATGGCTGTAATGTTGCTTTTTGCAGCAACAGCTTTTATTTTTCCTTTTTCTGTTTTATTGCTTATAGTTGTTCCTTCTGCCTCTGGATCCATTGTGTTAAGCAAGCGCACCGGAATGTTAGCATATTTTGCCGGTTGGACACAAGTGGGGTGGAGTATCTTTGCTCCAAAATAGGCAAGCTCTGCAGCTTCCTCAAAGTGTAGCTGATGTACAGGTGATGTGTGATCAACTATACGTGGATCATTATTATGCATACCGTCAATATCGGTCCAAATCTGAATTTCTTCTGCATTGATTGCAGCACCGATTAGTGATGCGGTATAGTCGCTTCCGCCACGTTGTAAATTGTCAATCTCACTGTAGGCATTGCGACATATAAATCCTTGTGTAATATATACCTGTGAGCCTTTTTCTTCTTCTAATAATGCAAGGAGATTTTTCTTTATATAAGGTAGATCCGGTTCTGAATTCTTATCGGTTCTCATGAAGTCGAGTGCGGAAAGAAGTGTCACTTTATAGCCTTGTTCCTTCATGTAGTTTGCAACCATGTTGGTGCTTATTATTTCTCCTTGGGCTACAATGTTTTTTTCTTCAAAACTGGTGAAGAGTTCTTTTGTGAATGAACGCAAGTAATTAAACTCTTCTGTAATGAAAAGCCTGGTCTTTTCTTTCCATTCATCTGTGGAATATAGCTCATCAATGTGTTTGTTATATTTTTCTTCAAGTTTGTTTATGACTTCGTTTGCACCTTCCGGATTCTTTTTGTAAAGATAGTTTGAAATCTCTACCAATGAATTTGTTGTGCCAGACATGGCTGAAAGAACAACAAACGTCGGATTGCCAGATGCTGTGACGAGTTTGGTCACATTTTGCATACGTTCAGGTGAGCCTACAGAAGTGCCACCAAATTTCATTACTTTCATAATTATATGTTTTTGTTTTGTTCAATTTATTGTTGAGCCTGTTCGGCTTCTTCGTCATCGATTATTATTTCGTTGTAGTCTTGTGTCACCTCCTTTAGTGAACCATTCTTGCAACAATAAACTATTCCGGGATATTTGTTTACAAGAACCATGTTGTGGGTGCTCATTACCACGGCTGTTCCTGTCTGCGAAATTTGTCTGAGCAGTTGTATTATATTGTCTGCTGTTTCCGGGTCAAGATTACCGGTTGGCTCATCGGCAATAATGATTTTAGGATTATTCAATATCGCTCTTGCAATGGCTACGCGTTGTTGCTCTCCACCGGACAACTCATGTGGATACTTACCTGCTTTTTCCAACATGCCGACGTCTGCAAGCACTTCCGTTATGCGTTTGTCAATGTCGTCTTTTTTCTTCCATCCTGTTGCTCTAAGTACGAAATAAAGGTTTTTATATACAGTCCTGTCGCTCAGTAGTTGGAAATCTTGAAATATTATTCCTAATTCTCTGCGCAATGCGGGAATGTGTTTGCGCTTCAAATTCTTTATATCATGTCCGTTTACGATAGCACATTCCGCGTCTTCAACGTCGAGTTCAAGATAAATGGATTTAAGTAGAGTACTTTTCCCCGAGCCAACACGTCCAATGATATAGATGAATTCTCCTTCATCTACATGAAAATCCACATTGCACAGAACAGGTTTCTCATTTGTCTGATATATGGATACCTTTTTATAATCTATGAGCATAAGAATATCCTGATGTCTTGTTAATGTTTATGCCAATTAGGATCGTGCCTAACCTGTAGTTCTTTGGCAAGGTCTTCTATGCGAAGTCCTTTTTCGGTAAGCAGTACTATGAGGTGATATAGCATGTCGGCACCTTCATATACTAATCTTTCATTGGTTCCATTTACGGCTTCTATTACGGCTTCAAGCGCCTCTTCTCCGACTTTTTGTGCCATTCGGTTAATGCCGTCTTTGAATAAAGACGTAGTGTAGCTGCCTTCCGGCATTTCTTCATGGCGTTTTTCTATAAAATCCTGTAGATCTTTCAGGAATAGAAGCGGGTTACTGTCGTTGGCTTCTCCCCAGCAGGTTGCTGTTCCCTTATGGCATGTAGGTCCTTCTGGGTGTACTTGTACGAGAAGCGTATCGTTGTCACAATCTACGTCTATGCTTGCTAAGTTGAGGTAATTGCCTGAGGTTTCTCCTTTTGTCCAAAGGCACTTTCTGCTTCTGCTATAAAAGGTAACGCGCTTAGAGCTTATTGTCTTTTCGTAAGCCTCTTTGTTCATATATCCGAGCATAAGAACGTTTTTTGTTGTAGCGTCTTGTATAATAGCCGGGACAAGTCCTCCCGCTTTATTGAAGTCTATCACCATAATAATTGCAAATGTTATAACCTTATGTTTATGTTTTCTTCTCGCAGATATTGTTTCAGTTCCTTGATATCTATCTCCCCAAAGTGAAATACGCTGGCGGCAAGAGCTGCATCCGCATGGCCGATATTGAACACGTCTTTGAAATGTTCTTTGCTTCCCGCTCCGCCACTTGCTATTACAGGGATGGATAATATATCTGTCATCTTGGCAAGAGCCTCGTTTGCATACCCGGATTTCACCCCATCGTGGTTCATGCTTGTGAATAATATTTCACCGGCGCCCCTTTCCTGCATCTCATGCGCACGCTCAAACAGTTCATATTCAGTCCGTTCTCTTCCTCCTTTCACGTAACAGTACCAGCGCCCCTCATCGAAACGTGCATCCAGGGCACATACACATACCTGACTTCCAAATCGTTTGGCTATATTGTCGATTAGTGATGGGTTGCGGAATGCGGCGCTGTTAATACTCACTTTATCGGCACCGGCAAGCAACAGTCGTTCCACGTCTGCCAGTTCGTTTATTCCTCCTCCCACGGTAAAAGGTATGTTTATTTCCGAAGCCACACGCGTTACCATTTCTGTGAATGTTTTACGCTCTTCGTAACTGGCTGTGATGTCAAGGAATACAAGTTCATCGGCACCTGCTTCACTATATGCTTTGCCTAATTCAACGGGGGCACCTGCTGTACGCAGGTGAATAAAGTTTGTGCCTTTTACGGTTTTCCCGTCTTTCACATCTAAGCAAGGTATTATCCGTTTTGCCAGTCCCATAATTTCTTCAGATCAATTTTTCCTTCATATATAGCTTTCCCGAACACCACAGCCGGTATTCCGGCTTCATCAAGTGCCTGGATATCTTCTGCGCAAGATACACCGCCGCTTGCAATAAGATGCAAATCCGGATATCTAGTCATAATATCTTTATACAAACCAATGGCTGGTCCGGATAGTGTACCGTCTTTTGAAATGTCGGTGCAGAGTACATTTCGTATACCGAGTTCCACATATTTGTCAAGAAAATCTGTCAGCTCTATTTCAGCGTCTTGCTTCCAGCCGTTTATGGCAATAAGTCCATTGCGGACATCGGCTCCCAGAATTATCCTTTCGGCGCCATATTTTTTTATCCAGGATGTAAATAAGGTGGGCTCTGTTACTGCAACGGAGCCAACTGTTATCATTGAGGCACCGTTTGCAAATGCAGTTTCAATATCGTTCTCTCCTTTGATGCCTCCACCAAAATCTACGGTCAGTGCTGTATTATCGGTGATGGATTTCAGGGTTTTTACGTTTACGATGTGTTTAGATTTTGCACCGTCCAGGTCTACCACGTGAAGTCTCTTGTATCCGATGTGCTCGAATTGTACGGCCATTTCTGCCGGATTTTCCGAGTAAACAGATTTCTTGTCGTAGTCGCCTTTGGTAAGCCGTACGCAGTTTCCGTTTATTATGTCGATTGCAGGTATTAGTTCGATCATAGTTCCAGGAAGTTTTTAAGAATTGTTTCTCCCACGCTTCCACTTTTTTCCGGATGGAATTGTGTTGCATAGAAGTTGTCTCTGCACAGTGCTGCGCTATATGGCTGTATATAATTTGCTGTGGCTATTGTCGAACTGCAGAGTGGAACGTAGTAGCTGTGAACAAAATATACGAAGTCGTTTTCGTTCAGTCCTTTAAACAAGGGACTTTTCAAATTGGTTATGGAGTTCCATCCCATTGCTGGCACTTTGTCTTCGTGCCTTTGGGGACAAAACTTCTTGACTTCTGTGTCGAAAATTCCAATACAGTCGGTATTACCTTCTTCCGAGTGCTTGCATAGCAGTTGTTGCCCTACACATATTCCTAACACGGGTTGGGTTAGGTGTCTTATAGTTTCATCTAGTTTATGCTCGCGCAGATATCTCATTATTCCACTGGCTTCACCCTGACCGGGAAAGAGCACCCTGTCGGCATTTGCCAGCACAGCAGCATCGTCAGTAAGACAAGGCTCAATGCCCAGTCTTTTCAGTGCATTTACCACCGAGTATATGTTACCTGCGTTATATTTTATTATAGCAACGTTCATTAACTGAAAATGATGGTCTTGTTATGGTACGTAAGTATTTTTCTTTCGATATGTTTCGTAACTGCACGCGAGAGCACGATTTTTTCGAGGTCTCGTCCTTTCAGAACAAGGCTTTCCGGAGTGTCTTTATGACTTATTCTCACCACGTCCTGCTCGATTATCGGTCCGGCGTCAAGCTCGTTCGTAACATAGTGACTTGTGGCTCCTATTATTTTCACGCCGCGTTCCCATGCCTGATGATATGGTTTGGCACCGATGAATGCCGGCAGAAAAGAGTGGTGTATGTTTATTATGTGGTTGGGATATTGTTTTATCATGTCTTCACTTATTATCTGCATATAACGTGCTAACACGATAAAGGTAACATTTTCTTTCCTCATCAGTTCCATTTCTGCTTTTTCCACATCCTGCTTGTTGGAATGGTCTTTGTTAATAGACCATACGTGATACGGAATGCCAAACTGTTCGGCGACATAACGCAAATCTTCATGATTGCTTACTATGCATGGTATATCTACACGCCATTCTCCTGCTTTATATCGGGCCAAAAGGTCATACAAACAGTGGCTCATCTTGCTTACGAAGATAGCCATTCGCGGTTTTACATCATTAAAGTAAAGATTACATTCCATCTCATATCTTTGTGCGTATAAGGTATTTATGTATTCCTTTATTTTGTTACGTGGAATGAGAAAATTGTCAAGCTCCCATTCAATGCGCATAAAGAACATACCGTCCTGCCTGTCTACGTATTGATCAAGATAAACGATGTTACCCTGATTGTCAGTTATAAACTTAGTAATCTCCGATATAATGCCCAATCTATCGGGGCAATGCAGAAGTAAAATCGCCGTTGGCTTCATTCTCTTGATATTGCGTTGTCTTTTATAATCATGCTTTCAATTGATTGGCAAAGTTACAAAAAATAATTATATTTCACGTCAATTAGGTGTGAAATATTACATATTGCCATGTTCCTGGCGCTTTTTTCTTACACAAGGTTTTGCTATATGGTATTTTCTATGCTCATAATGTTACCTTTTATCTTCAATACGATAGTGATATACTATCCTAAAAAACAATAGTCGAATTGCATCGCGAAATAACACGTATAACATTTATTTACTTTTATGAAAAATGTTTACTTTAACGTGTGT
>CAMTJK010000042.1 GCA_947072805.1 uncultured Prevotella sp.
ATCGATGAAATCGCAATGAGCTCACGTACGTAACCGTTTTTCGACCCATCGAGAGGGTAAATTGCCTCACTTTGATTAACAAAAATTTACACCTAGAATACCGGATTTAAAAATGTTAAATTCGACCAAACATCTTTACAAATTAACTTTTGTTAAGTAGAATTGCGAGCTTTGTAAATACCCAGTCTTTTTTATTTGTAATAAGGTTCACATAAAATTGCCACACGATGCTGAATATAAAATAATTCTTAAAATATTCATTCTTTATGGCTATTATTTTGCTTATCTAAAAAAAAACATTAACTTTGCACGCTGTTTGGAATAAGTTACAAAAAGGAAACAAAATTAGATAGAAATGTCGAAGATTTGTCAGATTACAGGAAAGAAGGCACAGATAGGTTGTAATGTGTCTCACTCAAAGCATCGTACTAAACGTAGCTTTGATGTAAACCTTTTCAACAAGAAATTCTTCTATGTTGAAGAAAGTTGTTGGATTAGCTTGAAGATCAGTGCTGCTGGTCTGCGTTTGATAAATAAAGTTGGTCTTGATGCTGCTTTAAAGCAGGCCGTTGCAAAAGGCTTTTGCGAATGGAAAGACATAAAAGTAATAGGAGACTAATACAATGGCAAAAAAAGCAAAGGGTAACAGAGTGCAGGTTATTCTTGAATGCACAGAAATTAAGAATAGCGGTATGCCCGGAACAAGTCGTTATGTAACGACAAAAAACCGTAAAAACACTCCGGAACGTATGGAATTGATGAAGTACAATCCTATTCTTAAAAAGATGACGCTTCACAAGGAAATAAAATAATAACCCTAAAAAGCACTTTATAACATGGCAAAGAAAACCGTCGCAACCCTCCATGAAGGCTCAAAGGATGGTCGCGCATATTCAAAAGTTATTAAGATGGTGAAGAGCCCGAAGACCGGTGCTTACATCTTTGATGAGCAGATGGTTCCTAACGAGGCCGTTAAGGACTTTTTCAAGAAATAATATAACCAAAACACATAAAAAGTGCCGTGATACAATAATGTCACGGCACTTTTTTTACATAAATATTCTATGTGAAATATTATTATAATAACATGATCAAAATATAATAGGGAATAGCGTAACTATATTTAGTGTGATAATAATAAAGGATTTGCTATAAACATAATATGATTATACAGAAATGTGATCTCCTCAAAAGGTACATTGTTTATGGATAGAATTGAAAATTGGAACAATAATTATAATGATGTGTGGAATTTTATTTCAGAAAACCATCGTGCACCATCAAGGCATCATATAGAAGAGCATCGCCTCCTAAATTGGCTTAAATTCAATCGTAAGAAGTTAAATTTGGGGTTGCTGGATGATGAAAGACGAGATAAGATGCAGAAGTTGCAATCATTTTTGCATTCTTTTCATCGTATAAATCAGTATATGTGATAATGCATACGGAATGTTTATTCCTGTAACCGAGCTTAAACATTTGGTTTAAAACACGTTAAAGGTTTAAACTTTTTTGTATCGTTTAGTCGTATTTCGACAAAGATTGTTATCTTTGTGCTGATTTTCATAAGGAATATATGACATCTATAATTATCGTACTGATTTTTTTATTTGGTTACCTTTTGATAGCAACAGGGCATTTTACCAATATAAACAAAGCAGCTGTTGCTATGTTTATCGGTACAGTCGGATGGGTATTTTATGTCTGTTATGGTGCAGACTTTGTTATGCGTCACCATTCTTTTGAATATCTGGAGTTTATAGGTGATAATAATACATCGAGTTCGGCAATCAAATATTATATATATGATAATGTATTTCTAAAATATGTAGGTAAGGCTGCTGCTGTTGTGCTATTTCTCCTTGCTACAATGTCTATTATAGAAATACTAAATAACAACGGATGTTTTGATTTTATCAGTGAATGGGTTCGTACACGAAACACCAAGCAATTATTATGGACGCTTACTTTGGCAACATTTGTGATTTCTGCAAATCTTGATAATCTGACAACAACAACAATGATGCTCATGATAATGCATAATATTGTGCAAAGTCGCCGGCAACGGATGTTGATAGGATGTGCAATCGTAATATCTGCAAACACAGGAGGGTGCTTTACAGTAATTGGAGATCCGGCAGGTGTGGTGCTATGGGGAAATGGGGCTGTAACAGCAACAAATTTTTCTGCTTATCTGGCGCTTCCCGCCATAGTTGCATGGGTGATTCCAACAATATTGATTAGTCGTGATTTGCCAGAAAGATTAGATGTAGAGTGGTATACTATACCGTATCGTGGAGATGATACAAATTTGAACAGATGGCAACGATTGGTCATGCTGGTTGTTGGTATAGGTGGACTTTGGTTTATACCAACGTTTCATAATATGACCAAATTGAGCCCATTCCTTGGCGCTTTATGTGTGCTTTCTGTTCTTTGGATTGTAAATGAGGTGTTTAACAGAAAACTTCTGAATGCGGATCAGATGATTCATAGAAGAATTCCACGAGTTCTGCAGTATGGTAGTATTCAGTTGATGCTGTTCGTAATGGGAATTATGCTGGCAATGGGAGTGGTTCAGGAGACAGGCTTCTTTAGTATTGTCTCTGAATGGTTTGATTATAATATTCATAATATATGGGTACTTGGACTTATTTCAGGACTTATGAGTGGAATTATCGATACTTTCACTGTTGCCATGACATACATATCAATGTATCCTATAGCAGATGCCACGCTTCCGCAATATTGGTCTGATTCTGAATATGTTTCTACATTTGCGTTAAACGGAACATTTTGGAAGTTAATAGCGTATACTACAGCTGTTGGCGGATGTTTGCTTTGTTTCGCCAATAGTTGCGGACTGGCACTTATGAAAATGGAGAAAATGCATGTTGGCTGGTATTTGAAGAATTGCACGCCAAAAGTGCTGATAGGCTGGCTGTGCGGATTCGCAATATTATGGCTTGAAGTATATATTATGGGATAGTTATTCAATAGGATATAAATAGTAAAAAGATTATGGCTAAGATTAAAACAATCGGTGTGTTGACTTCAGGAGGCGATGCGCCCGGAATGAATGCTGCAATTAGGGCAGTGACAAGAGCAGGAATTTGCAACGGTTTTAATATTAAGGGTATTTATCGTGGCTATGATGGATTAATTAATGGTGAGATCCGTTCGTTTACTACAGAAAATGTTAGTGGCATAATTATGCAGGGAGGTACCATCCTTAAAACGGCTCGAAGTAAGGAATTTATGACAGCAGAGGGCATGGCAAAAGCATATAACACAATGAAAAAAGAGCAAATTGATGCTCTGGTTGTTATTGGAGGAAATGGCTCACTAACCGGAGCGAAGAATTTTGCTTCTGAATATGATGTTTGTTGTATAGGCTTGCCAGGTACTATTGATAATGATTTATATGGCACAGACTCTACAATTGGTTATGATACAACAATGAATACAATTGTAGAATGTGTGGACCGTATCCGTGATACAGCTCAAAGCCATGAACGCATTTTCTTTGTTGAGGTGATGGGACGAGATGCTGGATTCCTTGCTCAAAACAGTGCGATTGCAAGCGGAGCGGAAGCTGCAATAATACCGGAAGATTCAACTGATGTAGACCAGTTGGCAAGGTTTATGGAGCGTGGAATAAGGAAATCAAAAAAAAGTTGCATAGTTATAGTTTCCGAAAGTCCGAAATGCGGTGCTTTATATTATGCAGATCGTGTGAGAAAAGAATTCCCTGATTATGATGTGAGAGTTTCTATATTGGGACATCTGCAGCGTGGGGGAAGACCGACAGCCCATGATCGTATACTTGCCAGTAGAACCGGTGTAGGAGCTATTGAGGCAATATTGCAAGGACAAAGAAATGTAATGGTAGGCGTACGAAATAATGAGGTGGTATACGTGCCATTTAGTGATGCTATACGTACTGATAAACCGTTGGATATGAAATTGATAAAGGTTTTGGATGAGTTAAGTATCTAAATTATATTGCAATACTTCGAATTACATTAGATATTTCAAAAAAACTATATTATTGTTCAATATAGGAATAAAACAATAAAATGTGTGCATGATTTAATAATTAATTGCTATCTTTGCCCTACAATCGAAAAACAAAACTAAAATATAATCGCATATGTCACAAATTACTGGACACATTTCTCAGGTTATAGGACCGGTTATTGATGTGTATTTTGATACAAAGGGTCTTGAGGCCGAGAAAGTGTTGCCAAAGATTCATGAGGCACTAAAAATTGTCCGTTCTAACGGAAGTGAATTGATAGTAGAGGTTCAACAGCATATAGGTGAAGAAACAGTCCGTTGCGTGGCTATGGACAATACAGATGGACTGCAGCGTGGATTGGAAGCAGTACCATTAGGCTCTCCGATACAAATGCCATCTGGCGACCAGATTAAAGGACGAATGTTAAATGTTGTTGGAAAGCCAATTGACGGCATGAAGGATTTCGACATGAAGGGTTCTTATCCAATTCATCGTGAAGCTCCTGCTTTTGAGGAACTTTCGACAAGAAAGGAAATGCTTGCTACTGGAATAAAAGTGATAGATCTTCTTGAACCTTACATGAAAGGAGGAAAAATTGGCCTTTTCGGTGGCGCAGGTGTTGGTAAGACGGTGCTGATTATGGAGCTTATTAACAATATTGCAAAAGGTCATAACGGATATTCTGTTTTTGCGGGAGTTGGTGAAAGAACGCGTGAGGGTAATGATCTGATTCGTGAAATGATAGAGTCAGGAGTAATCCGATATGGTGATAAATTCCGTAAGGCAATGGATGAGGGTAAGTGGGATTTGTCACTTGTTGATCCGGAAGAACTAAAGAAGAGTCAAGCTACTCTTGTATATGGACAAATGAATGAGCCCCCAGGAGCGCGCGCTTCTGTGGCTTTATCAGGTCTGACTGTAGCTGAGGAATTTCGTGATAATGGAGGTAAAGATGGTGCAGCTGCCGATATTCTTTTCTTCATAGATAATATATTCCGTTTTACTCAGGCTGGTTCTGAGGTTTCAGCATTACTCGGTCGTATGCCTTCTGCTGTTGGATATCAGCCTACATTGGCGAGCGAGATGGGTACTATGCAGGAACGTATTACGTCAACCAAACGAGGCTCTATTACATCCGTTCAGGCAGTATATGTTCCTGCGGATGATTTAACAGACCCTGCTCCGGCTACAACGTTTACGCATCTTGACGCAACGACAGAGTTAAGCAGAAAGATAACAGAGTTAGGTATATATCCGGCTGTTGATCCATTAGGTAGTACGTCGCGTATTTTGGATCCTCTTATTGTCGGAAAGGAACATTATGAATGCGCTCAAAGGGTAAAACAAATATTACAAAGGTATAAGGAGTTGCAGGATATTATTGCGATTCTAGGAATGGATGAATTATCCGATGAGGATAAATTAACTGTAAACAGGGCTCGTAGAGTTCAGCGTTTCTTGTCACAGCCATTCTCTGTAGCCGAGCAATTTACTGGATTACCAGGTGTTATGGTTTCTATAGAAGATACAATCAAAGGCTTTAATGCTATATTGGATGGTGAGGTTGATGATCTTCCAGAGCAGGCATTCCTTAATGTAGGAACAATAGAGGATGCTAAAGCAAAAGCAAAGAAGTTGATGGAAGCTGCTAATGCATAACAAATATATTGTATGGGTATAATACTAAAGATAGTATCTCCAGAAAAAATCGAATTTGACGGGGAAGTTGAAAGGGTAAATGTACCAGGTTCAAAAGGAAATTTTGAGATACTTCTGAATCATGCTCCGATAATATCATCGCTGCAACAAGGAACTGTTGAATATATAGACAAGACAGGTCTTAAAACAGTCGATATAATCGGTGGCTTTGTTGAGGTATTAAACAATGAAGTCTCACTCTGTGTAGAAAAACTTCAATGAGTATACTGTCTGTATTTCTTTCGGCTATATTCTTTACTATTTTAGGAATGGGATATGTCAAAGGATACAATATTGTCAAAGAAAAAGATGTAACTCAACTTGTAAAATACTATTTGTTATTTGCTGCGATAAGATTTGTGCTAGTAATGACAGTAGTAGGCACATATGTTGTTTTTGAAGATAACAGAGAAGATTCATTCCGTTTTGCTGCAATGTTCTTTGGAATGTATGTGGTGATGCTGATTATAACGTTGATAATAAAACATTAAGAAATAATGGATCGCTTAAAAAAACTGTTATGTGTGGCAATTATGCTATTTACTTTTTTGCCAATAATGGCAGAAAAAGAAGAGGAAACAGGGCTAAATCCTAAAGAAATAGTGTTAGAGCACATTAAGGATAGTCATGATTGGCATGTTGCAGATATAAATAATCATGCAATATCAATACCTCTCCCTGTCATCATTAATAGCAGTACAGGGTGGCATGTCTTTTGTTCATCTTCATTTTCACATGATGTTGATGAAAATGGTTATAGGCAGGGACCATATAATCTTGCTATTGCAACAACAGGACAAAATGCGGGAAAGATTGTTGAAATAACAGGGACGGATATTTCTGTACCTTTGGACTTGTCTATAACAAAAACAGTTGCAGTAATGTTTATCAATGTAATCATATTACTTGCATGTATATTGTTGTCTGCACGTTGGTATAGAAATAAGAAGCCAAGCGATCCTGCTCCAAAAGGTTTTGTTGGTTTTATAGAGATGCTTGTAATGTATGTTGTCGACGAAATTATAAAGCCTGGTGTCGGCAAGGGATATGAGAAATATGTTCCTTACCTTCTAACTTGTTTCTTCTTTATTTTCACATGCAATGTTATGGGACTGATACCGTTCCCTCCTGGTAGTGGTAATGTTACGGGTAACATAACAGTAACTTTTTTTCTTGCATTTTGCACATTCTTAATTGTCCAATTTAGTGGAAATAAGCATTATTGGAAAGACATATTTTGGCCCAATGTACCTACTTGGTTGAAGATGCCAATTCCGATAATTCCTGTCATAGAGTTTGTCGGTATTTTTACAAAGCCATTTGCGTTGATGATTCGTCTATTTGCTAATATGATGGCGGGACATGCTATAGCTGTTGCCATTACGTGTATAATATTTCTTGTAGCAAGTAAGGCTGTTGCTGTGCAATTATCAATGTCTGCATTAAGTGTCATAATGAGCATTTTTATGATGTGTCTGGAGTGCCTTGTATGTTTCATTCAGGCAATGGTTTTTACAATGTTAAGTGCAGTCTTTATTGGATTGGCACGAGTGGAGCCGGAACATGAATAAACAGAATAAAATAGATTACATAATAAACAAATAAATAACATTTTAATATTTAAGATTATGATTTCATTATTGTTAGCAGCAGAAGGTGTTGCAAAATTAGGTGCAGCTGTCGGCGCAGGTTTGGCTGCCATTGGTGCAGGTCTTGGTATTGGTAAGATTGGTGGTCAGGCAATGGATGCCATGGCACGTCAGCCCGAAGTAATGAACAAGCTTTTTACAAATATGATAGTAGCGGCAGCTCTTATTGAGGGTGTTGCTTTGTTTGCTGCCGTGATAGCATTCTTGTGTATCTAATTATTTGTTAGGGTGCAAAGGCACTGAAAAAAGACAGCGTATGGATTTGTTAACTCCTAGTGTTGGTTTGCTATTTTGGATGTCTCTGATATTTATAGTAGTGTTTATTATTCTATTAAAGTATGGCTTTACAGCTATTGTAAAAATGGTCAATGAAAGAAAACTTTTTATAGATGATTCACTGCGTAAGGCACACGAGGCAAACGAAAAATTAACCAATATTCAAAAAGAAGGTGAATCCATTTTGCAAGAAGCACGTGAAAAGCAGGCTATTATAATAAAGGAGGCTGCAGCAACGCGTGATTCTATTATTGAAAAAGCCCAGCAAAAAGCGCGAGAGGAGGGTGCTCGTATTATAAATGAAGCTAGAGTAGAAATTGAAAATGAGAAACAGGCAGCAATTAGCGATATACGTAAGTTAGTTGCAACCCTGAGTGTTGAAATAGCTGAGAAAATTATGCGCGAGAAACTGGGTGATGATAATTCGCAGATGGAATTAATCGATCGTATGCTGGATGGTGTATCTTCTAAAGAATAATGTTTATGGATATAGGAGTAATATCGGTTAGGTACGCTCGCGCATTGTTAAAGAATGCAATAGAAGCAAAACTTGAGGATAAGGTATATAATGATATGCAGACATTGGCTGTATCTTATATTAAGGTACCGGAACTTAGATTTACAATAGACAATCCAATGCTTTCAAGGGGTGCAAAAGAGAATCTTCTTCTTTCTGCAGTAGGCTCTTCTGCGACTCCTGTTACGAGGTCGTTTATTGGTGTTGTGCTTGACAATGGGCGTGAAGGAATGTTACAGTTCATAGCAAACTCATATATCACTCTATATCGTAAACAGAAGAATATCATTCGCGGAAAACTAACCACTGCAACTGCTGTTAAACCTGAAACAGAGTATAAAATGCGGCAGATGGTGGAAAGTAAGACTAACGGAGCTGTTGAGTTTGAGACTGAGGTTAATCCAGATATTATTGGAGGTTTTATCCTTGAGTATGATACTTATAGGATGGATGCGAGTATAAAAAATAAGCTCAAGACAATCCTTACAGCATTAAGTAAGTAGAAGTAGTGCATATTACTATTATCAAAATTATGAACTATAAATTATGTCAGACAAAATAAAACCGAGTGAAGTGTCTCAAGTTCTTTTAGAACAGTTGAAAGGCATTAGCAACAGCGAAAAGTTTGATGAGGTGGGTACTGTATTGCAGGTAAGCGATGGCGTTGCTCGTATTTATGGACTTCGAAACGCTGAAGCCAATGAACTTCTTGAATTTGAGAACGGAACAATGGCTATTGTGATGAATCTTGAGGAGGATAATGTTGGATGTGTCCTTCTTGGAATGACATCAGGCATTAAAGAGGGTATGGTTGTAAAACGAACTAAGCGAATTGCGTCAATCCGTGTGAACGATAATATGCTTGGTCGAGTTATCAACCCTTTGGGACAGGCTATCGACGGTAAAGGAGATATTGATTTGAAAGATTCGTTTGAGATGCCTTTGGATAGGAAAGCTCCTGGTGTTATATATCGTCAGCCGGTAAAAGAACCATTACAAACAGGTATCAAGGCCGTTGATTCAATGATACCTATTGGAAGAGGTCAGCGTGAGCTAATAATCGGTGACCGTCAAACAGGGAAGACAGCAATAGCTGTAGATACGATTATCAACCAAAAAAGCTTTTATGATGCAGGCAAGCCTGTGTATTGCATATATGTTGCAATTGGTCAGAAAGCAAGTACTGTAGCAACTCTTGTGTCTACATTGAAAGAGCATGGAGCAATGCCATACACGATAGTTGTTTCAGCCACAGCTGCTGATCCGGCTGCCATGCAGTATTATGCTCCATTTGCAGGAGCTGCTATAGGCGAATATTTCCGTGATCGTGGTTTTTCAGCTTTGGTTGTATATGATGATTTGTCCAAACAAGCTGTAGCATATCGCGAGGTATCGTTGATACTGCGTCGTCCTTCCGGTCGCGAGGCATATCCGGGTGATGTTTTTTATTTACACAGTCGTCTTCTGGAGCGTGCAGCTAAGATAAACGAACAACAAGAAGTTGCAGAACAAATGAACGATCTTCCGGAGTGTATGAAAGGACATGTAAAAGGTGGTGGCTCACTAACAGCATTGCCTATTATTGAAACTCAGGCTGGAGACGTTTCAGCATACATACCAACGAACGTGATTTCAATTACCGACGGTCAGATTTACCTAGAAACAGATTTGTTTAATCAAGGCTTCAGACCCGCAATTAATGTGGGTATTTCGGTATCACGCGTAGGCGGCTCTGCACAGATTAAGAGTATGAAGAAGGTTGCCGGAACCCTTAAGATTGATCAGGCTCAGTATCGTGAGTTGGAAAGTTTTTCAAAATTCTCAAGCGATATGGATGCAGTAACAGCAATGACGCTTGATAGGGGACGTAAGAACAATCAGCTTTTGATACAGCCTCAATATAGCCCGATGCCTGTTGGTGAGCAGATTGCAATTATATATTGTGGCACACGTGGCTTAATGCGTGATGTCCCTGTGGAAAAAATACGTGAGTGTCAGGATTCTTTTCTTGATAAATTACGCTCTTCTCATTCAGAGGTTCTTGATACGTTGGCAAGTGGAAAGATTGATGACAGCTTGACTTCTGTCATAGAAAGTGTTATGGCTGACATTGCCGGACAGTACAAAAATTGATAGCCTATGCCATCGCTAAAAGAAATCAAGACACGCATTGCAAGTGTGAATAGCACTCGTAAGATTACGAGTGCTATGAAAATGGTTGCATCATCCAAGCTTCATCATGCTCAAGTTATGATAGAGAATATGCTTCCTTACGAAACGATGCTTGAACATATATTGAATACATTTCTTGCTTCTGAAGCTGATGCAACAAATGTATTCAGTATAGAGCGTCCGTTAAAGCGTGTTGCTTTGATTGTTTTTTCTTCAAATAGCAGTTTGTGTGGAGGTTTCAATGCTAATGTTTTGAAATTGATGCAGACGGCAGTGGCTGATTATCAGAGTCTTGGTAGCGAGAACATTATCATATATCCGATAGGCAGAAAGGTAGCAGAAAAAGTTGCTAAGATGGGGCTTGCTTCAGCCGGTGATTTTACAGATTTGGCAGATAAACCCAATGTCAAGGAATGTATTGAAATAGCAAGAGAACTTGGGGATAAGTTTAAAAATGGTGAGATCGATAAAGTTGAAATGATATATCATCATTTTAAGAGTGCCGGATCGCAAGTTCTTACTCGCAAAACATTCCTACCTATTGACATTAAAAGTGAATTGGATCGTGACCATGAACGTGACCTCACAATGAATGTTGTTACTCGTGATGCTCAGGAGTATAAGCGAAGGAACAATATTACAAAATCTATTCAGGAGAAAGAGGAGGTAAAGCCCTTAAATAGCAATTTTATTGTTGAGCCTGATATGCAAACGGTTTTGACTTTGCTTATTCCAAAGCTTGCACATCTGATGATTTATACCGCATTGCTTGACAGTAATGCAAGTGAACATGCAGCTCGCATGGTGGCAATGCAGACAGCGACAGACAATGCAGACGAATTGTTACGCGAGCTGAATTTACAGTATAACAAGAGCAGACAGCAAGCAATAACGAGTGAATTGCTGGATATTGTAGGTGGCTCAGTCAATAACTAAGCTAAAGTATAAAGAAAAAAACGGAAGATACAGGTTGTCTTCCGTTTTTTTTATATGTTGAATTATTTTGTTTATCTTTGCAATTCGTATTATTTAAGATTTATAATAATATTCAGATGATTTCAGTAGAGGGACTAAAGGTTGAATTTGGAATCAAACCACTTTTCAGCGATGTTACCTTTGTAATAAACAAGCGTGACAGAATTGCACTTGTTGGTAAGAATGGTGCCGGCAAATCAACATTACTCAAGATACTATGTGGAAAGCAGCAGCCTACAGCAGGCAATGTCGCGTTTCCGAATGATATCACAATCGGCTATCTTCCACAGGTCATGAATAATCAAGATGGTACTACTGTTCGTGAGGAAACGTGTAAGGCTTTTGCAGGAAATGCGGCATTGAAGGAGCGTATAGATAAAATGGAGCGTCTGTTAGGCGAGCGTGAAGACTACGAAAGTGCTGAATATATGGAGCTTGTGCAAAAATTCTCGCAGGAACACGAACGTTATCAGATGATGGGAGCTGGAAATTACGAAGCAGAGGTCGAAAGAACTTTAACCGGTTTGGGATTTCTTCGCTCTGATTTCGAACGTCCGACGAGTGAGTTCAGTGGAGGATGGAGAATGAGAATAGAGCTTGCAAAGATACTATTACAGCGTCCCGATGTGTTGTTGTTAGATGAACCAACCAATCATCTTGACATAGAAAGCATCCAGTGGTTAGAGCAGTTTCTTGCCCAATCATCAAGTGCTGTCGTAATGGTTAGTCATGATAGAGCTTTTATAAATAATGTTACCAATCGCACTCTTGAGATTTCATGCGGTAAAATTATAGATTACCGCGTGAAGTATGATGAATATGTCGTGCTTCGTAAGGAACGTCGCGAGCAGCAGATACGTGCTTATGAAAATCAGCAGAAAGAAATAGCGGAGATTAAGGATTTTATTGAAAAGTTCAGATACAAGCCTACAAAGTCAGTACAGGTGCAGAGCCGCATTAAACAGCTTGCCAAAATAGTTCCTATAGAGATAGATGATGTGGATACATCAGCCTTGCGTCTGAAATTCCCGGCAAGCTTACGTAGTGGTGACTATCCGCTAATTTGTGAAGATGTAAGGAAGAATTATGCAAGTCATGTGGTTTTTGACCATGTATCATTGACCATCAAACGTGGAGAGAAGGTAGCTTTCGTAGGTAAAAACGGAGAAGGTAAATCCACGCTTGTAAAGTGCATAATGAATGAGATACCTTTTGATGGCAGTTTGAAGGTGGGGCATAATGTACAAATAGGGTATTTCGCTCAGAATCAAGCCCAGTTACTTGATGAGAATCTCTCTGTTTTTGAAACCATTGATAATGTAGCAACTGGTGACATACGTCTTCGTATCAATGATATATTAGGCGCTTTTATGTTTGGCGGTGAGTCATCCGAGAAGAAAGTGAAGGTGTTAAGTGGTGGGGAACGTAGTCGTCTGGCGATGATCAAATTATTGCTTGAGCCGGTAAATTTTCTTATACTTGATGAACCAACCAATCATCTTGATATGCAGTCAAAGGATGTATTGAAAGAGGCTGTCCGTTCTTTTGATGGAACGGCAATAATCGTTAGTCACGACCGTGAGTTTCTTGACGGATTGGTTACGAAAGTTTATGAATTTGGAGGCGGACAAGTTAAGGAGCATCTTGGAGGTATATATGATTTCTTGCGTAGTCATAATATTGATTCTTTAAATCATTTGGAAAAGCCATCTGAAAAAAAATCCGACGATAAAACAACGGATGAGACAATCTCAACAAGTGGCAAGCAGTCTTATGCAGATCAAAAAGAGCAACGCCGATTGATAAGAAAAGCAGAGAAAGCTGTTGCCGATTCAGAGGTACAGATAGAACGATATGAAAAGCGTTTAAAGGAACTTGATGATTTGTTATGTTTGCCAGAAAATGCCTCCAATATGGTATATATTACAGAATATACTTCTACGAAAAGATGTTTGGATGATGAGGTGGAACGATGGGAACGATTATCCGAAGAACTTGAACGATTAATCTAAAAACTATAATAATGAATATGAAACGTATTATTCCGTTTGTCGCCATAGCGTCAATATCCCTGTCGTCTATGGCGCAAGAACAGCTGAAGACTGGTATTGACAAAGCAAACCTTGATTTCAGCATTAATCCGGCTGAAGATTTTTATGAATTTGCCTGTGGAGGGTGGATGAAGAATAATCCTTTACCTGCTGCCTATTCACGTTATGGCAGTTTCGACCAGCTTGCAGAAAATAATAACAAGCGAATTAACAGCATTCTTTCAGAATTGAAGAATGGCACATTCCGGGAAGGTACGACGGAAAAGAAATTGAGCGACTTGTATAAACTTGCTACAGATTCTGTTAGAAGAAATAACGAGGGAGCTTCACCATTGATGCCAATAATAAATAGGCTTGAAAAAGCAAAAACCGTGAAGGCTCTGTTTGAGGAGCAATTAGAACTTGCCAAATTTGGTGACAGCGAGTTCTTTGGTATGGGATTGGGTGCTGATGAGAAAAATGCCAGCCGTAACATTCTTAACATTAATCAGGGAGGACTGACCCTCGGCCAGAAAGAATATTATCTTGATGACGATTCTGTTACCACCGCCATCAGAGAAGCATATAAGCAACATATAGTCAGGATGTTCCAGTTGTTTGGCTTCAATAAAAAGAAATCAGTGAAAAAGATGGAGAACATCTTGAAAGTGGAGACAGAATTGGCAAGATGTTCAAAGTCTGTGACAGAATTAAGAGATCCTGAGGCCAACTATAACAAGCTTACTTTAAGTGAGTTCAACAAAAAGTTCCCTCATATAAATCTTCTTGCGATAACAAATGCATACGGAGTAGATGAAAAATATATCAGTGAACTTGTTGTCGGACAACTTGAATTCATGTCGGGAGTAGATAGGCTTATCTCAAGCATTGCAGTCGATGAATACAGAGATTACATGGAGTGGGGGCAGATAATGAGCTTTTCTAACTATTTGAGTGATGAAATTGTAGCTGCCAATTTCGACTTCTTCGGTAAGACACTATCTGGCAGAAAAGAGATGCACCCATTGTGGAAACGTGCTACAGGGCAAGTCGAAACTAAGATGGGACAGGCTCTTGGTAAAATATATGTGGATAAATATTTTCCTGCCAGTTCAAAAGAAAGAATGTTGAAGCTTGTTGCAAATCTTCAGCAGTCATTGGCAGAGCGTATAAAGGCACAAGACTGGATGAGTGAAATTACGAAAAAGAATGCACTTGAGAAACTGAACTCTTTCTATGTGAAGATAGGATATCCCGACAAATGGATTGACATGTCATCACTCAACATAGATCCTTCCAAATCATATCTTGAGAACATTATCGAGTGTAATCGTTTTTGGCTTAAATGGGAAGTTGAACACAAGGCAGGGAAAGCTGTAGACAAGGAAGAATGGCATATGTTCCCCCAGACTGTCAATGCTTATTATAATCCGACTACAAACGAAATATGTTTTCCTGCTGGTATTTTGCAACCTCCATTCTTTGATGCAGATGCCGATGATGCTTTCAATTATGGGGCTATCGGGGTTGTTATAGGACACGAGATGACACATGGATTTGATGACAGAGGCAGACATTACGATAAGGATGGAAACATGTGTGATTGGTGGACTGCCGAGGATGCAGAAAAATTCAACATCCGTGCCGATGCTTATGCAGACTTTTTCTCCCAGATTAAGGTTTTGCCCGACCTTAATGCCAATGGAAAATTTACGCTTGGCGAAAATCTTGCAGACCATGGCGGACTTCAAGTCGCTTTTTGTGCATATAAGCATGCTACACAGTCAGACAGTATTCCGGATGTGGATGGTTTCACTGCAGACCAACGTTTTTTCCTTGCATATTCAGGTGTGTGGTCTGCAAATATAACGGAAGAAGAAATAAGAAATCGCACGAAGCGCGATCCTCATTCCCTTGGACGTTGGCGTGTCAATGGGGCATTAGCCCATATTGATGCCTGGTATGATGCTTTTGGAATTAAGATGGGAGATAAAATGTTTATTCCCAAAGAAAAACGTTTGTCGCTTTGGTAATAGCAATCATACATATAATAGTTACAATAATCGGGCTGAATCTCAATTAGAAGGTTCAGCCTTTTTTTACCCATATCGGTCATATTATCCCAAATTTGTCCTTAGACAGATATAAAATGAAGAAGCACATATTTCACTCTTATGTCCAATGCAGAATGATATCATTATAGTTTCATTAACAATTTGGAAAAATCTTTACTTTAACGTGTGTTAATCGGCATCCGAACCTCAATTTGTAACCTACGACGCGAAAATTGGCGTTTTTTATCTCAAACAGGGAGCGCTGATAGTCAGCAAGTTACGCGTTTTGCGATTTAATACCATTTCATCGGTTTGCCGTTACGTACGTG
>CAMTJK010000043.1 GCA_947072805.1 uncultured Prevotella sp.
ATTAGACACACAGCTGAGTCTATTTTGAATTCATCGAACTCACGTTATATTATGATATTATGGATGGTTTTCTTTATTTCATACATTTAAAAGGTAAATCTAACGTGGATATGAGAACAAAGTTAAATCAATGATTTAACAATGTTTTGTTGTTGCGGATTAAACTTAATTTGGGGTTGATGGGTTATAATATGTGTCGCAGCATTAGTCAGATTATATTATAAACAGTTTAAATCGTTAGGTTATCATGACAGAAACAGTAGTAATTGTAGACAGAGGTTGTTGTAATCACAGACCATAATAGATGGAAAAGAAGGAGCATGTGCTAATGTTTTAAATTCCACGGAGCTCACATTAAACTTATAAGGATTCTATCGTGAAGCCTTTAATAGAACAGTTTTGAGAACTGTGATTGTTTTCGAAATATGTTTTGTTATAAACCTGAATTTTCCAACTGTATCCTAAAGTGTTATTTCGCCTCTGATACTTCTTGTCATATAATTGCGTACCTGATGGTAGTCGCTGAAGCGTGCTTGCAAGTACATGAGCTTGGTCACGGCGCTTTCCACGGTGCTATCGTAGCCACTTATCACGCCAGCGGACTTTAGTTGATACCCTGTGTCATATCGTCCCATTTCCACTTTTCCTGCCATACATTGACTGATATTTATTATTATCTTACCTCTGTTGGTGGCTTCTTTTAGGGCATTTATGAGCCATGGTTTTTGCGGTGCATTGCCACTGCCGTACGTCCGCATTACTATTGAACGTAGGTTGGGGGTAGCGATAATGTGCCGTACTAAATCTTCCCTGATGCCGGGGAATATCGTGAAGACAATAACGTTGTTGTCAAGCCTATAATGAGGTGTCATGGGGCGTGAAAAGTCTGGTTTTAATATCCGTTCATCATGGTATGTAATATTGACTCCAGCTTCTACAAGATGCATATAGTTGAAACTTTCAAAAGCATCAAATTCATCAGCACTTTGTTTCGTGGTGCGATTTCCACGCAAGAGGTGACCGTTGAAGTAGATTCCTACTTCTGGAACCATAGATGTTCCATCGTGATGTTTCGCTGCAGCAATTTCTATGCTTGTGATGAGATTCTCCTTGCCATCGGTGCGTAATTGCCCTATTGGCAGCTGGCTGCCTGTGAGAATGACGGGTTTTGTGAGATTCTCAAGCATGTAGCTGAGTGCGGATGCCGTATACGCCATTGTGTCTGTTCCATGTAGTATTACGAAACCATCGTAATCTTCATAATTGTTAGCTATGATATGAGCGAGGTCAATCCATAGTGCAGGTGACATATCGCTGCTGTCTATGGGGGGATTAAACTGATAGGTAGCGATGTGAGTTGAAAACTGTTTCAGCTCGGGTACGTTGCTTAAGAGATGTTCAAAATCAAATGGCTCAAGAGCACCTGTTAGTGGATTCCTGTTCATACCGATGGTCCCACCGGTATAAATCAGAAGAACGTTGTTGTCGTACGTCATCGTTTACGTAAATTTTTGGTGCAAAAATAAATAAAGTTTTTGATATTACAGAATTTATTTTTTACTTTTGCACAATAAGCGCATTGTATATTAAGCGTTTTCTGTTTGTATTAAAATGTATAACTTTAAATATAAAAACTAATTATGAAACAATTTAATGATGAGAACTTCCTGCTTGACACTGACGTGGCTCAGGACTTGTTCCACAATCATGCTGCCAAAATGCCTATAATTGACTATCATTGTCATTTGATACCCGAGATGGTGGCAAGTGACCACAAATTCAAGAGCATTACGGAGTTATGGCTTGGTGGTGACCATTACAAATGGCGTGCGATGAGGACAAATGGAGTAGACGAAAAATACTGTACGGGAAAAGATACTTCGGATTGGGAAAAATTTGAAAAATGGGCAGAAACAGTGCCTTATACTTTTCGTAATCCTTTGTACCATTGGACTCATTTGGAATTAAAGACGGCTTTTGGTATAACCAAACAGCTTAGTCCGAAAACAGCTCGTGAGATTTTCGATGAGTGTAATGAAAAACTGAAACAACCGGAGTTCTCAGCGCGTGGACTTATGCGTCATTATAATGTAGAGTGTGTTTGTACTACGGACGATCCTGTAGATGATTTGCGTTTCCATAAGCAAACTCGTGAGGATGGATTTGAGATAAAGATGATACCAGCATGGCGTCCCGACAAGGCAATGAATATCGAAAAACCAGAATTCTCGGCTTATGTAAATCAGCTTGGAGAGGTTGCTGGTGTAACCATCACTACATTCAAGGATATGATAGATGCTTTACAGAAGCGTCATGATTTCTTTACAGAGAATGGGTGTAAACTCTCTGATCATGGAATAGAGGAATTCTATGATGAGGAGTACACAGACTTGCAGATAGAGGAAATATTTGCAAGGGCAATGGGTGGCAAAGAGTTGACTGTGTATGAAACACGTCAGTATAAGAATGCTTTCCTTACTAGAATGGCTGAAATGGATGCAGAGGCTGATTGGACGCAGCAATTCCATTATGGAGCTATCCGTGACAATAACACGGCGATGTATAACCAGCTTGGTCCTGATACGGGTTTCGATTCTATTGGCGAATTCACTACAGCCAAGGCTATGAGTAAGTTCCTTAATAAGCTTAATATGGACGGTAAATTGACTCGTACAATTCTTTACACTCTTAATCCTTGTGCCAACGAAGTGATAGCAACTATGCTCGGTAATTTTCAAGGTGGATGTCCGGGGAAGATACAGTTCGGTTCAGGCTGGTGGTTTAATGATCAGCTTGATGGTATGACACGACAGATGAATGCGCTATCTGTACTTGGTCTACTAAGTCGTTTTGTTGGTATGCTTACAGATTCACGTTCGTTCTTGAGTTATCCGCGTCATGAATATTTCCGTCGTCTGCTTTGTAATATACTAGGTAATGACGTAGAGAAAGGTCTCCTTCCTAACGACCATGAAATATTGAGCCGAATGGTGGAGGATATATCATATAACAACGCACGCAATTATTTTAAATTCTATTGATCAAATAAAAAAGTTGAAACTGCAGCCGGAATAATGTAGAAAAGAATTTTTATACGTTTTCCGGCTGTTATTGTATAACGAGATTAAAACATGAGTCTGCTATGGTCTGTCATATTCACACATAGTAAGCCCTAATTCCTATCATTTATACACTTTTTGCTTGCTTAATTGGAAAAATAGGTGTAAATTTGCAACCTGTATAAAAGACATATTAAAATGGCGGAAAAGAAAAAAAACATTTTTCCTTTTGTTCTTATTGTTCTTATGGCAGTCGCCATGTTTTTTTGTGCATGCTCAAGTACAAAAGATGTTGCATATTTTAAGAACAGTAGTGAGGTTGATCTTCATGCTTCAAGAGTCCTTTACGATGCTCGTATCATGCCCAAGGATCTGCTGACCATTACAGTAAGTACTACAGATGGAGATGCGGCATTACCTTTTAATATGACGGTTCCTACTTCTTTCAATCAGATTTCACGTACATCAACTTCTCAACCGCTATTACAAAGCTATTTGGTAGATAATGAGGGTAATATTGACTTCCCGAAAGTCGGTAGAATTCATCTTGGCGGACTGACAAAGGCTGAAGCAGAAAGTCTGATATTGGAAAAAATAACTCCATATATGGCTGCGGAAGAGGTGCCAATAGTGACCGTACGTATGATAAATTATAAAATATCAGTCCTTGGGGAGGTTACAAGACCAGGTATGTATACAGTGACCAATGAAAAAATAAGTATTTTGGAGGCGCTTGCGCAAGCTGGGGATCTGACGATATATGGTGTTAGAAATAATGTGAAGCTTATCAGGGAGGATTCTAACGGGCAGAAGAATATATACGTTTTAAATCTGAATGATGCGAATTTGATAAACTCTCCATATTATTATTTGCAACAAAATGATATTGTTTATGTAGAACCTAATAAGGTGAAAGCACAGAATTCAAGTGTAGGTAGTATGACAACCTTATGGTTCTCGGCAACATCAATTCTTATTTCTTTAACTTCTCTATTGTATAATATACTTAATTAAGAATATAAAGGAAGAATGGAAGACGTTTATTTTCCATTCTTTCTTGTAAATAAAGATTGTACCTTATGTGTGGAATTGTAGGCTATATAGGGAATAAAGAAGCATTTCCTATTCTGATTAAGGGACTTCGCAGATTGGAGTATCGCGGATATGATAGTGCTGGCGTTGCGCTTATCAATTCGGATGGAAATTTGAATGTGTGCAAGACAAAAGGTAAGGTGGATGATCTTGTTGCTTATTGTTCCGATAAGAATACTTCTGGATGTGTAGGTATTGCTCATACCCGTTGGGCAACACATGGAGAACCTTCATCTCTTAATGCACATCCACATTACTCGCAATCGAAGAATCTTGCGATAATACATAATGGCATAATAGAGAATTATGCGGCTTTGAAGAACAAAATGATAGCCAAAGGTATTGAATTTCGTTCTGACACAGACACAGAGGTGCTTGTACAGTTGATAGAATACATACAAGAACGTAAGAATCTGGATCTTCTTACAGCGGTCCAGCTTGCATTACACGAAGTGATAGGTGCTTATGCCATAGCATTGGTTGATAGGAGAGATCCTAATCAGGTAATAGCAGCTTGTAAACAAAGCCCATTAGTGATAGGTATTGGCGATAATGAATTCTTTCTTGGCTCTGATGCCACTCCTATCGTTGAATATACAGACAAGGTAGTATATATGGAAGATGGTAACATAGCTGTAATGAGAATTGGTGAGGAGCTCACTGTGGTGAATATATTAAATCGCCGATTGAATCCTGATATACAGACAGTTGATATAAACCTTGGACAGATTGAGAAGGGTGGATATCCCCATTTCATGCTTAAGGAAATATTCGAGCAACCAGATTGCTTGACAAATTGCATGCGTGGGCGTGTAAATGTAGATACTGACAATGTAGTGT
Organism: uncultured Prevotella sp.; assembly: GCA_947072805.1. Classification (GTDB taxonomy): domain Bacteria; phylum Bacteroidota; class Bacteroidia; order Bacteroidales; family Bacteroidaceae; genus Prevotella. The sequence goes on from CAMTJK010000043.1 coordinate 4,992, forward strand.
TGAGCGCAGTAATCGATAACAAGAAACGATTACTTAATGCTAAGCGTTTCATTATTGTTGCCTGTGGCACTTCTTGGCATGCCGGACTGATTGGCAAGCAGATGATAGAGAGTCTTTGTCGCATACCTGTTGAAGTGGAGTATGCTTCGGAATTCAGATACCGTAATCCAGTAATTGCACCAGACGATGTTGTTATAGCGATTTCGCAAAGTGGTGAAACTGCAGATACTTTGGCTGCTGTTAAATTAGCAAAAGACAGCGGTGCTTTTGTCTATGGTATATGTAACGCCATAGGCTCTAGCATACCACGTGCTACAAATACCGGTTCATATATACATGTTGGACCAGAGATAGGTGTTGCATCGACAAAAGCTTTCACAGGGCAGGTAACTGTACTAACAATGCTAGCTTTAGCCTTAGCCAAAGAAAAGGGAACAATAGAATTGAAGGATTATCTGAATATTGTAAAGGAATTGCATGAGATACCAGAGAAAATGAAGCAGGTGCTTAAAATGAATAATCGCATGGCAGAATTGAGCCGCATGTTCACTTATGCACGTAATTTCATATATCTTGGTCGGGGATATAGTTATCCTGTTGCTCTTGAAGGAGCTTTGAAGTTGAAAGAAATTAGTTATATTCATGCGGAAGGTTATCCGGCAGCAGAAATGAAACACGGACCAATAGCGCTGATAGACTCGGATATGCCTGTGGTTGTAATTGCTACACATAATGCTATGTATGAGAAGGTGCTTAACAACATTCAGGAGGTAAAAGCACGAAAGGGAAAGGTCATAGCTCTTGTCACGGAAGGTGACGAAACGATAAGTCGTATTGCAGACGAGGTGATAGAATTGCCAGATACAATTGAATGTCTTGAACCCTTGCTTGCCACAATACCGCTACAATTGTTGGCATATCATATAGCAGTTTGGAAAGGTAAGGATGTAGACCAACCTAGAAATTTAGCAAAGTCGGTTACTGTAGAGTGATGTCCGGTGTAGAAAACCGGCCTCCGTGTCGGACCCTTATATTGGAAATGATGCGGAGGCTTTTTTATAGGGAGGTTAATGAACGAAACAACAAAACACTAAAATAAACGAATGGAGCAACTAAAGCATGAATGCGGTGTGGCAATGATTCGCCTACTCAAGCCGCTTGATTATTATCAACGTAAGTATGGCACGTGGATGTATGGGTTGAACAAACTCTATCTAATGATGGAGAAACAGCATAACCGTGGCCAGGAGGGTGCAGGCATGGCATGTGTGAAACTAAATACAGAACCGGGTGAGGAGTATATGTTTCGTGAAAAGGCACAAGGAGCCAATGCTATAACAGAGATATTTGCAACAGCTCAGAAAAGTTTCAAGGATTTATCTGCTTCTAAATTGGCGGACGCTGAATTTGCTAAAAAAAATCTGCCGTTTGCAGGAGAACTATATATGGGGCATCTGAGATATTCTACGACCGGAAAAAGTGGATTGAAGTTTGTCCATCCGTTTTTGCGTAGAAATAATTGGAAAGCAAAGAATTTATGTCTTTGCGGTAATTTCAATATGACAAATATCAACGAGATATTCGATAAGATAACGGCACAAGGACAATGTCCACGCATATTTAGCGACAGTTACATAATGCTTGAATGGATGGGGCACAGGCTTGATCGTGAAGTTGAAAGAAATTTTGTCGATGCAAAAGGGCTTGGTCTTGAAGGTAAACAAATAACAGACTATATTGATAATAATGTAAAACTGGCAAATGTTCTTAAAACAACCATGCCGGATTTTGATGGGGGATATGTTGTCTGTGGACTGACAGGAAGCGGTGAAATGTTTTCGATGCGTGATCCATGGGGAATAAGGCCGGCTTTTTATTATCGTAATGATGAAATTGTAGTTGTGGCAAGTGAACGTCCTGTTTTGCAGACAACGTTTGATATATCCTGTGATGAAATCAGGGAACTGTTGCCGGGTGAGGCAATACTTGTAAATAAGGACGGAGTATGTTCCGTGGAAAAAATATTGGAACAACGTGGAGATTATGCTTGCTCTTTTGAAAGAATATATTTCAGTCGAGGCTCGGATCGTGACATCTATCGTGAGCGTAAAAAACTTGGTGAATTGCTTACACCTGCAATATTGAGGGCAGTAAACCATGATGTTGAGCATACGGTTTTTTCTTTCATACCGAATACGGCGGAGGTTGCATATTATGGAATGCTCGCTGGTTTTAAGAGATATATCAATGAACAGAAAATACAAGCAATAGAAAGTTTGAATCATATTCCCACTCGTGCAGAACTTGAAGATATTCTTCATCAATATGTACGATCGGAGAAAGCCGCTTGGAAGGACATAAAATTGCGTACATTCATAACAGAGGGCAATACGCGAAATGATCTGGCTTCTCATGTTTATGATATTACATATGAAGTGTTGGAACGCGGTGTGGACAATCTTGTAATAATTGACGATAGTATTGTACGAGGAACTACTTTAAGAGAGAGTATTATAAAGATTCTTGATCGTTTACATCCAAGGAAGATAGTTATTGTTAGTTCATCCCCACAGATTAGATATCCCGATTATTACGGAATAGACATGGCTCGTCTTGAAGAGTTTATTGCATTCAGAGCATGTATAGAATTGCTTAAGGATCACAATATGCACAGCCTTATAGATGATACATACAGAAATTGTAAGGAAGAATTGAAGAAGCCTGCAAAGGACATGCGTTGTTGCGTAAAAGATATCTACAAACCGTTTACTGTCGATCGGTTGAATAAGAAAATGGTAGAGATGCTTCGTCCGGAGGAGGTTACAACGCCAATAGAACTTGTATATCAGAGTATTGAGGGTTTGCATGAAGCAATACCGAATCATAAGGGAGACTGGTATTTCACCGGAGATTTTCCAACTCCGGGCGGAATGAAACTTGTGAATCAGGCTTTCATAAATTTTATAGAGAATGTTTATCAATACGAACAGAAATTTTAATTCTTGACAAAATAATGAAGAACGTAACATTAGTCCTCGAAGACGGAACACAATTCCATGGAAAATCATTTGGATACGATAGACCAGTAGCCGGAGAGGTTGTTTTCAACACGGCTATGATGGGTTATCCGGAAAGTCTGACCGACCCATCGTATGCCGGACAGCTGATGACTCTTACTTATCCTTTAGTTGGTAACTATGGTGTTCCCCCGTTTACTGTCGAAGCAAACGGCATTGCAACGTTTATGGAGAGCGACAGAATATATGCTTCTGCCATAATCGTGTCTGATTATAGTGAAGAATACAGCCATTGGAATGCAGTTGAAAGTCTTGCTGATTGGCTTAAACGTGAGAAAGTGCCTGGTATTACAGGTATAGATACACGTCAGCTTACAAAGGTATTGAGAGAGCATGGCGTGATGATGGGTAAGATACTATTTGATGATGAGCCAGATAATATTCCGCATGCTGATTACGAGGGAGTAAATTTTGTTGATAAAGTAAGTTGTAAGCAGATAATTCGATATAATGAGGGGAGTGGAAAGAAAGTTGTTCTTGTAGATTGTGGGGTCAAGAATAATATTATCCGTTGTTTAATCAACCGTGGCGTAGAAGTTATTCGTGTTCCATGGAATTATGATTATACAATGATGGATTTTGACGGACTCTTTTTGGGAAATGGTCCCGGTGATCCGGATATGTGTGAAGATGCTGTTAATATTATAAGAAAACAGATGAATCTCTCACGGAAACCAATTTGCGGTATTTGTATGGGTAATCAATTGTTGGCAAAAGCAGGTGGAGCTTCGATTTATAAATTGAAATATGGTCATCGTTCACATAACCAGCCAGTACGTGAAGTTGGAACTAACAAATGTTATGTTACAAGCCAGAATCATGGATATGCTGTTGATGCAAGTACTTTAGGTAAGGATTGGAGAGAATTGTTTGTTAATATGAATGATGGCTCAAATGAGGGCGTTTGTCACGTTGAAAATCCTTGGTTCACGAGCCAATTCCATCCAGAGGCATGTTCGGGCCCTGTTGATACGGAGTTTATGTTTGACCGTTTTGTCGAGAAATTGAAATAACAGTTATAATGAGGTCGTGAATCGATAAGTATTAGTGTTTCCTGCTGTTTCTTCATTAGGGTAATGGAAGGTAATAAGTACGGAAACATCAGACATCAGGTTTATGATTTCCTAAAAAGAATATAAAGATGAAAGACGAGAATATAAAGAAAGTCCTTTTGCTCGGATCGGGCGCATTGAAGATTGGAGAGGCTGGTGAATTTGATTATTCTGGTTCCCAGGCACTGAAGGCTTTACGAGAGGAAGGAATATACACAGTATTGATAAACCCCAATATAGCAACGGTTCAGACTTCGGAAGGTGTTGCAGACCAAATATATTTTCTTCCCGTTCAGCCCTATTTCGTTGAGCGTGTTATTGAGAAAGAACGTCCAGATGGCATCCTGCTTGCTTTTGGTGGTCAGACGGCTCTCAACTGTGGTGTCGAATTATATAAGAGCGGTGTACTTGAAAAGTATAACGTCCGTGTTCTTGGTACTCCCGTTCAGGCTATCATGGATACGGAGGACCGTGAACTCTTTGTCGAGAAGCTTAACGAAATTGATGTGAAGACTATCAAGAGTGAAGCATGCGAGACCATAGAGCAAGCAAGAAGAGCTGCATCAGAACTTGGATATCCTGTTATTTTGAGAGCGGCTTACGCTTTAGGAGGATTAGGTAGCGGATTTTGTGATAATGAAGAGGAACTGAACAAACTCGCAGAAAAGGCATTCTCGTTTTCACCACAGGTTCTTGTTGAAAAGAGTCTTAAAGGTTGGAAAGAGATAGAATACGAGGTGGTAAGAGACCGTTATGATAATTGTATAACGGTTTGTAATATGGAAAATTTCGACCCATTAGGTATTCATACTGGTGAAAGTATTGTTATCGCACCGTCTCAAACGCTGACTAATAGTGAATACCACAAACTCCGTGCTCTTTCAATAAAGATTATCAGACATATTGGCATCGTAGGAGAATGTAATGTGCAATATGCTTTTGATCCTAAGGGTGAGGACTATCGTGTAATCGAGGTAAATGCGCGTTTGAGCCGTTCATCCGCTCTTGCCTCTAAAGCTACCGGATATCCATTGGCGTTTGTTGCTGCTAAGCTTGGAATGGGCTATGGTCTTTTTGAATTGAATAATTCGGTCACTAAGACAACAAGCGCTTTCTTTGAGCCGGCTCTTGATTATGTGGTTTGTAAAATTCCGCGTTGGGATCTTAGCAAGTTCCGTGGAGTAGACAAGGAACTTGGTTCTTCAATGAAGTCTGTTGGTGAGGTGATGGCCATCGGACGTAATTTTGAAGAGGCAATCCAGAAAGGTCTGAGAATGATAGGACAGGGAATGCATGGCTTTGTTGAAAACAAGGAACTTGAAATCCCGGATATTGATGCGGCTTTGCGTGAGCCAACGGACAAGCGTGTCTTCATAATTTCCAAGGCTATGCACAAAGGCTATTCCATCGATCAAATACACGAACTTACCAAGATTGACAAGTGGTTCCTGCAGAAGCTCAAACATATCATTGATATTGACGAGCGTATGAAGGCTTTGAAGAGCATTAACAATCTGGATAAGGAATTGTTGCGTGAGGCGAAAATCTATGGCTTTACAGATTTCCAAATTGCCCGAGCTGTTGGTTTGGAGAGCGAATTGAAGAGTATGGCAAAGGCTGGTCAGCTTGTACGTGAGCTCCGAAAGAGTTACGGCATCGTTCCTTTTGTAAAACAGATAGATACACTTGCTGCCGAATATCCGGCCCAAACCAATTATCTGTATCTTACTTATTCGGCGGTGGCTCATGATATCAAGTTCCTTGGCGACAAACGTTCTATTATCGTGCTTGGTTCTGGTGCATATCGTATAGGTTCTTCTGTCGAATTTGACTGGTGCGGTGTGCAAGCCTTGCAGACTATTCGTAAGGAGGGATATCGGTCTGTGATGATTAACTATAATCCGGAAACAGTATCTACCGATTATGATATGTGTGACCGTTTGTATTTCGACGAACTAACGTTCGAACGTGTCATGGATATCATTGATATAGAGAATCCGCATGGTGTTATAGTATCCACCGGTGGACAGATACCAAACAATCTTGCTATGCGTCTTGATGCGCAGCGAGTTCCTATTCTTGGCACATCGGCAAAGGATATTGACAATGCGGAAGATCGTGCGAAATTCTCATCCATGCTAACCCGCAATGGAATCAATCAGCCTGAATGGAGCGCTTTAACATCAATGGAAGACATTAATAAATTCATTGATAGGGTAGGCTTCCCTGTTCTTGTCCGTCCGTCGTATGTGCTTTCCGGTGCCGCGATGAATGTATGTTCTAATGCTTCCGAGTTGGAACGATTCCTCAAATTGGCAGCAAATGTATCCGAAGATCATCCGGTGGTAGTAAGCAGATTTATTGAGCATGCAAAGGAAATAGAGATGGATGCCGTGGCAAAGAACGGTGAGATTGTAGCATACGCCATATCTGAACATATTGAGTTTGCCGGAGTACACTCGGGTGATGCCACCATTCAGTTCCCGCCGCAGAAGCTTTATGTAGAAACCGTGCGCCGCATCAAGCGCGTAAGCCGACAGATAGCAAAAGAATTACATATCAGCGGTCCGTTTAATATTCAGTTTATGGCTCGCGATAACGACATCCTTGTCATAGAGTGTAACTTACGTGCATCCCGTTCTTTCCCGTTTGTTAGCAAGGTTCTGAAGATAAATCTCATTGAAATAGCTACTAAGGTGATGCTCGGACTTCCTGTAGAGAAGCCGCACAAGAGTTTGTTCGATCTTGATTATGTAGGAATCAAGGCGAGCCAGTTCTCGTTCAATAGGTTGCAGAAGGCCGATCCAGTTCTCGGTGTTGATATGGCATCCACCGGTGAGGTCGGTTGTATAGGTGAAGATACAAGTTGTGCCTTGCTGAAGAGTATGCTTTCTGTTGGTTATCGCATACCGGAGAAGAATATACTGTTGTCTACCGGTTCGGCAAAACAGAAGGTTGAAATGCTCGATACGGCACGACTATTGGTAAGGCATGGCTATAAGTTGTTTGCAACCGGTGGTACATCCAAGTTCCTCACAGATAATGGGGTGGAGAATACCACAGTATACTGGCCGTCAGAGGACAAGCACCCACAGGCGCTTGACATGCTTCATAATCACGAAATAGATATGGTTGTGAACATCCCGAAGAATCTCACCGCCGGCGAGTTGAGCAATGGATATAAGATACGTCGGGCGGCAATAGATCTTAATGTCCCGCTTATTACAAACAGCCGTTTGGCAAGTGCATTTATCAGTGCTTTCTGCAATATGACTATCGATGATATAGCAATAAGGAGCTGGTCAGAATATAAATAATTTTCTGTATATCATAATTTGATGGATATTGTACCGGACGTTTGGTTTCTACTCTTCATTCATAAAGAATGCTGATAGCAAAGCAGTGAACATTATGGATGAGAGCAGATATCAAGCGTCCGTTTTTTGCTTTGTGGTATCGTAGGGTATACCTGAATATTAGGTTTCATTAATTGTTTGCAGCAATTCATGGTATTTGATTACACATTATTATTATTACCGCTTCTATTTATAGTCCATGATTTTGAAGAAATGTCGAAACGTGAGAAGTGGGTCTCGTTACATGGAGACAGCATTAAAGCCCGTTTCCCGCTGATGTACAAGACAGTCGATTTGCTCTCTGCAATATCTTCAAGGGCTTTTTCTGTTATTGTTGCAGAGGAATTTGTAGTCATTTCTGCAGTTGTTATGCTTTCCGTATTCAAAACCACTTTCCATATCCTTTGGGTTGGCTTTTTGGGTGCCTTTACACTTCATCTGTTGATACATTTCTTTCAGGCTCTGATGTTAAGGGGATATATTCCCGGTCTAATTACGTCGGTAATGCTTTTTCCCCCGGCATGTTTCATTCTTTTCATGCAGTGCGATAACTATTCTCCTTCTACATTGATAGGCGCATCCATGCTATGTCTCCTTTTTGCCGCACTAAACTTATCTGTCATGTTTTACGTGGCAACACATTCGAAGCGTATTCTCCATTGACGGTTATACCAAATATATTTTCTTTTTACCGGACGATATGCTACGGTTATAAGCAACAGAATCACATACTGAAATAATTCATAAACAAATCAAAAAACATGCGAACAATACATTTCCTTTTATTGCTAATTTCATTTTTGTATACATCACAGCTCTTCTCACAAAATCCCGTGCCGGAGAGGCCTCGCATACTTATCTCTTCTGATATCGGTGGTACCGATCCCGATGACAACCAGTCCATGATGCACTATCTTCTGTATAGTAACGAGTTCGATTGTGAGGGCATCATATCGTCACCATCGTTTGGAGATGGCAGCAAGAGCGAGATTCTGCGAATGATTGACTTGTATGAGCAGGATTTACCTAAACTGAAAAAGTACAACAAAGAAGCAAGGGCGCCCAAAGCTTACTATCCGTCGCCTGAATATTTGCGATCTATCACCAAGCAAGGCAGGCATGGCTCGGCACCGGTTGCCGGTTATTCCACGCCAACGGAGGGATCGCAATGGATAGTGAGCTGCGCGCAAAGACATGTCGCGCGACCCTTATATGTCCTTGTTTGGGGAACATTGGACGATGTGGCACAGGCTCTTCACGATGCTCCGGAAATTGCTGATAATATAAGAATATACTGGATAGGTGGCCCTAACAAGAAGTGGGGGATAAACTCTTATGTTTATATCATCGAGAACTTTCCAGATATCTGGATGATAGAAAACAATTCCACATACCGCAGCTTCATTTCCAAATACAAGCAGAATGACCGTTGGAACGGAGGATTTTATGATTATTATGTCAAGGGAAATGGATATTTGGGTGCCGACTTCTATAACTATTTGCAGGGTAAACCAAAATTGGGAGATACACCATCGCTTCTTTACATGATGGATGGCGATCCTGCAAATCCGGAAAAGGATTCATGGGGTGGTAGCTTCGAACGCTATTCGTATACCCCGCGACGTGTATTTTATCACATGACAACGGCTGAAGATAAGGCGCCGGTATATTCTATCATAGAGTGGCATATAAAGGGTCCGGCGTACGGTACGCAGAAAGTTGGCGAAGAGTGCATAACGCTCAATATTGCTAATCAGAATTGGAAAGGTGTGTATCTTGGTGACGGCAATTATATGGTGAAATACAGCACATATAAGATGGGAACGCAGCCATATACCATTACGTCAGATATAGAGGGCTTCCCGAAGCAGACGGGATTTATCACCATAGAAAACTCTTACCCAGGTGTCCGACAGGCAACGGATTATCCTGTAGGGAAACATTGGTGGTCGGACAAGACAGATCCGTCATTGTTTCATGACGGTAACCAGGGCGCCGCTACAATTTTCAAGTTCCGTAAGACTGTAATGGAAGATTGGGGAATAAGATGCAAGTGGCTCGATGCAGATGCAGAATGACATGTAGTAGATTATTTACAGAAGATCGTATTGTCTCCTTATGTAGACTGTGAGCGTTCATGTATGGATATAATCCTGGAAATAAGAAACGACAAATAATGAAAAAGATAGAACAACTGGCTCTCGCCATGATAGACTATAACAATGGCGATCCGATGCGCATTCAGCATACTACCAAAGTCCATGCTTACGCTTCGCTGATTGGTAGATGTGAAGGGTTGGACGAAGAAATGCAGTTCATCCTCGAAAGTGCAGCCCTTGTGCATGACATTGGCATTAGGGCGTGTGAACGGAAATATGGGTACCAGAACGGTAAACTTCAGGAACAGGAGGGTCCTGAAGTTGCTCGTGAGCTGCTCACACGGCTCGGAGGCTATACAGACCAGCAGATTGAGCGTATCAGTTGGCTTGTAGCTCATCATCATACGTATCACCTCTGTGATGATATGGATTATCAGATACTCATAGAAGCAGATTTCCTTGTCAATTTATACGAGGATAACGAATCTCCCAAAGCCATCGAGGCTGTAAGGAGAAACATATTCAGGACAAAGAGTGGAACAAGGATGATTGAAAAAATGTTCGGCATAAATGAATAAGAACAAGATTCATCATTATCTAAACTACTCATCCATTGCTTTGGTATCAATTTTATTGATGTTAATATTTATCACTCTTTGCTCCTCAATGTACTAAGGAAAGTGACCTGATATAACACGTATAACATTTATTTACTTTTATGAAAAATGTTTACTTTAACGTGTGTTAATAGGCACCCAAACCTCGATTTGTGACCTACGACGCGAAAATTGGCGATTTTACTCTCAAATAGGGAGCGCTGGTAATCAGCAAGTTACGCGTTTTGCGATATAATACCATTTCATCGGTTTGCCATTACGTACGTGAGCTCATTGCGATATAGCTTTTATCGCATCGCCATTACGTCGTAACGGCGTTGCCAAAAAAGCGTAATCGTTTTTCGACCCGTCGGGAGCATAATTCGACCCACTTTGATTAACAAATATTTACACCTAGAATGCCGAATTTAAAAATGTTAAATTCGA
>CAMTJK010000044.1 GCA_947072805.1 uncultured Prevotella sp.
TCGGGAGGGTAAATTGCCCCACTTTGATTAACAAAAATTTACACCTAGAATGCCGAATTTAAAAATGTTAAATTCGACCAAATATCTTTACAAATTAACCTTCATTAAGTGCAGTTACGAGCGCCTGCCGGCAGTCACTCCTCACCACAAAAACAATCCCAAATCTGTTTATCGGCGTTATGTTGATAACAACACGTATTCCAGAATATTAGTTCAATGCTTGTGTTGTTTTCTCTTGATTATGAAGTATCCGATACGGTGAGTTATACCTTTGCGTCCCAATGATTTCAGAACATAAAAGCCGTCGGGTATGTCTGAGATGTCAGTCTTGCCATTATTGTAAACTTTGGTAGATACTATTGTTCCTTGCAATGTCTCGATGGCGATGAAGTGGGCATCAAGCACATTCTTCTTTCCTGGTAAGACAAGTGTCTTGCCGTCGTTAGGCAGGAAAATACCGGACACATACTCTCTTTCTGGCTCCGGACTACATATCGGTTTGCTCTCGTTGCCGTATCTGTCGGTGGCTGTCACTGCATAGTAAAGGGGGATACTGCCATTCTTGCGCTCTATGGTTATGCTTTCGCCTTGATATCTTACGGCAACGAGGTTGCTCGCATCGCTGATATCTACGGGCCATTCCGGCGATGCGTACACATTATATAATAGATAGTTGGCAGATTCCATTCCGGAAGAGCGTCGGCTTACGTCAGACAAGTCGATAGCTCCACTCCATGTAATGCATTCGATGTTATCTTTATGAGTTATTTTTAGTTCGTCGGGTGGGAGAGGAGCCACAGCCGATTCCCATGTAAGCGGTGGTATAAGTGCCGGATGGCGGTCTATCTCTTTTGCTGCAAAATCATAAATGCCTTTCGTGTTGTCGGTAAAAAATTGGGAACGGAAGTAAGCGTGCCCGAGACCGTGGCGACGTAAGACGCCCATCTGCCGGCGAACGACGTCTGCATGCCAGTTCTTTTCCTTTGACGAAAGAAAGTAAATGCCTAATCCTACGGCAATTATGCGTCCGTATGAATTTTCTTTCCAGTCTAATGCAAAGGGATAGAACTGGTTGTCGCGGAAGTACATCATGGGGAAAAGTTCATCCATCAGTCCGTTGCGCATCCATGCCTGTGCATCCTGGCACACCTTGGTGCGAGCGTTCCATCCGCGGCTGTCATAACGAGTCAGGTCATCGTGCTTTCCTACAGGCGAGCAACTAAGCTTCACCCATGGTTTCAGACTCTTTACCTCTTTGTGTATCTGTTTGACGATGGCTGTGATGTGGCGGCGTCCTTGCTCTCGGCTTACGCTCATTTTCCAGGTTTCCGGGTATCTGATGTAATCAAGATGTATTCCGTCTATATCGTAATTCCGTGTTATTTCACGGCAGATGTTTCCTAAATATTCGGCAGTCTCATTGCATTCCGGATTCATGTATCCGTCTTCGCCAATCCTTTTCAGCATCTTCGGATGTTTGCTTCTCAGCCTTTGGCATCCTGTCTTGTTCCATTTTCCTACCGGTATAGTCACAACCCATGCGTGCAGTTCCATGCCTCGCTTGTGACATTCGTCAATGGCAAACTGAAGGGCGTCGTATCCGGGTGATGTGCCGGGTATACCCGACAGACAACCGTCCCATGGCTCGTATATGGAGGGATATATTACTGTCCCCCTTATTCTGGTTTGCAGTAAGACGGTGTTTACGTTTGCGGCTTTTAGCTTGTCAAGAATCGAGCACAGTTCGTTCTGCTGTGTTTTTATGGAAGCCGTTGAACGTGCATAGGAGTGAGGCCAATCAAGTCCGCCTATCGTTGTAAGCCACACAGCTCTTACCTCGTGCTTAGGTAGTGGTATTTGTGCCGTCAAGTCAGAACAAGTGAGGAAAAATAAAGAAAGAACTATACTTATATATCGGCTAAAAGGAGAAAAAACTGTCATAATTTCGCTTATTTATCTGCAAAGTTATGATTATTTTTCCATAATTCAAATTAAATGGTTACTTTTGCATAATATTAAAAAAGCAAGAAACAGTTGTTGCTCTGTGGCTTACAGGCATAATCAGAAGACCGGTGCAGTAACCGGTTAAATAGAACAGTAAAAAACAGAGGTCTGTTGCAGACCACTAAGGCTTGTTTTTCAATTATTTTAAAAGCTAATGATTACTTTTGCATTGAGCCTTTTGGCTTTGATTGTCGGCTATTTTTTATATGGCCGTTTTGTTGAAAAGGTTTTTGGTCCGGACGATCGTGTGACGCCGGCGATGGAAAAATGCGACGGTGTGGATTATCTTGTTCTTCCAAATTGGAAGATTTTCATGATTCAGTTTCTTAATATAGCGGGAACAGGACCTATTTTTGGTGCCATTATGGGAGCCAAGTTCGGTCCGTCTTGCTATCTTTGGATTGTTCTTGGCTGTATTTTTGCCGGTGCGACCCACGACTATCTTAGCGGAATGCTTTCAATACGCAATGGTGGTGCGGGGCAACCGCAACTTGTGGGCAAATATCTTGGCGAGAAAACAAGGCAGATAATGCTTGTCTTCACCATCCTCTTGCTCGTCATGGTAGGTGCAGTGTTTGTATATAGTCCGGCGGAGATACTGCATTCCATTGGAGGTTCGTCTACAATGTGGATTTTGCTCATATTCGCTTACTATATCATTGCCACAATGTTGCCTATTGACAAGATAATTGGCAAGATTTATCCCTTGTTTGCCTTTTCGCTGCTTTTCATGGCTTTTGCTCTTATGATAATGCTGTTTGTAAAGATGCCGGACATTCCTGAATTGTGGGACGGAATTGGCAATATGGGCATGGCAGCCGATTCTTCATGGACAGACAATATATTTCCTTGTCTTTTCATTACCGTTGCGTGTGGAGCCATAAGCGGCTTTCATGCCACCCAGAGCCCGCTAATGGCACGTTGTATGGCAAGTGAACGTCATGGTCGTCCCATATTCTATGGAGCGATGATAACCGAGGGTATTGTTGCCTTGATATGGGCTGCCGTCGCATCATATTTTTTCTATGGCTCACCGGCTCCGGGATATCAGGTTATAGAGGCAGCGCAAGCTACGGCATTCCATACGGCAGCACCGTCTGTAGTAAATATAATATGTAATGATTGGCTTGGCGTGGTTGGCGGTATTCTTGCAATGCTTGGTGTTGTGGCTGCGCCGATAACAAGCGGTGATACTGCATTCCGCTCGGCCCGTCTTATCATAGCCGATTTTGTCAAACTCGACCAAAAGCCCATTGCCAAGCGTTTGTTTGTCAGTGTCCCGCTTTTTGTACTGGCAATACTCCTGCTTCTGTGGCAGATAGAAAATCCCAATGGTTTCAATATTATATGGCAGTACTTTGGATGGGCAAACCAAACGTTGTCTGTATTTACACTTTGGGCAATAACGGTTTTCCTTGCACGTGCCGACAAACCATATATTATAACCCTCGTACCGGCACTGTTCATGACAACAGTTTGTGCTACATTCATCTTTGTATCTAAGCAAGCGTTACATCTTGGCGAAACAGTTTCTTACATATTGGGAGGCTGTGTCCTTGTGATTGCTGTTGTCTGGTTTGCCGTATGGTATTGCCGTTTCAAGTCAGGCAGAGGTAAGAATAATTGAGATAAAGACAATACTAATTTTATTAATACTTATCATTATGAACAAGAAACTTCTATTTATGCTCATCTGTTTGATGACGACAGTTGCCGTTAAGGCACAGTTTGAAAAAGAGAAAATATTCATCGGAGCTTCCATGTCAGGCTTGGGTATGACATATAATGGTAGTGAGAAGGGAACGTTCGGCATAAAGGCCACTGGAGGATATTTTGTGATGGATGACATAATGCTGCAAGGACAGTGGGAGTACAATAAGCAAAAAGATGTCCCTGCATACGTATCATGTGGCGTTGGAGCACGTTATTATATCATTCAGAACGGATTGTATCTTGGTGCAACAGCCAATTATATTCACGCCGGCGATTATTACGATGATTTCCGTCCTACGGTTCAGGTAGGTTATGCTTATTTTTTGAGTAAGACAGTTACTGTAGAGCCGAGCATTTACTATTCTCATTCGTTCAAGAACCATAGCGATTACAGCACCATTGGCTTCTCCTTAGGCGTAGGTGTTTATCTCTGATAATTCATAACAACGACGATTATGCTTAGTGTAGACGAATTGACTGACCGTCTTATCGACCTCTCTTTTGCCGAGGATATAGGTGATGGAGACCATACTACATTGTGCTGTATACCGGAAGACGCCATGGGTAAGTCGCGTCTTCTCATAAAAGAAGAAGGAATACTTGCCGGAGTGGAAGTGGCTAAAGAGGTCTTCCGTCGCTTTGATGCTGATATGGAGGTAGAGGTGAAGATTGAAGACGGTGCAAAGGTTAGACCCGGTGATGTGGCAATGGTTGTCAGCGGTCGTATCCGTTCATTGCTTCAAACAGAACGTCTGATGCTCAATATAATGCAACGTATGAGTGGCATTGCGACAATGACGAACAAGTATGTAGAGCGTCTTGCCGGTACCGGAACGCGTGTTCTTGACACCCGCAAGACAACTCCGGGCATGAGAATGCTTGAGAAGCAGGCTGTAAAGATAGGAGGAGGATGCAATCATCGCATCGGACTTTTTGACATGATTCTCCTTAAGGACAATCATGTAGATTTTTCGGGTGGTATTGCAAATGCCATAAACCGTTGCCATGACTATCTCAAGGCAAAAGGTCTTGATTTGAAGATAGAAATAGAGGTGAGAAATTTCGATGAGCTGCAACAGGTACTTGATTGTGGAGGCGTTGATCGTATTATGCTCGATAATTTCTCCGTGCCTGATACAAAAAAGGCAGTCGAACTTGTAGCCGGTAAATATGAAACGGAATCGAGTGGAGGTATCACTTTCGATACTATCCGAGACTATGCGGAGTGTGGAGTCGATTTTATTTCTGTTGGTGCTCTTACACACTCCGTCAAGGGACTTGACATGAGTTTCAAGGCATGTTAAACACCATTGCAGCTCTTCTGCTTGCTGCATTGTCGGCAAATTTTATCCCGCCGGTGGCATACGAAATGTCGCTGGCGGGAAATTTTGCAGAACCGCGACCAAACCATTTTCATGGAGGTATTGATATTAAGACAGCCGGAGTAGAGGGAAAACCCATCTATTCTGTGGGTGATGGCTATGTAAGCCGCCTCACGGTAGGACTTTTCGGATTTGGTAATGCTGTCTATGTGACCCATCCGGAAGGCGTGACGAGCGTATATTGCCACCTTCGTTCTTTTTCACATCGCATTCGCAATATTCTTCTTCGCAGGCAATACGCACAGCAATCATATACTGCTGACATTTCGCTTACGCCACTTGACTGTCCTGTTGCAAAAGGGCAACTTATTGCTATAAGTGGAAATACCGGAGCAAGTACGGCACCACATCTCCATTTTGAAATGCACGATACCCGCACATGGGATTATCTCGACCCGCTTGATTTTCTTTCTCCTTATTTAAAAGACAGCCTTCCGCCTATTGCTCATGGCTTTATGGCATGTCCGCTTGATGGTAAGGGTGTTTTCAATGGTGGTACGTCCAAGCAGACTTTCGGCTTCCCGTCACATCGTCTCGACAGACATTTCGAAGCATGGGGCAAGGTTGGCTTCGCCATTTGGGCTAATGATTACGCCGAGAACTCCTACAACCACTACGGAGTAAGGCATACTGTGCTGTCGGTTGATGGTCATGAGGTGTTCAGAAGCGATGTAACGCATATTCCTGCAAACGGAAATCCCTATGTCAATTCATGGGGAGATTATGAACACTATATTAGAAGCGGCGTGTGGTATATGCGTTCATTTATAGAACCGGGCAACATGCTGCCTGTGCTTCATGCTGCAAAAAACAATGGTTTTATCGATTTCAATGAAGAAAGGGATTATCATCTCACATACACATTGACTGATTTTTATGGCAATTCATCGAAATATGAGTTTGTTGTGACCGGACGAAAAACTGTTATTCCGGCGAAAAAAGTAACTGCCGGATTTTTCAATGCTCTTATGCGATGGAATCGTACAAATATATTTTCTCGCCCCGGACTCCAGCTCGTTCTTCCTTATGGCACCTTGTGCAGCGATATTATGTTGCAGCCATCGATAAGCAGCACGTCGAAAGCCTATTCACCGGAATATTCATTTTATAAACGTCCATTTTCTCTATTTGGAAAGGGATTGATAAGCATTGCTGTAAGAAGAACAGTAGAAAAACCCGAAAAGCTTTATATTGTCCAGAAAAGTGGGATGGAACGTTATGTCGGAGGCTCCTACCGTGATGGTTGGGTAACTGCCGAAATACGCGAACTCTCCGCATCCTATTGTGTGGAATATGATGACCGTGCACCGCAGATTACTCCTTTGGGAGAAGAAAAGTGGGAACGGAACAATACTATACGATTTAATGTAGCCGACGATAAAAGTGGCGTAAAGATATGCCGGGGATATATCGATGGACAGTTTATACTTTTCGAACCGACATGGAAAAGCCATCTCATCACTTGCAGGCTGACAGACAGTACTATACGAAAAACAGGAAAGAAACGACGCCTCAAGCTTGTTGCCGTAGACAATCGCGACAATGAAGCCACATTCGAGACCTCATTTGTATATTGAAGACAACGTTTAATCACAAACAGACAATTTTTTTGATTATGAAAAAACAGACATTAATTGCAGTAATGTTGCTTTTTACCGGATATGCGGCAGCATGTACCAACTTCATAATCGGTAAGAAAGCCAGTACTGACGGCTCGGTTATCTGTTCATACAGTGCCGATGACTACGGAATGTTCCAAAGCTTGTGCCATTATCCGGCTGCCAGACATCCCAAGGGAACAATGCGTAAGGTTTACAATTGGGACACAGGAGAGTATGGGGGAGAAATTCTTGAAGCAGAAGAGACCTATAATGTGATAGGCAACATAAACGAATATCAGGTTACGATAGGTGAAACCACTTTTGGCGGGCGTGAGGAAATGGTCGATACTACAGGCATTCTCGATTATGGTTCGCTCATATACATTGCTTTGCAGCGTTCGCGGACAGCAAGAGAGGCAATCAAGGTCATGACAACTCTCGTGGAAACTTATGGTTACAACAGTGAGGGAGAGACCTTCACCATCTGTGACCCTGATGAAGCCTGGATTATGGAGATGATGGGATGTGGTGCCGGCAGCAAGAACGTGGTATGGGTTGCGGTGCGTATTCCCGATGATGCCATCTGCGCACATGCTAATCAGAGTCGTATAAGGACGTTTGATCAGAAGGACAAGCAGAATGTCATTTATTCGCGCAACGTTATAAAATTTGCACGTTCCAAAGGCTGGTATAACGGAAAAGATGCAGATTTCAGTTTCTGTGACACATATGCTCCCGCCGATTTCGGCGGTCGCCGATATTGTGAAGCACGTGTATGGAGTTTCTTCAATCACTTCAGCCGTGACATGGAGCGTTACATTCCTTATGCCGAGGGCAAGGTGAAAGATGCCGAACCCATGCCTTTGTGGATTGTACCCGACAGAAAATTGAGTGTGCGTGATGTCGAAGACTGCATGCGCGACCACTACGAGGGCACGCCATTTGCCCTTGACGGTGACATAGGAGGCGGTATATGGCAGATGCCTTATCGCCCAACGCCACTCGCTTTTACCGTAGATGGAAAGAAGTGTTTCAATGAACGTCCCATCTCCACACAGCAACCGGGCTTTGTTTATGTAAGCCAGATGCGTTCGTGGCTGCCTCGCGAAATAGGTGGAGTGTTATGGTGGGGTAATGACGATGGCAACATGGTAGCGTTTACACCTGTGTATTGCTGTACCAATGTCGTGCCCGACTGTTATAGTCCTAAGGGAGCCGATGCTGTGACGTTTAGTATGGACAATGCCTATTGGGTTTGTAATTGGGTAAGCAACATGGTATATCCGCGTTACAGTTTGATGTTCCCCACATTGAAAGCCGTTCGCGATTCGCTTGATGCTTCTTATTCCGCTGCCCAAACAGGTGTCGAGTCGGAAGCTTTACAACTATATAAGCAGAGTCCGCAGCAGGCAGTAGATTATCTGACACGTTACACAGCAGATAAAGCCAACCAGATGTTGGCTCGTTGGAAGCAGCTTGCATTCCATCTTATCGTTAAATACAACGACATGATTATCAAGCCCGAGGATGATAACGGTACATTCTTACGTACGAAGACCGGACTCGGCGCCAAGGTGGTGCGTCCCGGCTATCCAGAAAAGTATGCAAGGGAACTCATAAGGCAGACAGGCGACAAGTTCCTGTGTCCTGAAGAGTAATAGTTTAAATCAAAATCTAATGACATGAGGGTGTGTAAAATAGGCACATCCTCATGTCATTTTCTGTATTACTGCTGGTCTTTGTCTTGAAAGAAATAGCTGCTGCCGTCAAAGCAGTGAGTACAAACTTTATCTTTCGACAGTCCGATAGCATCTATTAAAGTCTCAATCTTGTTGAATTTTACGCTGCTCAATCCGAGACGATTGCCTATTTCCTCGACCATGCGCTTATATTCGGGGCTGTCTGTCTTTGAATATTTGTCGAGATTTTTGTCCGGATTGCCTTCAAAGTCTTGTATAATTCTGCGTGTTATCAGTTCAAGGTCGCTTTTTGACGCGGTGAATCCGATGAATGGGCAACCGTACACGAGAGGCGGACAGGATATGCGTGCGTGAACTTCGCGTGCTCCGTATTCGAAGAATGTTTTTACATTGTCACGTAATTGCGTGCCGCGAACAATCGAGTCATCACAGAACACCACCCGTTGATCTTTCAATATGGCGCTGTTGGGTATGAGTTTCATTTTAGCCACAAGGTCACGTCGGCTTTGGTTGCCCGGTGTGAAGGAGCGAGGCCATGTGGGGGTGTATTTCAGCACAGCACGTTTATAGGGTATGTTGTGTCCCTCTGCATATCCGAGAGCTGTTCCCACGCCCGAGTCTGGCACACCGCATACACAATCGGCTTCGGTGGAATCTTCTTCACCCATAACTTTTCCGGCTGTTTCGCGCACGTATTCGGTATTAATTCCTTCGTAGTCGCTTGCAGGGAAACCATAATAAACCCATAGGAAGGAGCATATCTGACATCTGTTGAACGGATTTTGGAGCACTTCCATGCCATCGGCACGCAGGCGGATGATTTCTCCGGGCCCTACATCGCGTACTCTCTTGAAGTCAAGGTTAGGTAAGGCTGTCGTTTCACTTGTTGCTGCATAGGCTCCATCTTTGCTTCCTATTACGATTGGAGTGCGTCCGAGTGCATCGCGGGCGGCAATGATACCATCTTCGGTTAGTATAAGCATAGAGCACGAGCCCTTCACTTTCTGATAAACAAGGTTGATGCCGTCCACGAAAGTATCACCCATATTGATGAGCAGTGCCACGAGTTCCGTGGGGTTGATGTTGTTGGCACTCATTTCGCTGAAGTGCATACGATGCTCCAATAGTTCAGTGGCAATGTCGCGGAGATTGTTGATCTTTGCCACTGTCACCACTGCGTATCTGCCCAAATGCGAGTTCACGAGGATGGGTTGCGGGTCGGTATCGCTGATTACGCCTATGCCCGAAAGTCCCGAGAAGTTGTCGAGCTCGCCTTCAAAACGTGATCTGAAATAGTCTCTTTCAAGACTGTGGATACTTCTGGTAAAACCCTTTTCTTTGTCAAATGTGACAAGTCCAGCTCTTTTTGTGCCTAAATGTGAGTTATAGTCAGTGCCGTAAAACAAGTCGTTTACGCAATTTTTCACTGCTATTGTTCCGAAAAAACCGCCCATGTTATAATGAATGCTTTTTACCTATTAGAAATTATGGTTGCAAAATTACTTCTTTTTCGTTAAAAATCCGAATCAGAGGTCGCTTTTTCTCTATCATGAAGTGTAAAAAGGGTACGGCTTTCAGCGTATTTCATTTGTTCCTCACTCCTCTATATGCGATAGTGAGTGGGCGAAAGATGTGAAGAAGTTCGTTACAGTTTCGGTCGGATAGTATTTCATGTATTTCACGCTGTGACGTATTTGCCACAGCATTGCGCTCGAATTGCTTGTACTTACAAAGATGTTTTTACCCTGTGTGAAATACCATACGTCGTTATGGCTGTCGCCGAGTTGAAGCACATCCTCTATAATTTTGCTTACGCTCTCATCAGAAATGCCATTCATGAAAGGTATTTCCTCTATGCTAAAACCGAAATACTTCACGAGCATGCTTCCCACGAGGCGTGCCATCCATTGCATCCGCAGCTTTTCCATCCACGATTGCAATTTTACGAAGTCCACCTTGTCGCCTCTTTTTCTGAGGAAAGTGCCGAGTTCTATTATCTGTTTGAGACTTATTCCCTCGTTAAGGATGTATCTTACTATTCGTATCATGATGAAAAGCAACAGCAGGGTGGGTGGCAAAATCTCAACCTTTGTGCCTTCTATGAGGATGTACGATGAGTCGCAGCAGTTTATATCTGTTTTTATTATATCCTGTAGTCGCTTGTTGAGTCGTGGGTTCGTGAGCTTTTGAAGTCGGTAATGATGGTCTATGCGCACATCGTTCCATTTATATTTCAGTATATAGTGTTCTTCTTCCGATATGTCGTTGCCATGTTTGCGTGCCCATTTGTCGGCTTTGTTTGCTTGTGGAGCGTAGGGGAAGAAAATGTCAATGTCACCACCTTTGCGATGAAGCGGATTGTCGTAGAGTTCGTTCATGCTTTGTCCTTTCAGCAGGATAGGGCGGAGCTGTTCCTTGTTCAAAAGTGTAAACAGGGCAGCGATCTGTCTGTTGAGGCGTAGGTTCTCTTCCTCTGTTTCTGCAACGGTATTTTCCCAATTTCTCATCATGTCTGGTGGAATCTGCAGAAAGAAGTCGTCGGCGTGCCGCCTAATTCCGTCAGCAACGAATGCCGCCACACCGTGCATGAGCGAGATGTGGTAAAGTCGTTCCCATTTCCATGCCGACATAGGTTCCACTGCTTCCTTGTCGCCGAATGTTCCGCTTCGCAGCAAGCGGAAGAAGTTACGTTTTATAACGTCCATAAATCTATGAATATTTGCGTGGATACCTGAAAAGGATGGCAAGCAGTGCTATCATGCCTATACAGAACGGATAATATAAATAAGGTATGATGCTTACCGGATTGACGGCTGCCAGTCCGGCGGCCATCAGAAGTTGTGCGCCGTATGGTATGATTCCCTGTATGCAGCACGACATTGTGTCGAGAATGCTTGCACATTTGCGGCTGTCGAGCCCGAATTTATCGCCTATACGTTTGGCTATGCCTCCCACGGTGATTATGGCTACGGTATTGTTGGCTGTGCATACATCAACAAGAGCCACGAGTGCGGCAATGCTCAATTCGGCGCCGCGCTTGCCTTTCACGCGACGGGTGAGGTGTTCTATTATGTAATCTATGCCTCCGTTCGCTTTTATCAGTTCGAGCATGCCACCTGCCATCATCGTGATGATGATCAGTTCGCCCATGCCAAGAATGCCATCACCCATGGCTCCGAACCATCCATATACATCGAACGAGCCGCACAACATGCCGATGATGCCGGTCAGTGCAATGCCAATGGTGAGTACAGCCATTACGTTCATGCCCATTATGGCAACAACGAGAACCATTATGTAAGGCACAACCTTTATATATTCCACATCAGGAACATCGTGCGGAGAACTTATGCCGCTACCGAGAAAAAGGTAAAGCACGAGTATGATAGTTGCCGCAGGTATGGCGAGATATGAGTTCACCTTGAATTTGTCGCTAAGTCGGCAACCTTGGGTGGATGTTGCGACAATGGTGGTGTCTGAGATGAACGACAGGTTGTCGCCGAAGAACGAACCGCCCACCACTACAGCTGTCATGAATGACACGTCGGTACCCGTAGATTCGGCTATACCGGCAGCTATTGGGGTGAGTGCCACAATAGTACCCACGCTCGTGCCGACAGACAATGAGATAAAGCAGGCTGCAATAAATAGTCCTGCCAGAAGCATGCTTCCCGGTAGCAGTGTGAGTGTCAGTCCTACAGTTGCATCTATGCTGCCCATGCTTTTGGCGCTGTTGGCAAATGCGCCGGCAAGCACGAATATCCATAGCATAAGCATCATATTTCCCGTAGCAGCCCCTTTGCTGAATATGTCGATGCGACGGTGTAGAGGTAGACCGCCGCACACAATGACTGCGTATATTGAAGAAATCATGAATGCTACAGTGATGGGTACCTTATAGAAATCGCCTGCTATAATTGACGTTACAAGATACAGCACCACGAAAACCATCAGTGGGCTTAGTGCAAGTAGACCTTTGTACTTTTTCATTTCAAGATGATGAGGCTTTCTTTCCCATAAACTGCTTTGTGTATTGCCAAAAGCAGCTTTTGAGGATGTCGTATTCGTTTCTCGGAAAGCCGTAGGGCTTGAGAGGAAATTTCATGTTGATGACTTCACCCGACAAACTAATTGATCTTGTATTGTCTTTGACTTTACGTTGTAGTGATGTTAGAATTATCGGATGAAGCCATCGTGTATGCTTTGCGTTTCAATGTTTTCGGCAGTTCGTCTCAGTGGTAGGACGATCTGCTTCAGAAGTCTTGTAGTCCCGTAGTAAACAGCCGGGGCATCAGAATCCCATTACAGGGTAACGCCGTTCTTGAATATTGCTATTTCGCGATAGTCGTTTTGTTCGTTGCGGGCTTTCTCTCCACTTGCTACGGCCAGTATCTTCTCTATAAATTCGGGTACAAGCTCTTTCATCGTCTTGCCTTCTATGAGCTGTCCGGCGCTGAAGTCTATCCAGTTGGGCTTTCGTGCAGCAAGGGTGGGGTTGGTGGCAATCTTCATCGTGGGTACAAATGTGCCGAAAGGAGTGCCGCGTCCGGTGGTGAAGAGTACAATCTGACAACCTGCTGATGCCAATGCTGTAGCGGCAACGAGGTCGTTTCCTGGAGCGGAAAGAAGGTTCAGACCATTAGTCTCAAGGCGGTCGCCATATTCGAGTACGCCGCTTACAGGCGCTCTACCGCACTTCTGTGTACAGCCTAAGGCTTTGTCTTCGAGTGTGGATATACCTCCAGCCTTGTTGCCGGGAGATGGATTTTCGCCCACGGGCTCTCCATGGCTGAGGAAGTATTCCTTGAAATTGTTTACCATGCTCACTGTCTTGTCGAAGAGTTCGCGATTCTCGCAGCGGTTCATAAGTATGGTTTCGGCACCAAACATTTCAGGAACTTCGGTGAGGATCGATGTTCCGCCCTGTGCAACAAGCCAGTCGGAAAATTCTCCCACAAGCGGATTTGCTGTAATGCCGCTGAAGCCGTCGCTTCCTCCGCATTTCAAGCCTACGCGGAGCTTGCTTACAGAAACCTCTTCGCGCTTGTCTTCTTTAGCCTTGGCATACAGCTGGCGCAGAATTTCCAGACCGGCTTCCACTTCATCGCCTTCCACTTTCTGTGTTACGAGGAACTTTATGCGCTCCTTGTCGTAGTTGCCAAGCAACTGCTCGAAGAGTTCCGGCTGATTATTTTCACAGCCAAGACCAAGCACAAGTACACCGCCTGCATTTGGGTGGAGAGTGATGTCGCGCAGCACTTTGCGTGTGTTCTCATGGTCGCCGCTCAGCTGTGAGCATCCGTAATTGTGGTGCCAGGCGTATATTGCATCCACACCTTTTTCGCCAGTCTCGGTTTTTAGTCTTGCTGCGAGCTTCTCAGCTATGCCGTTTACGCATCCTACGGTTGGTACGATCCATATCTCGTTGCGTGTACCCACCTCGCCGTTCTTGCGCACATAGCCCTTGAAGGTGCGGTGTTCGTCCTTTATGCCATGTTTTTCGTCTACGGGATTGTATGTATAGTCCAGTGTTCCGGCTAAATTTGTTTTCAGATTGTTCTCATTAACCCAGTCGCCGGCTTTCAGGTCTTCGCGTGCATGACCTATCGGATATCCGTATTTTATGATATCACTGCCTTTCGGCGTATCGGTAATGAGCAGTTTGTGACCTGCCGGTGTATCTTGGTTTACGGTAACGGTTCTGCCGTCGATATCGATGGTCTCGCCTTTGCTTTTTGGCTGAAGGCAAACCACCACAGTGTCGGCAGGATTGATTTTGATGATAGTCTGTTCCATTTTAGTAGTTATTTAATTAATAGATATTTCTGTTATAATTGTGTGCGTCTGTAGAAATCGATGTTTTCTTTTGTCAGAATTTCTATCGGCATGTAGTTTACAGGTGTTACCTCTTTCTTCAGTACTATGGCTTCGAAAAGCGATTCCACGCACGAGTACCCTTGCATGTACGCATGTTGGGCGATGAGGAAGGATATAGAGCCTTGCCGCAGACACTCCGCGTTCTTGTTTACCATGTCATATCCCATTATCTGTATATTTCTCCGGTTACTTCGCAAAAGGAATTCTCCTACAATATGTGCTTTCGAATTGAATGTGATGCAGTGGTGAACGTGTGGATGAGTAGTGAAGAACGATTCGAGTATTTTCTCGTACTTGTCTTTGTCTTCATCGAGCGGAAGGTTCACTTCCGTTATCTTCACGTTGGGGAAATGGTCACGCATATAGTGTTTGAAACCCGTTTCGCGGTTTTCTTGTTGCTTGCTTGCCACGTTGCCGTTCTTCATTTGCTTCATCAGCATAATCTCTTTCTCTTTCGATGCAATCAGCATAAGCATTCTTCCGGCAAAATACCCACTGCAGAAAGAGTCCTGTCCGTAGAAGGCAAGAGGCTTCAGATCGGGCATGTATGAATCGAGAAAGATGAAAGGAATATTGCTTTCGTGAAGTGCGTCGGTGAACTTGCGTGTAAGATCAAGTTTGGAGGGCACGATGATTACCCCATCGGGCTTTTCGCTGAGGCTGTCTTCAGTGGCTTTGACAAACGTATTGTAACTGAATCGCTTGTAATACATCATTTTGACATTTACCCTGAAGTCGCGCCTTCTCTCGCATGCGCTCATGGCTCCTTCTTCTATTTCCTCCCAATATGCCTCGGATTCGTGTTTGGGTATAATGCAATGGAAGGTGTAGGTCTTGTTGTAAGCCAGGGCGCTTGCATACATATTTGGTCTGTAGTCCATCTCTTTGAGGGCCTTTTCCACTTTCTCCCGCGCAGATTTCGAAACGTTGGGACGATCGTGAAGAACCCTGTCTACTGTGCCTACCGACACTCCCGATAGTTTAGCGATGTCTTTAATTCTGATCTTTTCAGCCGTCATTGTCATTAAAATTTACTGTGCAAAAATACCAATAATTATTTAATTGTGCGAAAGCACAACCGGATTATTTCAATGCTGTATTAAATAAAACAGAGATGATAGAGGCTTTTTAACAATAAAAAAGTATTTCCTTTGAAGAAATGTAACTACTCAGTCTTTTTTTTTCCTGCTGCAGTTATAGACATTTTAAAGTT
>CAMTJK010000045.1 GCA_947072805.1 uncultured Prevotella sp.
AACACACGTTAAAGTAAACATTTTTCATAAAAGTAAATAAATGTTATACGCATTATGTCGAGTGATTACATTGGAAGGTTTCCTGGTAGGAAAGACATTTAAATCATGGATATCTCTGCTAATGTCGCTCTCATTACAAATTGGGGATTAAAATAATGAAGCTACTTTTGAAATATTATTTGGTGTATAATTGGTCCATTTATTAATCAAAAAAGGACAAATATCGTATTTTTCCCACTGTCTTTTATTTTGTTATAATTTTTTTTGTATCTTTGCAGGAAATAGGATATTCCTGACAAAGGACCATGTTCTGATTGGGGCAGATATTTTGTGGAAAAGCAAAAGAAGCAGAAGGTAGACTTCATACAATCCGGATATGTAACGGTCGGGATATTCTTATGTATAAAGAAAATGCTATGAGTAAGTAATACCTAAATATGACAAACGAAGATAACACAAAAGGCATAGAGCAAACAAATCTTACTTATAGAACGACAAGGCCGGAGCGTCCGCAGCCACCATTGGAGGCACAGGAAAAACAGATGCCTTACAGCATGCCTAATGATGTGCAGGGGGTTGCAATTTGTCCTCGATGCGGTGCTGCCATAGATGCAGACGCCGACTATTGTGAAGTATGTCATAATTACATAAGGGAAGATGTCTGTTCTTTTTGCGGTTCAAAAGTAAGTGTAAATGCTGCATTCTGTCCGGAATGTGGCAATCCTAAAGTAGGCATCGTATGCCCGGTATGTCGGACAATGAACGAATTTGCATTCTGTAAACAATGTGGTACACCTCTTACTAACGAGGCTAAAGCACTTGTTCATGAGCTCAAACAGACATCTTTATATAATGAGCTTGTAGATAAGGCAAAAGAACTGACAGACCTGGATAAGGTAATCCCTTACACTTCAGCAAAAGATCGTGAGCGTGAGACAGCCATGGAAAATTTAAGAGTGAGGGTTCTGACACTTCTTGCCAAAGATATGGGAGAAGAAGAACCTCAGATAGAAAGTCGTGAGTCAAAACGCATGAGTTCGCTTGAACTCGAAAGGCGCAAGGCGGAAATATCAAGCAAACTGGCTGCGTTGTTCGAAAGTATTTCTACAAAGACAGAAACCTCACCGGTAAGAGCTAGAAATTACGCTATGGCATGCAAGCCCTCCGGTGTAAGAGTAGCGTGGAAGTGCAATTATAAAAAAGCCCTTCATAGTAGTCCCTGTGCTTGTGCAAAGCCACAACTTGGTGGGAAATGGATTATTCTCGGTAGAAATTTTACCGAGCAAACAACTGATTAAGGAATAATAGGTATGAATGATTCCACTCTCAGAACCGATTTGAAAGGTCTCGGAATAACAAGTTCGGTATCGAACGTTATTGATACCGACACAACGCTCCGTGTGGGCACCCCGTCTGTGCAGCAGCTGAATACTCCAACCGATGAATTTGTTCTGAACGGCGTCATTTATCATAGCCAGAAGACCATCAGCGACAATTCCGGCGAAGCGCAGGTATACCTTGTTTACCGTGATGGCAAACTGTTTGTGCTGAAGTTGTATTATCCGAATGTCAATATCAAGACGGAGACACTGAAAGTTGTTGCAAACATGGACTTCAACATGATAGTCCGCTTGTATGATTTTGGAAAAGTATATGTTGATGGTAAGAAGAGAAATTACGAGTTGATGGAGTATCTTCGTGGCGGAACTTTGAATACGTATTGCTTGAATGAAGATTTCAATGTCTTCCGACGCCTCGCATTACAGGCCGCTGCGGCATTGGCATGCTGCCATACCAACAATCTGATACATAAGGACATCAAACCTGGTAACTTCTTTTTCAGAGATGACGATCAGACAGAACTCGTACTCGGAGACTTCGGTATATCTTCAGTGATGACAGAAGATGGAACCCTGCATAGGACTACTCAAGCGCGTACACCGATGTATGCTGCCCCCGAAATGTATAACGATGTGATTGACGGTGAGGTGGAAATATCTACTGCTGCTGATTATTATTCACTCGGTATTACGTTGATGACGTTGTGGATGGGTAAGAACCCTCTGAACACAAACGAACGTCTGATGATGAAGCGCAAAAACGAGGGACGTCTTCCTGGTATCAACGAATTACCGGAAAGGGTACGCATGATTATAATGGGATTGACGGCTGTTAATCCGGAATCTCGATGGACGTATCAAGAGGTGGAAAAGTGGTTCTTGGGTGAATCTCCTGCAGTAGACATATCGTCTCCTTTCCTGAAATATAGAAGTTTCGTTATTGATCCCGAACGGAATCTCGTAGCCGACAATGTAAAGGAACTTGTGCCATTACTCATGGAAAACGAGCAGGCTGCCAAAGGCTACCTTTATAACGGTAAACTTACGGAATGGTTGGAAAAGTGCGGAAACACAAGTTTGAGCATTGTGCTCCAGGATGTGGTAAAGAACCGTTATCCGATTGATAAACGTGCCGGACTGATTACCGCTCTCTATTTGATGGACCCTAAATATCCGTATGTCGACAAACTGGGAAAGTCGTACAAGGATATCCATAGCATAGTATTGTCTATGCTTGAAAACGCAGATGAATATTCAAAAGTTCTGAAGGACCGCAATCATAATTTGTGGCTTTATATTGAAACGCACGTCAATGGATGCAATATTGAACGTATGCGGAACTATTTCTATGTTAAGGAACCAATGCAAGAACGGAAAGCCTTGCTGAGGGTTATCTATGAAATAGATCCGGATATACCTCTTTTTGCTAAATACAAGTCGAACACCTTGAAGGATATAGTGTATTGTTTTGGATACAAGGACCTTTCAGATGACGAATGGGAATCCATTACTGACGGCAGATTGTTGTCTTGGATGTACAGTCATGAGGATTATATGGCTTGCGAATCGTTGCGAATAATGACAGAGGG
This sequence comes from uncultured Prevotella sp., assembly GCA_947072805.1. Taxonomy (GTDB): domain Bacteria; phylum Bacteroidota; class Bacteroidia; order Bacteroidales; family Bacteroidaceae; genus Prevotella. The sequence goes on from CAMTJK010000045.1 coordinate 2,930, forward strand.
TCAGCCTTATTCCAAACAGCTTGCATATAAGGTGCTTTATAATCTTGATCACAACGCGGCGTATGACCTTCGTGACGCAGATACACCAGAAAAAGTAGGAGAGTTGCTAAGTGATATTCTTATTGAATGCCAACAGGTTAATGAAAACGAACTCGCTTCTTATCTTAGGGATTTCACTATGCCGGAGGGACGATTCTCATATTTTGCACAGATGCATGGATGGGCAGAAGAGTTGATTGAGGTGGGGAGATGTTTTGACTTGAATAGCGAGGAAAACCGTGAAAGGCTAAGTGCATACGATCTACGGACAGCAGCTTATAGGGTGTGTAGGGTTTTAGGAGCCAATCCCGAATATATGTTATCGGATGGTTCGAGACTTAAGAATGGACTTGATATAGATAATAAATACCGTTCAAGTATACGTACGGAAATAAGGCAGGGATATTTCCCGCAATGGCTGGCAACATTCTATCATGAGAATCCGAAAGCGGATTTCAGTGAAGAATATAGCTATGAACTCATGTTGGAAAAATGGATTAAGGTATTAGGTGAATACGATGCACAGATATCTTTCTTTAAAAGATATACCAGCGCAAAAGAAGAGACAGCACGCAAATACGATGAAATAAGAACCGGATATAAGAATGCCATGCTAAGGCTTAAACTTTGGCGTTACTCATTCTATGGCCTTTGTGCTGTATGGATGATACTCCTGGTACTTTGTGGTTGTGGTGGACGAGAGCAAATTCTCAACAATTCATTTATAACAATATGTTTGCCATTAGGCGGAATGTCAGCCGCAATAATGGGAGCAGGAGCTTTTTTCAGAGGTTACGGTTTCTTCTTGTCTTTTTTATGGGGAGTGATGGGATTTGCTTCATCACACATACCTGTAATACTCTTGCAAGCTACGCAGACTCATCTCCCATCAATGTTTATTCCAATGATTATTCTCTTGACATTGATATATATGTTGATATGCCATGTCACAGGGGCAAAAGGTGAAAGTAAAGAAGATGGAAAACTCATAAACCGTATGCTTGAAGATGATGTAAAATCATCATTGTTGGAACCTTTATATTATACGTTTAAAACAAAGTCATACAAGTTTAAGGGGTCAAAATTCGGAATTCTTGATGACGTACAGGAAAGAATCTATTCTGTAACAAGCGAGAGTATTATACATTATGCCGTATGGTGTATATTGGTAGCATTAATGCTGTGCGAGTTAATAATATTCAACTCATCTTACATGAATATCTCCTCGCCTTTCAGTGACAATATAAATATAAAACAAAGTATTGAACAACCTCTATTTACCAACAATAACAACATCTTAAATGAAGTGTGAGCATTGTAATAGAGAAAACAGACCGATAGCTCGGTTTTGCCGTTGGTGTGGTAAGCCATTGAAGGTTGAGCATGTGCTTGACCGTATGGTTGGACTTACTGATGTTAAGCGGCAGCTTCAGATGGTTGTGAATACTTATACTTATCTCAATTCACGAGAGGACGTAAAGAATGTTCATTTAAGTATGAACACTATTATTGTCGGAGAGACAGGTACAGGTAAGACAATGCTGTCGGAGGTGATGAGAGATTATTTTCATCAGCATAAAATTATCCATAAGCCTAAATTGACGTTAGTTGATGCGGTGGATTATCAAAGGTTTGTTGATAAATGGGATTCTAATGTAAAGGATGCGAAAGGTGGCATATTGTTTTTTGACAACGTACAAAAATTATTGCCGGACAGATATTCAAATCAGGTGAATCCGTTAGACAAACTATTTGTGGAGATGGATCATTGGGATGGTGATCCTATTGTTGTTATTGCGGGATTAACGAAAGGGCTTGATGATTTTCTCCAGAATAACCCGTCGGTTGTCAATCGCTTTAAGTATCGTTTTGATCTCCCCATGCCGGGATATAAAGAACTTGACGATATCTGTCGAATGGTATTACAGAAGAAATATAGTATTACAATGTATTCTGATGCGGCAGATAAGAAGTTAAAACGTTTCTTCAAATATCAGGTGAAGACAAAAGACGAGACGTTCGGATATGCTCATTTGGCAATAAAAGTTGCAGAAGACATATTTACCTCTTTTATCTCACGCGGTTCTTATGTACACAAGGTAGAAGAAGACGATATAAAAGGGTATGTTCCTGAAGAGCGTTCGTTGGATTCTATTCTGGGTGACATGGAGCGCTTTATTGGCATGACGGAAGTCAAACGTGCGGTAAAGGAGATTGCATATTCGGTAAAGAATAGCATAGAGAGGGAAGGAAGAGGACTTGGACCGCAGGAAAAGCCCGATATGCATATTGTTCTCACCGGTAATCCAGGAACGGGAAAGACAACAATAGCACGTAAATTGGGTGAAATACTTGCTGCAGTAGGTTATCTTGACAGTGGACATGTTGTTGAGACAGACAGGTCGGGTATGGTAAGCCCATACCAGGGTGAAACGCCTCAACTTGTAGACCGTCTTTGTGATAAGGCTATGGGAGGAATCCTCTTTATAGACGAAGCCTATACATTAGCTCCTGTAAGTAATTCAGGAGAACAGGACATTCAAGGCACTCAAGCTTTGGAAAAACTGATGAAGAGGATGGAAGATGATAGAGGTAAATTTGTTGTAATATCAGCCGGATACAAAACAGAGATGGAAAATCTCTTCCGCGTAAATCCTGGCTTTCGTAGCAGATTTAATTATTTCCTTAATATCGATGACTATTCTCCTGAAGAATTATATGATATTCTGTTATCTTTTGCTTCTGAAAAGAAATATATTATTACGGATAAAGCAGCTGTCCTAATAAAAAAGATGGTTAAAGAAATGTACGATTCCCGCAATAAGGAGTTTGCAAACGGTCGTACGATGCGTCAGCTGTTTGATCGTATATGTAAAAAGCAAGCAGAACGATTGGAAGATGGTAATCTACAAAAACTCAGTGATGATGAGTTAATGACAATTATAGAAGAAGATGTTCCTTATGAGGTTCCTCATGAAGTTGATTATAAAGATTGTTTGAAAAAGTTTGATGGGTTGGTAGGGTTAGACGAAGTAAAGAAAGAAGTCACAAATTTATCAGCTTATCTTAACTTGCAAATACGCAGAGGAGAGAACAATACATTCCAGGGAAAACATTATGTCTTTACCGGAAGCCCGGGTACAGGAAAGACAACAGTTGCAAGAATAATGGCTGATGTATTCCATACGTTGGGCATTTTGTCACGAGGACACCTTATAGAAGCAGATAGGAGCAAACTTGTTGCTGGCTATAGTGGACAGACTGCAATTAAAACAAACCAATTAGTTGATTCGGCAATAGGCGGTGTTCTATTTATTGATGAGGCATATACCTTGCGTTCAGGTGATAATGATTCTTTTGGTGCAGAAGCAATAGATACATTGTTGAAACGTCTTGAAGATGACCGCGGTAAATTTGTATGTATCGTTGCTGGCTACACAGATCAAATGCATGATTTCATAGATTCTAATCCTGGCTTGAAGAGCCGTTTCACTCAGACAATCCACTTTGACGATTATACAGCAGGAGAATTGACAGAGATTTTCATGAAGATGGCTTCTGTCAAGCAATTTACATTAGACAGCGATACAGAGGCGGCTGTTAAACGACTTTTTGAGCAACTATATTTGCGTAGAGATAAAAATTTTGGAAACGCCCGCGAAGTAAGAAGGATATTCGATGAGACTGTAGAAAAACAAAGCAGGCGACTTGTTGAAGTGATGAACAATACTCAGTTCAATGAAGCTGATATGTTCTGTCTTACAATAGACGATTTGCCAGTTGCACAGCAGGAGAAAGCAAGACCGCTTGACGAAGTGCTGAATGAATTGGATGAGTTTGTTGGTATGCGCTCTGTCAAGAATCTTATTCGACGTCTTGCTGTGCAAAGCATGTTTATGAAACAGCGCTCAGCACAAGGAGTTGGACGTGTTCAACAGATGTCAATGAATTTTATTCTCACCGGAAATCCCGGAACAGGCAAGACAACAATAGCAAGGAAGATGGGAGAAGTGTTGCAAAGTATGGATATTCTTCCTTCAAATAAAGTTGTTGAAGTAAGTAGAGCAACACTAGTAGGAAAATATATGGGAGAAACCCCAAAAATAGTAAACAAGATGTGCGACAAAGCAATAGGTGGAATATTGTTTATAGACGAAGCTTATACGCTTGGTGGGGACCATGATACCTATGGAAAGGAAGCTATTGACACTCTAATGAAGCGTATGGAAGATGATAGAGGCAAGTTTGTAGTAATCGCAGCGGGTTATAAAGAACAAATGGATGCCTTTCTGATGCTCAACAGTGGCCTTGCAAGTCGTTTCTCCCATAGGATGCATATTGATGACTATAATGAAGATGAATTGTTTGCGATATTCAAGAAAATGGCAGCGAAAGAACAATATTATTTATCACCTGCAGCAGAGTTCAAACTTATGGATATAATATTCCATAAGGTGATTAGCAAAACAGAGTCATTCGGAAATGCCCGCGAAATGAGAAATATGCTTGACTTAACAATTCAGCAATTGTCGATACGTGTATCAAGGATCCCTGCCGATACAGTTACATCAGAGACATATCAGATGATACAACCAGAGGATATCGTGGGATGATAAGCTCTTTATATAACATGGACAATGTAAATCATATCATATTATGGTAATATGCCCGAATTGCAAAGAAGAAATAGACAATGATTCGCATTATTGTGACCAATGCGGACAGGCTCTTTTATACTGTAGCAGCTGCGGACAGGTTGGTACAGGAAGACATTGCGTATATTGTGGAGCAATGATGAGGGAAGCAATGGATGTAGTTAATGATACACCTATACCATCTCTTAATCTCACCAATGCGGCATTAGGAATAAAGATAACGGGCGTAAACGGTGCTATAATTGGGCGTCGTCAGGGACCATATTGCCAGATATTTGAACAGAATAGATATGTATCAGGCATTCACGCACAATTATTATATGATGTAGAAAAAGGATGGTGTATTGTAGATAAGAATTCATCAAATGGGACGAGGTTGAATAACAATCTGCTTCAACCTAATTCTGTAACCAAATTGGCGGATGGCGATATGCTTTCTTTGGCTAATATAAATTTGTTGGTAGGTATATTATGAGGAAATTTGAGGTTTCTGCAGCGAGCAGAATCGGATTGGTCAGGAGTAGAAATGAGGATATGATTCTCGTTAAGGATCGATATGTAAGAAATGATTCTTATACGACGGAAATAGAGATACAGCCATCTTCACGGTTCTTATTTGCAATTGCTGACGGTTTAGGAGGTTACAGTGCTGGAGAAATAGCAAGCGCAGAAACTCTAGAGAATCTTCATTTCTTTATTGGGGACTTGCCAAGTGGACTTAATTCAAAAGGTTTTGAAGATCTGATGAAAGGATGGCTTGAATCAATCAATCAAATTATATTAAGCAAAGGCTATGTAAATGACAGGTTGGCGAATATGGGCACAACTCTAGTCGCTTTTGCTTGCTATGAAGGAATGATTTTTAAAATGAGTTGTGGCGATAGTAGAATGTACAGACTTAGAGAAAATCTGCTTACCCAACAGACAATAGATCATTCTTTGAACACGATGATGGGACAAACGAAACATTCTAACATAGTTACCAATTGCATAGGGGCAGGATGCGGCGCCTCATATCTTGATATAAAAGAAATAACGGATGATGTCCAAAATGGAGATGTCTTCATATTGTGTTCTGATGGGCTAAATGATATGGTTGATGATGATACCATTCAAGAGTCAATATCCAATGGATGTGATGCTGAGACCTTATGTAGGCAGGCTTGTGATGCCGGAGGATATGACAATGTCTCCGTTTGTATTGTAAAGATTGTATGAAATAATAAATAAGTATTAGTTATGCCTTTAAGATTACCCGATGGATTACCGGCTATAGACCTCTTGAAGAGAGAGAATATTTTCGTTATGGATAACACTCGAGCCGGTTCGCAAGATATTCGTCCGCTAAGGATTGTCATCTTAAATCTCATGCCTTTAAAAATTACGACAGAAACAGATCTTGTGCGCCTGTTATCAAATACTCCTTTGCAGATAGACGTTAGTTTCATGAAGTTAAGGAGTCATACGCCAAAGAATACCCCTATTCAACACATGATGATGTTTTATCGTGATTTTGAATTGATGTCGAATGAAAAATTTGACGGTATGATAGTCACTGGCGCACCTGTTGAAACCTATGATTTTGAGGAAGTAACGTATTGGGATGAGATAAAAAACATATTTGAATGGGCTAAAACACACGTGACATCAACATTATATATATGTTGGGCTGCACAAGCCGGTTTGTATTATCATTATCAGATACCAAAGTATCCGCTTAAAAAGAAGATGTTTGGTATATTCAAACAACATACCTTAGAACCACAACTGCCAATATTTAGAGGGTTTGACGATATCTTTAACATGCCGCACAGCCGTCATACAGAAATCCGCAGGGAAGATATTCTTGCAAATCCATCTTTGTCTCTTATCGCTGAATCAGAAGATAGCGGTGTTAGTATGGTCATGGCCCGCAATGGTAGAGAATTCTTTATTACAGGTCATCTTGAATATTCGCCTTTAACACTTGATAATGAATACAAACGTGACAAGGATATAAGGGACGATGTTGGATTACCAATTAATTATTATAAGAATGATGATCCTGAAAATGTACCGATTGTTACATGGCGAGCTCATGCCAATTTGCTTTACAGTAATTGGATTAATTATTATGTATATCAAGAAACTCCATACGACATAAATAAAATAGAGTGATTACTTTAGAACTTCTATCTCCAGCTAAAAATTTTGAATGTGGAAAGGCTGCTATTGATCATGGCGCAGATGCTGTTTATATAGGTGCAGGACGTTTTGGAGCTCGGGCTGCAGCCGGGAATAATTTGGATGATATAGCCGAATTATGTACCTACGCACACCGCTTTTTTGTCAAGGTATATGTAACACTCAATACAATTCTATATGATGACGAATTGGAAGATTGTTACAAATTGATAAGAATGTTAGAACACATTGGGGTAGATGCTATTATTATCCAGGATACCTCCCTGATAGGAAAAGAGGGCAGTATGTCATTGCATGCGAGCACCCAAATGGACAATCGCGATTCTTGCAAAATCAGAAAACTACATGAATATGGTTTCAGTCGCGCTGTTCTTGCCAGAGAATTATCTATAACTGAAATTTCAAGAATACATACATCTGTTCCGGAAATAGAGCTTGAAGCTTTTGTTCATGGTGCGTTATGCGTTTCGTATAGTGGTTTGTGTTATGCATCCCAGGCTTGCTTTAACCGTTCGGCAAACAGGGGTGAATGTGCACAGTTTTGTAGGTTGAAATTTGATTTGATTGATGCTGCAGGAGAACTTGTTGAAAAAGGAAAGTATCTCCTGTCATTAAAAGACATGAACCGTAGTGAGCATCTTTTTCAACTGATAGAAGCCGGCGTTACTTCGTTTAAAATAGAGGGGCGGTTAAAGGATGTTGCATATGTCAAGAACGTAACTGCTGCATATAGCAGATGCCTTGATGAAATCATTAAAAGGTATCCTACAAAATACTGCCGTGCCTCAAAAGGTGTTTGCAAATATTCTTTTGAACCAAATTTGTCCAAGACCTTCAATCGTGGATACACAACATACTTCATTGATGGCAAGCGTACGGATATACATTCTTTACATACACCAAAGTCAATAGGTGAATATGTAGGTACTGTTAAAGAGGTAAGAGGAAACTCGTTCAATGTATCTACTACATCAACATTCTCGAACGGTGATGGTATTTGTTTCATAAATAAAGATGGGCAGCTTGAGGGCTTTAGAGTTAATAAGGTATCCGGTAATCGTCTTTATCCATTTAAGATGCCGTTAGGTATTCACTCGGGAGTCATATTATATCGTAATTATGACAAGGAGTTTGAAAATATGCTTGAGAAGCAGACGGCAATTCGTAAAATTCCTTTAAAACTTAAACTATATCCGATATTAGAAGGCTTTATATTGGAAGCCTTTTGTATTGGAGAAGAATCAATTTCTGTTTCCTTTGATGCAGAACATGAAGTTGCACATTTGTCTCAACGTGATAACATAGTCAAACAATTATCAAAGTTGGGGAATACTATATTTGAATGTACAGATGTAGAGCTACCGGATGAATTTAACTATTTTATTCCCTCAAGTATACTTTCTGATGCGCGGCGTCGTATTGTCGAGAAATTGGAAAACAGAAATAAAGAGATCTATGAGCAGGCAAGGAACATAAAATCGAATTGCTCCAATAGCATGTCTCATACCGTTCAATCAAATAAGCAACCAAATCATTATAAACATTCTTGCTTCTATAACATCGCCAATAGTACGGCACGTAGATTTTATGAAAGTAAAAGTATGAAAGGTCTATCACCGGCCTACGAGATAGTTCCTGTTGCAGAAGCTCCTATAATGCAATGCCGGTATTGTATAAAATATGCTTTGGGTTATTGTACAAAGCAAAGTACGAGGAAAACGTATTGGAAAGAACCTCTATTCCTATTATTGCCAGACGGAAGACGCTTTAGATTGTCATTTGATTGTAAACTCTGTAATATGCAAATTTATAAAGTGTAAATAGAATTCGTGCAATCCTGTTATTGATAATTATTAAATTATACGACGGAATGATGAACAATAATAATGTAAAGAATACGCCTGGAAAACTCTTGCAATATTTGAATTGTTTCCATCAACACAACGTATTTAATAAATTGTATATCTTTCTTGTCGTGTTCCTCTCATCTTGTTACAATGCAGCAGAACACACACCTGATGCATGGAATCTCACTGATGAAGAGCTTGATTCCATATCTTTTTTTACAACCCATCATTATTCACAAAATTATAATTTTGTCGTTAAGGCCGATTCTATTCGTATTGTATGTCAGGCTCCGGATGAATTACCTTTTGACTCTGTGACAATTTTCAAAGGAGAGCATATTGTTGTTGCCGACATTATGAGCATGCCTGCAGACACAATCGATTCTGTATGGGTAAAGATAGCTCGCGATCAAGTTTCTCAAGGATGGATAAGGGAGGTGACAATGCTACCATCTGTACAACCAGACGATCCCATATCCCAGTTTATTGATACGTTTTCAGATGTCCATCTGTTGATTTTCTTGTCTTTTGTGATTGTTGTCTTATCTGTATATGGCTTGCGATTCTTGTCTAAACGTAAAGCCCGTATCGTACATTTCCGTGACATACCTTCTTTTTATCCGGCTCTATTAGCGCTTCTTGTCTCATTGGCAGCAGTGACATATGCTTCGATACAGTTGTTTGGTGCAGAGACTTGGCGGCATTTTTATTACCATCCCTCACTCAATCCGTTTACTCTTCCTGTACATTTGGGCTTTTTCTTATGTTTGGTTTGGAGCATTATTATTGTGACAATTGCAACGATAGACGATGTTGTCAGGCGTCTTCCCTTTATCGAGGCTGCCCTGTATTTATGTGGATTGGCCGCTGTTTGTGCTGTTGATTACATACTTTTCAGCATATTTACCTTATATTATGTAGGTTATCCAATGTTTGTAGGATATGTGTACTATGCAATTACACAATATAAGAGATATTCTTGTTTCCAGTATATTTGTGGACATTGTGGTGAGGAAATAAAAGAACGTGGCTTTTGTCCTCACTGTGGAAAATATAATGATTAGTAAAATCCATATATGTTATGATTGCAACATAATACGGTTAGCTATAACTTTGCATGAAAAACATTTATAATCATATGTCTATATTAAAAATCACCTTAGGGATTCTGTTTTTCATATCTTTACCGATAAATGCCACTGTTGTATCAGAGAACATCGTGACAGAAAATTTTAATTCTGCTGACACAACACGCGTTATTGACCTTGATGAACTTGTTGTTGTTGCACGTCCAAAAGAGATTGGCAGACTCAGAAGCCTGCCGATAAGTAGTAATGTTGTCACAAACAAGGAAATTCTCTCATTAGGCATTAGCGATTTAAGTTCTTTATCATCTTTTGTACCATCTTTTTGCGTGCCCTCCTATGGTTCCCGTCTGACTTCATCTATATATGTCAGAGGTATCGGTTCACGTGCAGGAAGTCCTGCTGTCGGCGTTTATTACGATGGAATGCCTATTATAAGTAAAAGCGCAATAAATAGTCATTTCTACCAATTAGACCGTGTTGATGTATTACGAGGCCCGCAAGGTACTTTGTATGGTATTAATGCGGAAAGTGGTATTGTAAGAATATATTCCAAAAATCCATTGTCTTATCAAGGAACTGATATACGAATGAGTCTGGGTACAGGACTATGTGGCAATATTGAGGTAGCGCAATATCATCGTCCAAGCGATAAAATAGCATTTTCTACAGCAGGATATTACAGTGGGCAGCGAGGCTTTTTTAAAAATACATATCTGGATGAACATGCCGATCTCGTGAATGAGGCAGGTGGAAAGGCACGATTGATTTACCTGCCAAATGACAAATTGAAATTCGATATAACGGCCGATTATCAATACACAAATCAAAATGGCTTTGCCTATGGTTTATACGAAGAGGAAACAAAATCGTTCCATGACGCGGCGATGAACATCATGAATGGATATAAAAGGCAGATGATAAATGCTGCAGTAAACATTTCATATGATTTCGGAACATTACAACTCTCATCGGTAAGTAGTTATCAGCATTTGGCTGATTTGATGCAAATGGATCAGGATTATCTGCCCGAAGATTATTTACGTCTTGGACAACGTGAGCGTATGAATGCCTTGGTGCAGGAAATAACGTTGAGTGGCAGAAGAAACGAGTATTGGAGGCACACTTCCGGAGTATTTTTTAGTAATCAGTGGCTTAATACATTTGCTCCTGTTTATTTTGGAGACGATATGAACACAGCCATTATAAAAGCAATGGGAGTACCGTCTCGTGTTGCATCATCTTTGTCTATAACAGATAATAATGTACCGGGAGAGTTTGATACACCACAGCTTAATCTCGGCTTGTATCATGAATCCAACGTGAAACTTGCATCAAAACTTATTCTTACATTGGGATTAAGATATGATTACCAACGTGTAAGCATTGATTACAATACGCAGTCCAATTTCAAACTCAATTATACCGGTATTGTTCAAGGACGTCCTTTTAATGTTAGCAACAGGTTTGCATCAATATTGTCGGGCAATGATGCATGTAATTATAACCAGTTTCTGCCCAAGCTCGGAGTTACTTACAATGTAGGTAATAACGGAAACGTTTTATATGCAACTTTCAGTAAAGGCTTTCGCTCGGGCGGATATAATATTCAAATGTTTTCAGATATATTCAGTACGGAACAACGAGGATTAGGAAAGGAACTTATGCAGCTGATGAGGGGAGACATGAGTATCGAACATACTGTAACAGATTATGAAAATATTGACAGAACAATATCTTATGAACCAGAAACAAGTTGGAATTATGAAGCTGGCACACATCTTAATTTATTTGACAACCGACTTCAGGCAGATGCTTCTCTCTTCTATATGCAAATCCGCAATCAGCAATTATCGGTCATGGCCGGTAATTATGGCTATGGCAGAATGATGGTTAATGCCGGACGTAGTAGAAGTATTGGTGCAGAGCTTACATTGCGTGGTGTCCTAGATGATGGCCGCTTATCATGGAATTGTACCTATGGGTATGTACATTCTACATTCCGAAGTTATCGTGACAACGTACCAGTTGTCACTGCTAATGGATTGGAATACGAACAACGTGATTATCGCGGACGTTATGTTCCGTTTGTTCCCAAACACACATTCAGTGCAATAGCAGATTACCACATCCCGTTAAGTACGAGAAAACTTTTGAAATCTCTAACGGTCGGCGCAAACGTCAGTGGTAATGGAAACGTATACTGGAATGTCGAAAACTCATCATCGCAGGATTTTTATCTTGTTCCTGGTGCACATGTGCTTTTCGATTTAGGAGCAATCAACATAAATATATGGGGACGCAACCTAAGTGATACAAAGTATAACACATTTCTTGTGCAGAGCTCCATCGATGGAATTACACGTTCTTTCTCACAACGTGGTAATCCTATACAAGCAGGTATTGATGTAGGAATTAGAATCAAATAGGATATCTATTTTGGATTATCCACCTCCTTACAGAACAGCACTGCGAAATAACACGTATAACATTTATTCACTTTTATGAAAAATGTTTACTTTAACGTGTGTTAAGCGGCACCCAAACCTCGATTTGTAACCTACGATGCGAAAATGAGCGATTTTTATCTAAAATAGGGAGCGCTGATAGTCAGCAAGTTACGCGTTTTGCGATTTAATACCATTTCATCGGTTTGCCATTACGTACGTGAGCTCATTGCGATATAGCTTTTATCGCATCGTCGTTACGTCGAA
>CAMTJK010000046.1 GCA_947072805.1 uncultured Prevotella sp.
GTTGGCACACCCTCCGACCTCAGAAAAACTATTTACCTCATTGTTAAGTTGATTACGATCTACGAAGAAGAGGTCGGTATATTATCCCTCAGTTTAGTATTGTATTCTCGGTATTCACCTGCACTATCTTCTTTATGCCTTTCTGTACAGGTGCTTTCAAGTCGTTTATGCAGGCGTTTTTCACATCGTCAAGCATCACGGCGGGTCTGTAGTCGGGGCGTTCGGTGCGGAATGTCACGTGATTCACCTCAAGTCCGTCCACGTGGCGTGCGTAGAGCCCGTAGGCAGGAGTTGCTCCGGCAAACTTTGGTTCGGGGTAATTGGTGCCCTGCTCGCGATATTCGCGCTTGGCAAGTTCTGCCTTTCCGCCGCCACGGTAGCTTATTCTTATGTTGTTGAGAGCTATGTTGCGCAGCGGTTCGCCCGGCATTCCGGTCACTATTATGCCTGCTATCGAGTCTACATCGTCAGCAACGACATTGCTTATCTGTATGTCGGCACCGCGTGACGGGTGCGTGAACTCCTTCGGACCGCGGTTGCGGCATCCGGTGGTGATGTAGATGGGATAGTGGTGTACGTGGCTCATGGTGATGTTGTCCACCGTGATGTTCTCCATTATTCCCCTGTCCACACTCTCAAAAGCCAGTCCGCTGCTGTAGTTGAACGTGCAGTTGCTCAGCGAAATGTTGCGATAGCCTCCGTTCGACTCCGTTCCGAGCTTGAATCTTCCGCATACCCAGTTTACTTTTTCCGGTATGTATGAGCCGTCGAGCAGTGAGCCCAACTTGTAGCCTGTTATTATGCAGTTGGTTATGGCTATGTGTTCGCACAGTACGGGTCGCTTCAGTGCATAAGAGCTCTTCAGGACCAGTGCGTCGTCGGTCGGCGTGTTTATCTTGCAGTTGCTCACTGTCATATATTTGCAGCAGTCTATGTCGAAGCCGTCGCGGTTGGTATCGATGGTCACGTTGTCCACCGTTCCGAGTTCGCAGCCCGTGGTGATGATGGCGAAGTGACCGCCACGGAATATGGTTATGTCGCGTATCAGGATGTTGCGGCAGTTCTTCAGCGCGATGGCCTTGTCGCCCGTACCAATGCTTCCACCCATCAGGTTGCCGCCTTTCTCCGTATCCTTCTTTGTGAGCCCTTTGCCGTCGATGGTTCCGTGCCCCGTTATTGACACGTTGTGCTGGTTTTCAGCCCAGATGAGGCTGTTGTGGAAATAAGTGTGACCGCCGTCCTGATAGGCAGGACCTTCCCACTCCTCCGGCTTATCGTAAGCCTTCATTGATGCCGGAGCGGCAAGTATGGTAGCTCCCGCCGCGATATGAAGTTCTACGTTGCTCTTCATCCGTATGCTTCCACACAGATAAGTACCGGCAGGAACAGTAACCCTTCCGCCGCCATTGGCCACACAAGAGTCGATAGCGCGGTTTATGGCAATGTGGTCGAGATTTGCGCCGTCGCCTGTTGCACCGAAATCTCTCACGTTATAGTCTGTCGCAGCCGTTACCGACAGCGAGAATACATACATTATGAAAGAAAGAGATACTTTTAATTTCAAGGTTGGTAGATGTTTTGAGATCATCGCTATTTATATATTTAAAGATGTGTAGCTGTATATTTAAAGATGTGTAGCCTCTGTTCCTTTAGCGTTGCAGTGCCGCATGGGCAGTGGTATTGCCTCGCGTAGACCGGCATGTCGGTGTCGTGATGCTTCATCGTCGTCTGTCTGTTGCAAAAATAGCTCCGAAGCGCTTATATCCGCAACCGACAATCGTACGAAAATCGGTATTTTTGTACGTAATGAATGCCTTTGCGCCCATATCATCTTGAAAAACCCCCTTTTCCGTGCGCTGCCATCGTGTAAGAATAGGTGGATAAACTTGCACAATTCGATGCAAATCGTTAATTTTGTAGCGTTTATATAGTTGAAATAACATCAGATGAAAGAATTTGTAATATCCGAGGCAAAGGCCGAAACTGCGGTTCTTGTAGGTCTTGTAACAAAAGAGCAGGACGAAGAGAAGACAAAGGAATATCTCGACGAACTGGAGTTTCTTGCCGATACCGCAGGAGCCGTCACCGTGAAACGCTTTACGCAGAAGGTGGCAGGACCGAGTTCGGTGACATATGTGGGCTCGGGCAAACTCGAAGAGATAAAGCAATACATACAGGCAGAGGAAGATGCCGAACGTGAAGTGGGCATGGTGATATTTGACGATGAGCTTTCGGCAAAACAGATACGCAACATCGAAAAGGAGCTGAAGGTGAAAATACTCGACCGCACCAGCCTTATCCTTGACATCTTCGCCATGCGTGCACAGACAGCCGAGGCAAAGACGCAGGTGGAACTGGCACAGCACCGATATATGCTGCCGCGACTTCAGCGACTTTGGACCCACCTGGAACGCCAGGGAGGCGGTTCCGGAAGCGGAGGCGGCAAGGGAAGCGTGGGATTGCGCGGACCCGGTGAGACGCAGCTGGAAATGGACCGGCGTATCATACTGCAACGCATTACCCTGCTGAAGCAGAGACTTGCCGAGATAGACAAACAGAAAACCACGCAGCGCAAGAACAGAGGAAGACTGATACGAGTAGCCCTCGTGGGATATACCAACGTGGGCAAGTCTACGATGATGAACCTGCTCTCGAAGAGCGATGTGTTTGCCGAAAACAAACTGTTTGCCACGCTCGACACCACGGTGCGCAAGATGGTTATAGAGAATCTGCCGTTCCTTCTTGCCGATACGGTGGGATTTATCCGTAAGCTGCCCACCGACCTCGTGGACTCGTTCAAATCTACACTCGACGAGGTGAGGGAAGCCGACCTGCTGCTGCACGTGGTGGACATATCGCATCCTGACTTCGAAGAGCAGATAAACGTGGTGGAGAATACGCTGAAAGACCTCGGCTGCGCTGACAAACCGTCGATGATTATCTTCAACAAGATAGATGCCTACACCTGGGTGGACAAAGATCCCGACGATCTGACACCGCCGACAAAGGAGAATGTAACCCTTGACGACCTTAAACGTACATGGATGGCGAAGATGGCAGACAACTGTCTGTTCATTTCGGCACGCGAAAAACAGAACATCGACGAACTACGCGATGTATTATATAAAAAAGTACGTGAGCTGCACGTGCAGAAATATCCCTATAACGACTTCCTCTACGAGGCATACGACCAATAAGCATGATTGACGGACAGAACACATTGGACGCCTTTGCCGGTGACGACGACAGAACGGACAGCATGACCGGCAGTGTATATGACGGCGGCGTACGCAGTCTGACACTCGACGAAATAGAAATGCTCGAGCACAACGGCTGTACGGCATCCGATTGGAATGCGATAGCTGTGGCAGATGACTTCACTCCCAAGTATTTGCGCAACGTTGCTTTCTATGGCGAGGTGAAACTCGGTGTGTTCGAGAAGCAGATAGAGCTCGAGGACGGCTTTATGCGCCATTCGGGCATAAGCAACGCCGTGCTGCGCGACGTGAGCGTAGGCGACAACTGCCTGATAGAGAACATCGGATGCTACATAAGCCGTTATGATATAGGCGAGGAATGCTATATTGCCAACGTGGGACGAATATCGGCTGACGAAGGTGCCTCTTTCGGCGACGGCAATGTGGTGTCGGTACTCAATGAGGCAGGTAACGGAAACGTAGTGATATACGAGGGACTTACCTCGCAGATGGCTGCATTTATGCTCTTCTGCTCATCCGATGAGGTGCTGTGGAAAGAACTGAAAGCATCTGTCTCGCGCCTCGTAAACTCGCGCAGACATGAGCGCGGAGTGGTAGGATATCGGGTGAAGATAGTGAACACACGCGAAATAGCCAACACCATTGTCGGCGACGAGTGCGAGATAAACGGTGCCTCACGCCTTAGCGAGTGTACGTTGGCGTGCTCGCCGGTGGCAGGCATCTTTATAGGCAGCGATGTGATATGCGAAAACACTGTGGTTGCTGCCGGAGCACAGGTAATTTCAGGTGCACGTGTAGATAATTGCTTCGTCGGCGAGGCGTGCCATATAGGCAGCGGCTTCTCGGCTGAAAGCAGTCTTTTCTTCGCCAACTCCTATATGGACAACGGTGAGGCTTGCGCCGCCTTCTGCGGTCCGTTTTCAGTAAGCCATCACAAGTCTACACTGCTGATAGGGGGAATGTTTTCTTTCTACAACGCCGGTTCCGGCACAAACTTCAGCAATCATGCTTACAAACTCGGTCCTGTGCATTATGGCACATTGGAACGTGGCACAAAAACCGCAAGCGGGGCACATCTGCTCATGCCCGCACGGATAGGCTCTTTCTCTATGCTTATGGGAAAGATACAGAATCATCCCGACACACACAACTTGCCTTTCTCTTATCTCATTGCATCTGGCGACACCACCTATCTTGTGCCCGGACGTAACGTGATAACAGTGGGTACTTATCGCGATGTGGGCAAGTGGCAACGTCGTGACATGCGCCAGCGCGATACGAAACAGAGTATTGTGCGCTTCGACTGGCTCTCACCGTATACCGTTCTTGCCGCCATACGCGGACTGAAGACACTTGAGAACCTGCGCAAGGAGCAGGGTGAGGGAGCCGCATCCTACAATTACGGCGGTTGTGTAATACGCAACCAGTCGTTGCTGAAAGGCATAAACTATTATAATATGCTTATCCGTCTCTACATGGGCGAAGCCGTAAAAGACCACTATTGCGAGTTGCCCGAAAGCAGCATAGGTACCGGTGAATGGCTCGACATGGGAGGAATGATTGTTCCGGAGACGGAAATAACGCAGCTTGCCGACGATATAAGGAACGGAGCGGTGGATGACGTGCAGGCTATGGAGGAACGTTTTGCCATGATGCACGGAAATTACGAGAGCTATAAGTGGAATTGGACTTACCGTGTGATTCTTGATTATTACGGACTCGACACCATAACAGACGCTGACATGGAGCGCATAACCGATGAGTACGAGACGGCAAGGCGAGAGTGGACCAACGGCATACGCTATGATGCCGAAAGAGAATATGCCCTCGGTGACGTTGATGACAGGGTGCTTGACGATTTTCTTGCAAAGCTCGGCTGAAAGGTTCTGATTCATGAACAGAATATGATAAGAATAATGATTATGAGAATTAAATTATGTATGGCAGTGAGCCTTATGCTCCTGCAGGTGAATACATTGTTGGCAAAAGACTACAAGTATGAGACGGTTGTAGATGACCATCTCAAGGCACGGATTTATACTCTCGACAACGGACTGAAGGTATATCTTTCGGTAAACAAGGACGAGCCACGTATATATACTTATGTAAGCGTCCGCACAGGAAGTCGCAACGACCCGGCGGAGACTACCGGACTGGCGCATTATCTGGAGCATGTCATGTTTAAGGGAACAAAACATATGGGCACCTCCGACTATGTTGCAGAGAAACCCATCCTCGATGCCATTGAAGCCAAATACGAGGTGTACCGCACGCTCACCGATACGCTCGCACGGGCAAGATGTTACCGTGAGATAGACAGCCTGTCGCAGTTGGCTGCGCGTTATTTCATACCCAACGAATACGACAAGACAATGGCGCTCATCGGCGCACAGGGTTCAAATGCGTTTACTTCCACCGACGAGACAAGCTATGTAGAGAACATTCCGTCGAACGCGGTGGAGATATGGGCGCGGACACAGGCAGACCGTTTCATGAATATGGAGGTGCGCGGCTTCCATACCGAGCTTGAAGCAGTGTACGAAGAGTACAACATGAATCTCTCCAACGACCGCTCGAAGGCTTACGATGCCATGAACAGCAAACTCTATCCTACGCATCCGTATGGAACGCAGACCACAATAGGAACCCAGAGCCATCTGAAGAATCCCTCAATACGTAATGTCAAGAACTATTTCAACCGATATTATGTTCCCGAGAACGTTGCCATCTGCATGGCAGGCGACATGAATCCCGATGAAGTGATAGCCGTTATCGACAAATATTTCGGTTCGTGGAAGAACTCCGGCGGCGTCAATCGTCCCGAATTCCCGGAACAGAAACCGCTGACGCAGCATATAGATACCACTGTGGTAGGGCAGGAGGCTGAACTTATGTTTATGGGCTGGAGGTTCAAGAACGCTGCCGACCGTCAGATAGACACGCTCGAGGTTGTGCAGAATCTGCTGACCAACGGCAAAGCCGGACTTCTCGATGTGAATGTTATGCAGCAGATGTTGGCGCAGGACGTTTATCTCTTTGTAGATGCGCAGACAGATTATTCTACATTCATTTTTATGGGACAACCGGCAGACAATCAGACGCTCGGACAGTTGAAGGATGTTGTGCTTGCAGAGATAGAAAGACTGAAAAAGGGTGATTTCGACGACAATCTCCTGCAGGCTGTCATCAACAACATGAAGAAGGACTATTTCGAGAACCTTAAATCTAATGAGTATCGTGCCGATATGTTCCGCACTTCGTTCATCTTCAACCGTCCTTGGGCTGAAGAGACACACAAGTTAAGCCGTATCGAGAAGATTACGAAGCAGCAGATTGTGGACTTTGCTAACAGTTATTTTGTCGATAACTACGTGTGCGTATATAAAACGGTTGGCAACGATACAACGCAGAAGAAGATTGACAAGCCGGCTATAACGCCTATTCAGGCCAATCGCGATGTGAACAGCAAGTTTTTTGAAGAACTTTCTTCCATCGAACTTGCGCCCATTGAGCCTTGTTTCGTCGATTTCGGTCGTGATATGACTGTTTCGGAGGTGAAAAAGCTGCCGTTGCTTTACAAGCAGAATGCAGAGGACGACCTTTTCACGCTGGCTTTTGTTTATGAATTCGGTTCTGAGGATATGCGCGGGCTCCAGCTTGTGCCCGGTTACCTTGAATATATAGGTACTGCGGACAAAAGCGCGGCTGAAATAAAGAAGCAGTTTTATGAACTCGCCTGCAACTACTCTATCAGCGTAGGCAGCTACAGCGTTACCGTGAAGTTGAGTGGCTTGAACGAGAATCTGCCCAAGGCGTTGGCACTGCTTGAAGATTATATCCGCAACGCGAAGGGCGACAAAGAATCTTTCGACAAGTATGTCAATCTGCTTGAAAAGTCGCGCCAGGACAACAAGACCAATCAGCAGAGCTGTTTCGAAAGGCTTAGGAGCTACGCGTGCTACGGACCTCACAACTATATCCTCAATACGTTCTCTGTAGACGAGCTGCGCAAGGCGGAGCCCCGGATGTTGCCCGATATGATACGCAACATCAGCGATATCGAACATTCCATACTCTATTACGGACCTTACAGCGAGAAGCAGATAGCCTCTCTGATAGCGAAGTGCCACAAGACGCCGAAGAAACCGCTTGCCGTACCTTGCGGTAAGGAGTACAAGCCGGTGGTTACCGATGCTAACCAAGTATTTATAGCTCCTTATGATGCAAAGACCATCTATTTGTTCCAGACTCATAATGAGGGACGGATGTGGAATCCCGATGAGACGGCTTTACACGAGCTGTTCAACGAATACTATGGCAGTGGCATGTCGTCTGTCGTGTTCCAGGAATTGCGTGAGACACGCGGTCTTGCTTATCATGTTTCGGCAGTTTACGATGAACCCTCCCGTAGCGGCGATTCTGAAGAATTCTACACTTTCATAATGTCGCAGAACGATAAGCTTTCCGATTGCATCAGCGTCTTCAGCAGCATCATCGATACCATTCCCTGCTCTCCGTCGGCTTTCGAGGTGGCAAAGCAGAGTCTTATGACGAGACTGCAGAGCAAGCGTACGCTCAGAGAGGATGTGCTTTACAAATACATCAGCGCCAAGCGCAGAGGTATCGGCTACGACATCGACAAGAAGGTGTATGAGGCTGTTCCCGCGCTTACCATCGACGATATTGTCGATTTCGAGAAGAAGAACATTGCCGGCAAGCCTTTCCATTACATCCTGCTTGGCGATGAAAAAGAGCTTGACATGAGTGTCCTCGAAAAGATAGGACCTATAAAACGACTTACATTAGAAGAAATATTCGGATTTTAAACATTATCATCATTATGGCAACAACACCTGAATTCAAGTATGCTCCTATGTTCCAGACGGGCAAGGACGACACAGAGTATTATCTGCTTTCAAAGGAGGGCGTCTCCGTAGGCGACTTCGAAGGCAAACCTATATTGAAGGTAGCCCCCGAGGCTCTCACTCTTCTTGCCAATCAGGCATTCCGCGATGTCAATTTCCTGTTGCGCCGTTCGCACAACGAGCAGGTTGCAAAGATTCTTTCCGACCCTGAAGCAAGCGACAACGACAAGTACGTAGCTCTTACCTTCCTCCGCAATGCAGAGGTGGCATGCAAGGGAAAGCTTCCTTTCTGCCAGGACACCGGTACGGCAATCATACACGGCGAGAAGGGACAGCACGTATGGACAGGATATTGCGATGAAGAGGCACTGTCGTTGGGAGTTTACAAGACTTATACGGAAGAGAACCTGCGTTATTCGCAGAATGCGCCGCTCACTATGTATGAAGAGGTGAACACGCGTTGCAATCTGCCTGCCCAGATAGATATCGAAGCCACCGAGGGAGAGGAGTACAAGTTCCTTTGCGTGGTAAAGGGCGGCGGCTCAGCCAACAAGACATATTTCTATCAGGAGACAAAGGCACGCATACAGAATCCCGGCACGCTCGTTCCATTCCTCGTTGAGAAGATGAAGACCCTCGGAACGGCAGCCTGTCCGCCTTACCACATTGCTTTTGTCATCGGCGGAACGTCGGCAGAGAAGAACCTTCTCACCGTGAAGCTTGCATCCACACACTATTACGACAATCTTCCCACAACGGGAGATGAGACAGGACGCGCTTTCCGCGATGTGGAACTCGAGCAGCTTCTCATCGAGGAGGCATACAAGATAGGTCTCGGAGCGCAGTTCGGCGGAAAATATTTCGCCCACGACATACGCGTGGTACGTCTGCCGCGCCACGGTGCAAGCTGCCCGATAGGTCTCGGCGTAAGCTGTTCTGCCGACAGAAACATCAAGGCAAAAATCAATAAGGACGGTATCTGGATTGAGAAACTTGACGACAATCCCGGCGAACTCATACCCGAAGAGCTGCGCAAGGCAGGCGAGGGCAATGCCGTGAAGATTGACCTCAACCAGCCGATGAGTGAGATATGCAAGGTGCTTTCGCAGTATCCTGTTTCCACACGTCTCAGTCTCAACGGTACCATCATTGTTGCCCGCGATATTGCCCATGCCAAGCTCAAGGCACGTCTTGACGCCGGCGAGGGACTGCCCGATTATTTCAAGAATCACCCGGTGCTCTATGCCGGTCCGGCAAAGACTCCGGCAGGAATGCCTTGCGGTTCCATGGGTCCGACCACAGCCAACCGCATGGACCCCTATGTCGATGAGTTCCAGGACAACGGCGGTTCGATGATAATGATTGCAAAGGGCAACCGCACGCAGGTGGTTACCGACGCATGCCACAAGCATGGCGGCTTCTACCTTGGCAGCATTGGAGGTCCGGCAGCCGTACTGTCTATGAATTCTATCAAGAGCATAGAGTGTGTGGAATATCCGGAGCTCGGCATGGAGGCGGTATGGAAGATTCAGGTAGAAGATTTCCCGGCATTTATCCTCGTCGATGACAAGGGTAACGACTTCTTTCAGCAGCTCAAGCCCTGGACACCGTCATGCAAATAATATGGAATAAGAAAATGCACGACCATGAAAGATGAATTCATAGCCTTGTTACGTTCTACGGAAAGGCAGGGCATTGATAATGTTATCGCTTATCTGGAGAAGGTGGGCTTCTTTGAAGCCCCCGCTTCGGTAAGCAAGCATTTGTCGGAGGAGGGCGGACTGCTTGCCCATTCGCTCAATGTGTATCGCATGGCGAAGTCTCTGAAACCACAGCTCGTGGCTTTGAAGGCTGAAGTAGAAGAGCAGTTGCCCGACGCGAGCATCATCATTGCCACGCTTCTGCACGATATATGCAAGGCTAACATCTATCATAAGACAATGAAGTGGCGTAAGGACGAGCAGAACAGATGGGAACAGTATGACGCTTACGATGTAGATTACTCTCGCTTTCCGGTTGGTCACGGCGAGAAGTCGGTCATTATGCTGTTGCGTCTGGGTCTTGAGCTTACCAACGACGAGATTCTTGCCATCCGTTGGCACATGGGAGCATGGAACCTTCCGTTCCAGAGTTTTGAAGACAAGTGCAATATTTCGGAAGCGGCACAGCATCCGCTCACGTCGTTAATGCAGGCTTCCGACATGCTTGCCACCCATATTCTCGAGGGCTGATGCCTTTTCAGCCATCGCTTTGGCTGCCACGTGCGCCATTGTCCATGCCGCTTGCAGGTTGAAACCGCCGGTAATGGCATCCACATCAAGCACTTCGCCCGCGAAATAGAGTCCGGGCGAAGTGCGACTTTCAAGCGTATTGCTGTTTATTGCCGTGAGCGACACGCCGCCACAGGTTACAAATTCCTCCTTGAAGTTGTTTTTTCCGTCCACCTTGAATGTGCTGTTTGTCAGTCCGTTCACCATGCGGTTCATGCCTTTCTTTCCTATTTCCGTCCATCTTAGAGCCGTGTTCACGCCCCAGCGTTGCAGCAGACAGTTCCACAGACGCGCGTTAAGGCACTCCGGGCACACCGTCGATACCATCTTGCGCGGATTTTTTGCCGCAAGGGCTTCGAGCAGTCTGCCTGCGCCCTCCTCGTTTTCCTTTCCGAGCCAGTTTATGTTTAGTGTTGTCTTGTAGTCGCAGTCGTGCAGAGCCCTTGCCGCGTATGATGACAGTTTCAGTATGGCAGGTCCGCTCATGCCTTTGTGAGTGATGAGCAGTGCTCCTTCCGCCTTCCATTTCGTGCCGGCTACCGATGCCGTGACCTCTTCCACCACCGTACCCGTCAGTTCGGTTATGTCGTCGCCGGGCAGGCATAGGCTGAACAGCGACGGAACGGGTTCCACCGTCTCTATATCTGTTCCTACGAGCGTTTCGAGGGGAGCGCGTTTCTTGCTTCCTCCGGTTGCCAGCAGCACCATGTCAGCTTTTCTTTCAGCCGTATTTTCGTCGGCGAAGGTTATGATATATCTGCCGTCGGCGTCGTCGCGCCTTATTCTCGTTGCGCGGTGGTGTGTCATCACCTTTACGCCCCCTTTGTGCATGAGCCGTGTGAGCGTGTTCACTATCTCCATGGCGTTCTGCGAGCGTGGAAACACGCATCCGTCGTCTTGCGTTACAAGTCTCACCCCCTCGTTTTCAAACCATTGGCACACCTCTCTGTTGCCGAAGTCGCGCAGCAGTCGCTTCATGAGCCGTTCGCCGCGCGGGTAGGCTGTTGCAGTGCTTTTCACGTGTTCAAACGAGTTTGTCAGGTTGCATCGTCCGCCGCCTGTTATGGCAACCTTGGCGAGCGGTTTGCTTCCGCTTTCATATACGGTGATGTCTGCGTGTCGGCAAGTGCGGCTGAGGCTTATTGCGGCAAAGCAGCCGGCAGCCCCTCCGCCTATGATGGCAATGTGCATGTCTGCTTACTGTTGATGTATGTAATAAAAAAGCGGGCGCAGCCGTCCGTCAGAACACTGCGCCCGTAGTGTGAAAATCTCTTTATGAGCCTGTTGTCCGTTATGTTCCGGACGCGTGCGGCTTCTTATTTTCTGCTGCCGTATTGCTGATCGAGATTGAATATGGCAGAGTTGCCCATCTTCTTTATGCGGTCTACTATGCCCGAAGCCGTAGCTTCCTCTTCCACCTGCTCGCGTACGAAGCTCCACAGGAAGTCTTGCGAAGCCTTGTCGTTTTCGGCTGCTGCAATGTCCACCAGTTCGTCTATCCATCTCGACACCTTGCACTCGTGTTCGTAAACATGTTCAAACACTTCCAGCGGTGTGCTCCATGTGTCGGGCACAGAGTCTATCAGTCCCACCTTGGCTGTTCCGCCGCGTTTTATTATGTAGTCTGCCATGGTGTAGGCGTGTTCCATTTCTTCCTGTGACTGTTTTTTCATCCATGTGGCAAAGCCGCCGAAGCCCTCTTTGTCAAAGTAGAATGCCATTGAAAGATACAGGTTTGCTGACCAGATTTCTCTTGCGATTTGCGCATTGATGGCGTCTTGTAATTTCTGTGATATCATATTCTTTGATTTTATATGGTTAGAAAATTTGTTCTTCAGACTGTCGTGTCGCACCTTGCGGTGCTTTTGCATATACAAAAATACATTGTTTCCGCCTAAAAGGCAAGTAAGCACATGTAATCTAACAAACTTTAACCCAAATGGGTTGAGCCCCAACCGCCGATTGGGTGCTTGGGGCTTGTCTGTTTCAGTTTCTGAACACGAGGTGTCCTTCTGTGGCATCCACCACTATCGGCTTGTCGCCGCTCACCTCGCCGGCAAGAATCTTTTTCGACAGGTCGTTCAGCACGTTGCGCTGTATGGCGCGTTTTACGGGTCGTGCTCCGAACTCCGCGTCGTAGCCTGCTTCGGCGAGTGCGTCGATGGCGGCATCGGTGGTAACGAGTTCGAAGCCTTGCGGCGCGAGCATCCTCTTCAGTCCCTCCATCTGCAGTCTTACCACGTCGGCAATCTCGTTGCGTGTCAGCGGCAGGAACATTATGGTCTCGTCTATGCGGTTCAGAAATTCCGGTCTGATGGTCTTCTTCAGCATAGCCATGAGCGTGTTGTTCATGTTATCGAGCTGTTGTTCTGTCAGCGTGCCGCCGCTGCGTTCCGTCTCTTCGCGTATCAGTTGGCTGCCGAGGTTCGAGGTCATTATTATTATGGTGTTCTTGAAGTTCACCGTCCTGCCCTTGTTGTCGGTCAGTCGTCCGTCGTCGAGCACCTGCAGCAGTATGTTGAACACGTCGGGGTGTGCCTTTTCTATCTCGTCGAACAGCACCACGGAGTAGGGCTTGCGCCGTACCGCTTCTGTCAGTTGTCCGCCCTCGTCGTAGCCCACATATCCCGGAGGCGCTCCTATGAGGCGGCTCACGCTGAACTTCTCCTGATATTCGCTCATGTCAATGCGCGTCATCATTGTCTCGTCGTTGAATAGATATTCTGCCAGGGCCTTTGCCAGCTCCGTCTTGCCCACGCCTGTCGTTCCGAGGAATATGAACGATGCTATCGGGCGCTTGGGGTCTTGCAGTCCGGCGCGGCTCCGTCTTACGGCGTCGCTCACGGCACGTATGGCTTCGTCCTGTCCTATTACGCGCTTGTGCAGTTCTTCCTCGAGGTGCAGCAGCTTTTCCCTTTCGCTTTGCAGCATTCTTGTCACCGGTATGCCGGTCCAGCGGCTCACCACCTCGGCAATGTCGTCTGCCGTCACTTCCTCGCGCATCATTGCTTCGGCGCCCTGTGTGGCTTTCAGCTTCTCCTGTATGGCGGCAATGTTGTTTTCCAGTTCCTTTATCCTGCCGTACCTTATCTCTGCCACGCGTTCGTAGTTGCCTTCGCGTTCGGCGCGTTCCGCCTCAAACTTCAGTTGCTCTGTTTGCTCCTTGTACTGCTGTATGCTGTTCACCAGTGTGCGTTCGCTTTCCCATTTTGCGCGGTAGTCCTTCTCCTTGTCGTGCAGTTCGGCAATGTCTTTGTCGAGCTGTGCCAGCTTGGCTGTAAGCGAGAACTCTCCGCCGCCGGCGTTCTCCTCTGCCGTGGCAGCCGCCGTTGCCTGTCCGCGCTGTTCCTTGCGCAGGGCCTCGCGCTCTATCTCCAGCTGTTTCAGTCGCCTTGTTATCTCGTCGAGTTCTTCCGGCACCGAGTCGTGCTCCATGCGCAGTTTGGCGGCAGCCTCGTCCATCAGGTCTATGGCCTTGTCGGGCAGGAAGCGGTCGCTGATGTATCGTTCCGACAGTTGCACGGCGGCTATACATGCGTCGTCTTGTATGCGCACCTTGTGGTGGTTCTCGTAGCGTTCCTTCAGACCGCGCAGTATCGATATTGCGCTCAGCTCGTCGGGTTCGTCCACCATTACCGTCTGGAAGCGGCGTTCCAGCGCCTTGTCTTTCTCGAAATATTTCTGATATTCGTTGAGCGTGGTGGCGCCTATGGAGCGCAGTTCGCCGCGTGCCAGTGCCGGTTTCAGTATGTTGGCGGCATCCATTGCGCCTTCTCCGCCGCCGGCTCCCACGAGGGTATGTATCTCGTCGATGAAGAGAATAATGCGTCCGTCGGCTTTGGTCACCTCGTTGATTACCGACTTCAGCCTCTCCTCAAATTCGCCTTTATACTTTGCTCCTGCCACCAGTGCGCCCATGTCGAGCGAGTACAGTTGCTTGTCTTTCAGGTTCTCCGGCACGTCGCCCCTTACTATGCGTTCGGCAAGTCCCTCCACGATGGCTGTCTTTCCCGTTCCGGGTTCGCCAATGAGTATGGGGTTGTTCTTTGTGCGTCGCGACAGTATCTGCAGCACCCTCCTTATCTCGTCATCACGTCCTATCACGGGGTCCAGCTTTCCGGCGCGTGCATCCTCCACGAGGTTTTTTGCATATTTCTCCAGTGAGCGGTAGTTGTCGTCGGCGCTCTGTGTCTTCACGCTCTCGCCCTGCCGCAGCTCTTCGGTAGCCTTGCGCAGTGCCTTTTCGGTGCATCCGGCGTCTTTCAGTATGCGGCTTGCGGTAGAGTCTACCGAGACGAGTGCCATGAGCAGCGGTTCCACCGATACAAACTCGTCGCCCATCTTCTGTGCCGCCTCCTGTGCCCTTTGCAGCACGCTGTTGGCGTCGTTCGAGAAGTAGGGCTGACCGCCCTGCACCCTCGGCAGGTGTCTTATGTCGTTGTCGGCAAGCATTTCCACCTGCCTTGTGTTCACTCCGGCTTTGCCGAAGATAAATCCGGCTACGTCCTTAGCCTTTACCAGCACTCCTTTCAGCAGGTGTACCGGTTCTATGGCTTGCTGTCCGCCGCCTTGCGCTATGTTTACAGCTTCCTGTACACATTCTTGCGCCTTGATTGTAAATTTGTCCAAACTCATGATTTCTCCTTTCTTTTATAATAATGTATACCTTATATTATATATATAGTCTTCATGTTGCGTTATGCAGCCTTTGCCTTTGTCCCCACAAACGGTGTGCCGTGGCGTCGTTTAGTGTCACATTGTCAGTCGTTACGTACGTAAACGACACAAGGACGACCTTGCATAACACTCTTGTCTGCCCCTTGTTTACTTTGTAGGTTACGGTGTCGTTACCGGGGTAATTATTAGCCTGACTGTTACCGTACGAAAAGGGAGTCTTAACAAAATATAAAATGTAAAGATATTTGGTCGAATTTAACATATGTAAAACTCGCAATCTACGTGCAAATATTTGTTAATGCGAATGAACCGATTTGTGCTCCCGACGGGTCGAAAAACGAT
>CAMTJK010000047.1 GCA_947072805.1 uncultured Prevotella sp.
GGATACAACCAGCAGCGCGGAGGATACCAGCAACGCGGCGGCTACGGACAGCAGCGCGGCGGTTACAACAACAATCGCGGCGGTTACGGTCAGCAACAGCGCGGAGGATATCGTCAGCGTACTGCCGACTACGACCCGAACGCAAAGTACAGCATGAAGAAACGCATCGAGTACAAGGAGGAAAACTATGACCCGATGGAGCCCATCCGTCTGAACAAGTTCCTTGCCAATGCCGGTGTGTGCAGTCGCCGCGAGGCTGACGAATTCATACAGGCAGGCGTTGTAACCGTGAACGGCAACGTCGTTACCGAACTCGGCACAAAGGTACTGCGCACGGACGAGATAAAATTCCACGACCAGCCGGTAAACCTTGAGAAGAAGGTGTACGTGCTGCTCAACAAGCCGAAAGATCACGTGACAACAAGCGATGACCCGCAGCAGCGCAAGACGGTAATGGACCTCGTGAAGAACGCATGCTCGGAGCGTATATATCCCGTAGGACGTCTCGACAGAAACACCACGGGTGTGCTGCTGCTCACCAACGACGGCGACCTGGCAAGCAAGCTCACACATCCCAAGTTCCTGAAGAAGAAGGTGTACCATGTATATCTCGACAAGAATGTTACCGCCCATGACATACAGCAGATAAGGGACGGCATAACACTTGAGGACGGCGAAATAAAGGCTGACGCAGTGGAATATGCAGACCCCGTGGACAGAAAACAGGTGGGCATCGAGATTCATAGCGGAAAGAACCGCATAGTGCGCCGCATATTTGAAAGTCTTGGATATAAGGTGACTAAACTCGACCGCGTGCTCTTCGCCGGACTGACAAAGAAGAACCTGCGCCGCGGCGACTGGCGATACCTCACCGAGGAGGAGGTGGAACGCCTGCGCATGGGTGCATACGAATAAGTAAAAGAATAAAGGCGGGTCTGTATGTTGCCGTAAATGGAACGATAACAGACCTGCTATTGTTTAATATATAAGGCAGAAGAAATATATAATCCGCCCCAAAACAATGAATAATGTTATGGAAAAGATTGACAGGACAAAGGTCATAGACGTACTCAAACGCACGGATTTCGGCGCTGTGGTCAATGTAAAAGGATGGGTGCGCACTCATCGCAGCAGCAAGGCTGTGGACTTCATCGCGCTGAATGACGGCTCAACGATAAAGAATGTACAGGTAGTGGTAGACCCTGCAAAGTTTGACGAGACCACACTCAAACAGATAACAACAGGCGCCTGCATCAGCGTAAACGGCGAACTGGTGGAGAGCCAGGGAGCAGGACAGAGCGTGGAAATACAATGCCGCGAAATAGAGATTTACGGACTCTGCAGCAGCGACTATCCGATGCAAAAGAAAGGACAGAGCTTCGAATATATGCGACAGCATGCACATCTGCGCCTGCGCACAAACACCTTCGGAGCCGTAATGCGCATACGCCACAATATGGCAATAGCCATACACAAGTATTTCCACGACCACGGATTCTTCTACTTCCATACACCGCTCATCACAGCCAGCGACTGTGAGGGTGCTGGTCAGATGTTTCAGGTAACGACAAAGAATCTGTATGACCTGAAAAAGGACGAAGAGGGAAAGATAATATACGACGATGACTTCTTCGGCAAACAGGCTTCGCTGACGGTGAGCGGACAGCTGGAAGGCGAACTCGGAGCAACCGCACTCGGAGCAATATATACCTTCGGACCTACTTTCCGCGCTGAAAACAGCAATACACCGCGCCATCTCGCCGAGTTCTGGATGATAGAACCGGAAGTGGCTTTCATCGGACTGCAGGAACTGATGGACCTGGAGGAAGACTTCATAAAATACTGCGTGCAGTGGGCTCTCGACAACTGTGGCGACGACCTGGAGTTCCTCAACAAGATGATAGACAAGACGCTCATCGAGCGTCTGCGCTCGGTAGTGGCAGGCTCGTTCGTACGCCTGCCGTACACCGAAGGAATCAAGATTCTCGAAGAGGCGGTGGCAAAGGGACGCAAGTTTGAATTCCCCGTAAGCTGGGGTATGGACCTTGCCAGCGAGCACGAACGCTATCTCGTGGAGGAGTATTTCAAGAAACCGGTAATAATGACCGACTATCCGAAAGCCATCAAGGCGTTCTACATGAAGATAAACAAAGACGGCCGTACCGTTCAGGGCACCGACGTACTCTTCCCGCAGATTGGCGAAATAATAGGAGGAAGCGTGCGCGAGGAGAATTACGACAAACTGATGTCGGAGATAGAGGAGCGCAACATACCTATGAAGGATATGTGGTGGTATCTTGACACACGCAAGTACGGCTCGTGTCCGCACGGCGGTTTCGGTCTCGGCTTCGAGCGCCTTATACTCTTCGTTACGGGTATGCAGAACATTCGCGACGTCATACCGTTCCCGCGTACGCCAAAGTCGGCTGAATTCTAATCATCATATTATCGCTGCAAGATGATTTCCGCATTATCGCGGTAATATATAATAATGTACGCGCGTGCCGTTTGTTTACTATATTGCGAAACATCCGGCACGCGCTTCTTTTATCCCAAAATTAGAAATCATTGCGTCCTTTGTCTCTGTCTGATATGTATTTCCTGCATGGATATGCACAGATTTAATGCTATTTAATCCTTTTTTTAGGCTGAATGATGCCTTTTTTACAACGTAATGGTAAATTAATATGGCATTATCGGTAGTTTTGAATAAATTTTACTAAATTTGCAAACAAAGGTATTAATTAGACAAAAACATAAAAACCAGATTGCAATGAAGAAGTTATTTATGGTCTGCGGATTCGCTTTGATGGGTTTCTCGGCTGTTTCCGCACAAAGTGAGCAGTTTTACGGAGTAGGAAACCGCATTGGCGTAGGTGTGGGTGTAGGTACCACGGGTATTTCAATAGAAGCTGCTACGTGTCTTACCCCATATGTTGGCGTGCGTGCAGGTGTTAATATTGTACCGAATTTCAAGCTCAGTACAGACCTTGATGTGGGAGAATATGACGCAACGCCACTGGAACAAATCGGGTTTAATGAGATTATACCTCCAAGTGTAGAGGTTGAAGGCAAGTTGTCAATGACTACTGGTCATGTTCTTTTCGATATCCATCCGTTTAAGACGGGCTTCCGCATCACAGCAGGAGCTTATTTCGGTGGTTCGAAGATAGTTTCTGTCTATAATAAGGAGGATGGTTCACTTATGAGTATTTATAATGCAAACCAGAAAATAGAACAAGTAAATGGACAAGCACAAGCTAATAATCTAAAATATCCGTGTATTGGCGTAGAATTAGGTGATTACATGCTTACTCCTGATGATGCAGGTAATGTAGAAGCTACTCTTGAGGTTTCTGGTTTCCGTCCTTATCTTGGCATCGGTTTTGGGCATGCAGTTCCCAAAAAGCGTATTGGCGTTCAGTTTGATGCTGGTGTTCAGTTTTGGGGTTCTCCGAAAGTATACCTCGATGGAGCAAATGGACGTCATCAGCTGACAGAAGAGGACACGAACGGCGAAGATGGCGGTGCACTCAAGACTTTGAGTAAGATCACCGTTTATCCTTGTATCAACTTACGTTTGGTTGGTCGCATTCTGTAATGCGTGTTAAGAAGATTATTCTTTAGAAATAAATGCGAAATAAAGAGGGAATCACAGCAGTGTGATTCCCTCGTCGTTTATTGTTATCAGGCGTCGTCTGTAAAGGTCGCCTACGGCTTTTTTGTATGTCTTTTTACTTACTTTGAATCTGTCGGCAATGATTTCAGCCGGACTTTTGTCGCCTATGGCACAGTGACCGCCGTTGTTTTTAAGATAGTCGAGCAGTACTTCAGAAAACTCTTCCGTCTGCTTGCGTCCGGTAGGCTGGAGAGTTATATCTATTTTCCCGTCCATTCTGACGTGGTCTACATATCCTTTCATACGGTCACCAACACTTATCTGACAGAATATCTGGTCTTGATAGACAAGTCCGGAGAAGCGGTTGTCCACTATAACCTTAAATCCGAGGTCGGTCTTCTGCCATACAAGCAGTTCCACTTCGTCGCCATGACGATATTGCGGACGTTCCTTGTCAAGATGACGCTCCACCTTTGCCGTTGCCATCATGCGGTAACTGTCTTCATCTACGGTTACATATACAATATAGGAAGAGCCCTTTCTCATCCGCATTTTCTGTTCACGGAACGGACAGAACAGGTCTTTCATCAGTCCCCAGTTGAGGAACGCTCCATATTCGTTTACCCACGACACTTCGAGGCAGGCGAAATCGCCCACCACGGCCTTGGGCTTCAGTGTGGTTGCCACGAGGCGTTCGTCCTGGTCGAGGTAAATGAACACCTCCAGCTCATCGCCCGGTTTGGCTCATTCGGGCACATATCTTGAAGGCAGCAGTACATCACCCTCGTCGCCTCCGTCGAGATAAAGACCGAAGTCCACTTTTCTCACAACGGTAAGCGTATTATATTCTCCAAGTTTAATACCGTTCATCATTGTTGATTGTTAGTTTCAGGCACGTTGTCTTCCTCCGTTCCTGTGTCTGTTACACTTTGTACTAACGTTTGTGCCTCCAGCAGTCCGTCGCGCATCTTTATGGTTCGGTCGGTGATAGAAGCCAGTTGCTCGTCGTGAGTGACTATTACGAATGTCTGTCCAAAGCGGTCGCGCAGGTCGAAAAACAGTCTGTGTAGCTCCTCCTTGTTGTGAGTGTCAAGACTTCCCGAAGGCTCGTCGGCAAGAATAACAGCCGGATTGTTTACCAAAGCCCTTGCCACAGCCACGCGTTGCTTTTCGCCGCCCGACAGTTCGTTAGGCTTATGTGTAGCCCGTTCTGCAAGTCCCATGAAGTTAAGTAGTTCCATGGCGCGTTGCTTTGCCTCTTTGGTTGATTTTCCTGCTATATAAGCCGGAATCAGAATGTTTTCCATAGCTGTAAATTCAGGCAGAAGCTGATGAAACTGGAACACGAAGCCAACGTGAAGATTGCGGAATTCGGCCAGCTTCCGTTCGTTCATTCTGCTTGTGTCTATGCCATCTACTATGACGGAGCCACTGTCTGGGCGGTCAAGTGTGCCGATTATTTGCAGCAGTGTGGTTTTTCCGGCTCCGCTCGGTCCTACTATGCTCACCACTTCGCCCCTTGATATTTCGAGGTCGATGCCTTTGAGCACCTCGAGTGAGCCGAAGCTCTTCTTTATGCCTTGTATTTTTATCATATCAATATGCTACTGTCAGTGTCGTTTCAATAGTTTCAAAATCGTAGAGTATGCGCTCTCTTTCTCCTGACGCTGCGGTGCAGTGAATGTCATGACATCTTGCGGCTGACCGTTCTGGTCGGGATAAACGAGCATCAGGCTGCACGCCGGAAATGCGGCGGTGAGTTCTTCAGGCAGCCGCTCGAAAGCAGGTTTGTACGATACGGTTCCCGGTCGTGCTGTCACCACTACGAGCAGATGGTCGTCATTTACGGTACCGGAGAGTGATGTGAACTCCTTCCAATGCTGCATCACTTCATATTCGGCGCGTATATCAGGATGCCGGTTTTGTATATATTCGTTGATGAGCGATAGCGTTTCCCTCCGTCCGTGGAATACTATTCTGCATCCGAGATTGTCTGTAAGTCGTGCCAGACGTTCTGTCCAGCGGTAGAAGCCAGGCTCAAATTCCACTCTCGATGGCACTGCCACCTGTATTCTCCTGATGGTATTAAGAGGTCGCACTATGCGGCATATCATTATCTGCCTGTTTATTTCGCTTATAAGTCCTTGCGTGTAAGCTCCCCAGAAACTGTCGCTCGGGTCGGTCCTGCGGTGCAGTCCCATTATTATTTCAGAGGCATCATTCTCCTTGAACGCGTGTTTTATGCCGTTGGCAATGTTTATGGCGAGCCTGCTTTGCGTCTGCATTCTCACGTCCACCAGTCCTGCCACCGCCTCGGCGTGCTCCAGGAGTTTTCTTCCTGCAGTCTGGTTCCGTCCGCTGTAAATGTCGTCGTACACAACGTTAAGTCCGATAAGTCCGCGGTTTAGTTTCTTGTTGCGCATCAGTATGGCGAGATTTACGAGCGAGTCGGCATTCTCGGAGTGTTGCAGCGGCAGCAGCATCTTCTCGTCGTCGCCGGTTCTTTCCGGTTCTTCGGGCTGCATCTTCTCGCTTAACAGAATCTTCTGCGCCGAGTTTTCCACCACAAACGAACTGATGATGCACGTGAAGAGAATCATCATCACCACACCGTTCAGCATGTTGGCATCCACAAGATAGCTTCCGTCGGGCATGCGCATGTTCATTCCCACCATTGTCATGGCAATGCCTCCGGCAGCATGAGCCTCGGTAAGTCCGAACATCATGTGACCGGATATCAGCGGCATGCGGAAAGCCATACACGAGGTATATGCAGCTATCGCCTTGCTTACGGTGCCTATGAACACCATACAACACACCACCCCGAGCGTCTCCCAGCCGTGGAAGAGTACGCGGATGTTGATGAGCATACCGACACCTATAAGGAAATAAGGGATGAACAGTGCGTTGCCGATGAACTCTATGCGGTTCATCAGCGGCGACACGCTTGGAATGAAGCGGTTGAGAATGAGACCGGCTACGAATGCTCCGAAAATGCCCTCCAGTCCGCACATCTCCGAGGCTGCGGCACTAAGAAAGAGCACAGACATGACATAGATGTACAGCATCACGGCATCGGCATGACGCCTGAAGAACCACCGCGTAAGTCGCGGAATGAGCATGGATGTGGCTACACAGAACAGTGCTACCTTTGCCACGAAAAGCACCCAAAATGTGATGTCCGACTCGTTGTCGGTGGTGCCCACTATGGCGGCAAGCACGAGGAGCGACATTGACAGAGCGATCATTGACGAGCCTACGCTAAGTCCTACGCTCGGGTGCTTCTGTAGACCGTATTTGCAGACGATAGGGTAGGCGATGAGTGTGTTTGAGGCAAGAATACAAGCCAGCAGGAGTGATGTGACGCTGGAATAGCCGAGAAGCCATATACCTGCACAGTATGCCATGACAAACGGCACCAGAAACGTGAGTAGTCCGAATATCATAAAGCGGAAACGCTTGCGCATGATGTCCGTGAGGTTCATCTCCAGACCGGCAAGGAACATAATGTAGAGCAATCCCACCTTGCCGAACAGCTCGAACGAAGAGTCGCGCTCGAGAATATTGAAGCCGTATTTGCCCACAATAATACCCGCCAGTACCATGCCAATGATGTGCGGAATACGCAATCTTGCCATTATGATAGGAGCAAAAAGGATGATGCAGAGCACGACAAAGAATATCAGTGTCGGGTTTGTTATGGGAAAATAGTGCGATATGTCAGACATAGTCACAAGTAAATGAGTTGCATTTCAGCTGCAAAGGTGCAAAAAAAATATCAGATAAGAGTGATTATTACCCTAAAAGTTGTAATTTTGCAGCCGATTAGACGCAAAGAATATCAGATTACAAACAACTATAAATTATGAAAGTAGCAATAGTAGGAGCAAGTGGAGCCGTTGGACAGGAATTCCTTCGCGTGCTCGCCGAGAGAGAGTTTCCTATGGACGACCTTGTGCTGTTCGGTTCAGAGCGCAGTGCAGGCCGCAAGTATGAGTTCCGCGGCAAGGAGTATGAGGTGAAGCTTCTGAAACATGGAGATGATTTCAAGGACATTGACATAGCTTTCACTTCTGCCGGTGCAGGCACCTCGAAAGAGTTTGCCGAAGATATAACAAAATACGGAGCTGTGATGATAGACAATTCGAGTGCTTTCCGTATGGACGATGACGTGCCACTTGTGGTACCGGAGTGTAATGCCGAGGATGCGCTGAAGCGTCCGCGCGGCATCATCGCCAATCCCAACTGTACAACCATCATGATGGTTGTGGTATTACAGCCCCTTGAGAAACTAAGTCATATACGTCGCATCCATGTGGCAAGCTATCAGAGTGCCAGCGGCGCCGGTGCCGCTGCTATGGCAGAACTGCAGCAGCAGTACGGTGAGATAATAGAGGGCAAACCCGTCACTGTGAACAAGTTCCCACATCAGTTGGCGTACAATGTGATTCCACAGATAGACGTGTTCCAGCCTAATGGATACACGAAGGAAGAGATGAAGATGTTCAACGAGACGCGCAAGATTATGCACAGCGATGTGAAGTGTTCAGCCATGTGTGTACGCGTGTCATCGCTTAGAGCCCATTCCGAGTCGGTATGGATAGAGACGGAGCGTCCCATCTCGGTGGAAGAAGCGCAGAAAGCCATTGCAGCAGCCCCAGGCGTGACACTGCAGGACGACCCCTCGAATCTCGTTTACCCCATGCCACTCGATACGGCAGGCAAGGATGATGTCTATGTAGGACGCGTTCGCAAGGATCTTGCCGATGATTGCGGACTCACATTCTGGCTAAGCGGCGATCAGATACGTAAGGGTGCGGCTCTCAATGCGGTTCAGATTGCCGAATATCTTGTAAAGGTTGGAAATGTGAAATAGAGCAGATATTGAAACGCCACACCGGTTTTCCTCGAGGGAAACTTGCGTGGCGTTTCAGTTTCTTCAGAAACATAGTTTGAAATATAAGTGGTGCAGATCTGTAAAGCTATGCACCACTTTTTTGTTATAAGGATTCCAAACTATTTTTATACAAAATTTCTATTGACATAATATATTTCGGTTGACAGTTGGTTGATAAAAACAAAAAGGGAAGATAATTAGCTGATTTAATATCAGTGTTTTTATCTTCCTCTTTTGTGCGCCTGATAGGACTCGAACCTACACGACCGAAATCACCAGATCCTAAGTCTGGCGCGTCTACCAATTTCGCCACAAGCGCAAATGTGGTTGCAAAGATACAGAGTTTTTGCCTATTCGCCAAATAAAAACCTTATTTTGTTGAGAGACAATCAGCCTTCAGGCTTTTATTTGAAGGCATTGTTTGCAATCACACTTTCTTTTTGATGTCTGTCTTTCCGGTTGTCGGTTACAATGGAACCTCATTACGCCCTCTAAACATAAAAATATCTGTCCAGAAACATAATTTTTTTCATTATGACGCTAATGACCTATTGTGGCTTATTGACTGAGAAGACTGCGTGCATATTCGATGATGGTGTCTTTGCCAAGCAATAGATCGGACTGTGAGAGCGATACGTAATGGTCGGGAGCAATGCCGAATTCGGTGGAATTACCATTGCTATCGTACATCGGACAAGCGGAAAAACGTACAGCCCAGCCGTTGGGAAGCTGGCTGCTGAACGGCAAGCCGGCGCCACCTCCGGTGTGGTCGCCAATCACTTGCACGTGACCTGTGATTTTCATATATTTTACAAACTCGTTGGCTGCGCTGTATACTTTTCGGTTGGTAAGCAGGCATACACGTTTCTGCCAGCGCAGATTGCTTGAGGGCTCAAGACGTTGTTCCTCCGGTTTTGAGAAGTCGTGATGCCCCGTTCCAGTCTTGTGTTGTATGTATCCCACCAATGTCGTGGCGTTGATGAAGCGAGCGGCAAAACGTTCTGCATAGGTAAGTGTTCCGCCGCCGTTGTTGCGAATGTCGATGATTAGGCCGCGGCAAAGCATTAGATGGTTTATCACATCATCGAGATTGCTTTCGCCAATGCCGTCTGTGAAGCTTTCGTAACGTATATAGCCGATGTTGTCATCGAGTATTTTATACTTCAATCCGCCGGCAATTTTGTAGTCGGTGCCGAGGTAACGGCGTAACAGAGTGTCGCTAACGTTCGACGGATAATTCTCGTACCAACTCCAATAGCGTGAGAAATCGGCTGATGTAGCAAGGTTTACATGACCGTCACGCAGTTCGGCGAGCATTTCGCCAAGCACTTCGAAGAGTTGGTCGTCATTCATCTTGTCGTCCACGCGTACCTTATATTTATTATATATTGCGTCCCAGTCGAGCCCATATTCCTTGTTTTTGTATTCGAAAAAACAATAGTGCTCGTCAATAATCTTCCAAAGAGCATCGAAATTGCCTTGCGGTGTATCGTCGTATTCGTCAATATCGACACAAGATACAGTCGAAACCATAGCGAATACCATTATTAAGGCAAATGAAAATATGCGCGTGATACTGTTCATGGGCGGTAGTTGATGATTTTAAACCGTTTCACCATGCCTATCATCAGACGGTGGGTGTATATGTGTGACTTTAGATTGTTTACCTGTGACTGCTGGTAGTCGCCGAGATATGAAACACGGAGGGTGAAGCGGTGGGTGAAATTGACATCGAAAGACAGTTGCTGCCTGAAGTAGGGGGCACTGACAAAGGTTGTTGGAATAATGTTGTGATCGTAATCACCGCGCGAGAAAAGCTCATAATATGATTGTCCATAGTTGGGACTGAACATCACTCCGACGAGTGGCATCTGCAACTCGTATCGCACAGCCATGCGCTTCTGCCATAAGGTAAACCGGTAAGTGGCTGCGGCAGACGGCATAATGTTGAGCGATAGCCTGGCTTGAGCCGGATTGTTGCCGTTGAGTGTGTTGTATATGAAGCCGACTGTGGCATTTGCCATAGCTCCACCTTGTATGAGCAGCCGGTCGCCAAGAAGAGTCCATGAACGATATTTTCCCCAGAAGAATCCGTATGAACCCTCCAACTCATCGGCTGTATTGCTGCGGTCGTCGGCAAAGGACAGATTTGCCTGATGTTCCATTACAGTACTCCAATGTCTGCCCGGACGTTGTCTTTCGGCAGAGGCGAGAAAAGTAATGCCGTTGCCGGAGAAGTGTTCCTGCGAAAGGTAGGTGTCGAGAATTCGTGTGGGTCCGCCTCCGATCATGTATGCCGAGGTTGTTATGCGGCTACCGGTAAGCGAGTCAGGCTGTTCTGATTGCGCTCCGGCAGGTATGACACATACCGTTGCCGCCAGAATTGTCAAAGCGATAAGTGCCTTTCGCATGGAGAAACGGTTGTAAGGGAAAAGTGTCTGCATGTTGTTTGCAATGTTTGTAGTATACAAACGCCGTTGCGCCAGCAGTGTCGGTATGACACGGATGACGCAACGGCGGCATGTCTGTTGTCAGAAGAGACTTAGCTGACCGGTTATCTCGTCGATGATTTGCTGCTCCGACTTGCCGGCATCAGGGTCAATGTTCTCCTGCTCATCGGTTTCTGACTCGTCATCATCATTGCCTTCAGATTCCGGCACTTCAGGGAATCGTGTCGGTTCGAGCTCTTCTATGCTGCCAATCTGCCATGTGGTGATGCGCTTGCCCTTGGCTTTGAAGCCCTTGACGCTGATAAACTGTTCGGCATCAAGTTCCATAGGCTCGCGGAACTCGTCGTTTCCACTGAACGTTACCTTGATTCTTGGATAGGCAACATCGGTAAGTATTACCGAACGGCTCATGTGATTCTCGCCGATGTAGTTCTGCTTGCGTTTGGTTGCCTCCATCATGAAACGCTTCATGTAAGGATATCCACTGTTGTCTGCATCGAATACGACGGCAGTCCAAATCTTGTTCTTGTCGTATTTCTCTATTCTTTGTATGTCATCCTCATAGTGATTGTTTGCGTCGAAGTTTGTTATGTAGAAATCGCCGTTGGATAATATCACGAGAATGCTGTCGTTGTCGAAGAATTCACCGAGCAATACTCCGTGTTCATCGTAGTTAAGGCGGTTTACGTCGGGGTCGTACCATACTTTTCTTCCGCCAAGTGTAGAGTGTCCGTGGCTCTTCAGTCCGATGCGGTTTATTTGTTTCTTCGTAAGCAGGTTGCCCTTTGACATACGTCCTTTGATGAGTACATCAGAGAAGTCGCGTTCGAGGAATATGCTTGTCTTGCGTTTCGATTTGACAGCCATGGGATCTAACGTAACCTTTATGACTTCAGCCTCGCCGTTGGGGTTGGCTGTGAAATACATTACTTTCGATCCCGGCGTGCCTTGTGTTATATCATATTCGTGGTCGCGGGTGATGCTTGTTACCGAGAAGCGTTTCATGTAGTAGAAGCCATTCTTCCCGTCGCGGTATACTACATTATAAACCGTGCGATTGTCGTTTTTCTTGAAGACTGCCACGTGGATGATATTCTTGCCTACAAATATTTTTTCTGCCACGCGCACAACTTTGTATTTGCCGTCTTTATAAAAGAGGATAATGTCGTCTATATCGGAACAGTTGCACACGTATTCGTCTTTCTTCAGAGCCGTGCCGATGAATCCGTCCTGTCTGTTGATATAGAGTTTCTCGTTGGCTTCCACTACCTTTGATGCCTCTATGGTGTCGAAGTTGCGTATTTCCGTAAGGCGTGGATGCTCACTACCATACTTGTCTTTAAGGAAGCGGAACCAGTTTGCAGTGACTTCCACCATGTTGGCAAGGTCGCGCTCAATGTTTTCAATCTCTGCTTTTATACGCGCCATCAGTTCATCAGCCTTGTCTTTGTTGAACTTGAGGATGCGCTGCATCTTTATTTCAAGCAATTTCAGAATGTCCTCCTTTGTTACCTCCCTTACCAATTGAGGATAGAACGGCGTGAGACGGTCATCGATGTGTGCGCATACGGTATCTACATCCGGTGCTTGTTCGAATTTCTTGTCTTTATAGATGCGTTCTTCTATGAATATCTTTTCAAGAGAACAGAAGTGGAACTGCTCCAGAAGTTCGTTCTTCCGTATTTCCAGTTCACGCCTGATAAGCTCTTTTGTGTTGTCTACCGAACAGCGCAATACGTCGCTGACGGTAAGAAATTTCGGCTTGTTGTCTTCAATTACGCAGCAGTTAGGGGATATGTTCACTTCGCAATCAGAAAAGGCATATAGTGCATCGAGCGTCTTGTCTGATGATACCCCCGGTGCCAGATGGACTTGTATTTCCACTTGTGCAGCAGTATTGTCATCAACCTTGCGCGCTTTTATCTTGCCCTTTTCTATGGCTTTCAGAATGGAGTCTATGAGAGTAGAAGTTGTTTTCCCGAACGGAATTTCACGTATAACGAGCGTCTTATTGTCTTTCTTCTCTATCTTTGCTCTCACTTTGAGCACACCGCCCCGCTGTCCGTCATTATATTTCGACACGTCGATGCTGCCACCTGTTGGAAAGTCGGGATAAAGCACAAAGTCGCGACCGTAGAGATAATTTACGGCAGCATCGCAAATTTCGCAAAAGTTGTGTGGAAGAATTTTTGAAGACAAGCCTACGGCAATGCCTTCTGCCCCTTGTGCAAGCAGCAAAGGGAACTTTACGGGTAGCGTGATGGGTTCCTTGTTTCGGCCGTCGTATGACAGCTGCCATTCGGTGGTCTTGGGGTTGAATACTGTGTCGAGAGCAAATTTTGATAATCTTGCTTCAATATAACGAGGTGCAGCCGCTCTGTCACCGGTAAGAATGTTTCCCCAGTTGCCCTGTGTATCTACAAGCAGGTCTTTCTGTCCGAGCTGCACGAGAGCATCACCTATTGATGCGTCGCCGTGGGGATGGAACTGCATGGTGTGTCCTACGATGTTTGCCACTTTGTTGTAGCGTCCGTCGTCCATTCGCTTCATGGAGTGCAGAATGCGCCGTTGCACCGGTTTCAAGCCGTCTTCAATGTTAGGTACGGCACGTTCAAGAATGACGTAAGAGGCATAATCGAGAAACCAGTTCTGATACATTCCGCTCAGGTGATGCACCACAGAGGCGTCAAATCGGTTCACCGGTTTGTAGTCGGAGTGTTGCTCGGTAGCGTCAGACGACTCCTCCTTGTTTTCTGTTTCTTCGTTGTTATCGTTGCTACTGTTGCTTGCTCCGTTTTCTTCTATTATCTCGTCGTCTTTTGTATCGTCGCTCATGGAATAAAATTATCGTTGCTTGGTAAAGTTAGATTATATGTTATGATAAGTGGCTTCAGCGCAGGAATATTGTGTTGTTGCCAAGTCTCTATAGTTTTCTGATATCTTCTACAGATAATCCTGTCACCCGGGCAATTATTTCGGGAGAGGTACCGGCGTCTTTCAGGTTGCGAGCTATGCGTTTCTGTTCCTCTTGTTTACCCTCTTCGAGACCTTCGGCTCTTCCTTCGGCTCTTCCTTCGGCTCTTCCCTCGGCTCTTCCTTCGGCTCTTCCTTCACCTCTTGCTGTTTTTATGTTGTCTTTAAGTATTACGACGTTGTCCAAATGGTGGTAGTATGCGTTTAGTTCGGCTTTTGTCATCTGTTCGAGCTTCAATTTTTCTTTTGCCTCATTGAGTCCGGGTGCTGTGGCATCATCGGGAATGTCGCCTGTATTGAGAAAGTATATCCATTGCTCGAGCGGTACTTTCGACCACTTGTTGAAGTCGTTCACTTTCAATATATAGTATTCGGGATACAACTCGCTCACTTCATCCACCTTGAACTTCTGTTTCTGGAAGGGCGAAAGCTTCAGGTGCTCGCCGTTGTGGATACCTTTAAATACGGTCTTCCCATGGTATACGGTATCAGTTCCGTTACCGATGTTGAAGTAAACGATGTTTATGCTGTACACTTTCCGTATGTTTTCGTAGCCTTGTCCGCGGTTGATGTATTCCGTAACAAGTTTGGATGTGCCGAAAAGCATGCGTTGGAAATAAGCAAACTCGGTTTCGTTCTGTATTTCTATAAGGAACAGCTCGCCGCAATCGTCCTCTGCCAATACATCCACCCGGTTGTATTTGTCCTCCATGCTGTCGCAGTTACTTTCGCTTTCTAGCAGTTTGTTGATGTGTATGGGCTTACCGAGCAGTGTTGTTATCAGTCCCTCAAGCACACCATAGTTGGCCTTGTCACGCAGGAGGCGTTTCATTGCCCAGTCAAATCTGATGTATTGCTGTTTATCTCCGTTCATAATTCAAATTTTTATATATCGGACAGTGCGAATGAGCGCAAATGAAATCCGAAATAGGTTTTAGGGGCTTTTTTGTCCATTGCAAAAATAGGCATTTTTTCTGCAATATCCAACGTTTGAGTGCTTTAAGTGCTAAAAAATAGCGTGGTTTCTGTCTGTGAAGCATGCCAGAACCCATGTGAATATGCTTAGTGACAAAAAGCTGACAGAGATAAAATTATAAATATGTATTGGATTTCACGTCACTTTAGTCTGTCTGAGTGCCAGATTGCAGCAGTCTTGTCTCAGCATAGTCAGCTATGCCGTCTACGATACGGCCCAACATATTACCGGAAGGGCTGATGGATGGACTCGTAACTGCGCTTAATGAAAGTTAATTTGTAAAGATATTTGGTCGAATTTAACATTTTTAAATCCGGCATTCTAGGTGTAAAAATTTGTTAATGAAAGTGGATCAAATTATGCTCCCGACGGGTCGAAAAACGATCCCAGTTTTTTGGCAACGCGATTACGT
>CAMTJK010000048.1 GCA_947072805.1 uncultured Prevotella sp.
CGACCAAATATCTTTACAAATTAACTTTCATTAAGTGCAGTTACGAGCACTCATTCGCTCTACTCTCCACGCTGGTGTGAGGCAGAGTTAAGTAAGAGCTGACACCGATGTAGGCATTTTGTTATCATATTTCATTGTGTATTTTTCCGTTATGGTATCAAAATACTTGTAGAAATCATCTGCCATACAAAATAATTCAGTAACTTTGTCCTCGGTGATAGTAGCGATTATTGTCTGTAAATCTTTGTAATAGAATAGTATAAAGTTACTGCAATTTCCGCCAATCATCAAACTTACAGACACTTACATTTCAAAGGACACACGTTGATGTAGATCGGGTGATTATGAGAGAAAAACATTATAACGTATATATAGCATTCATCCTACTCATGCTGTCAGTGCTGTTTCCGACAAAGTCACAGTCGCAGACCTTCGATAATCTGTGGAACCGCGAGAAGGAAGCCGAAAGCAAGGACCTGCCACGCACACAGATGGATGTGCTTCGCCGTATAGAACAGAAAGCGTCGCAGGAAAAGGCATACGGACAGTTGCTCAAGGCACAACTCAAACGCGTTGCTGTGCTTGTGCAGGTGTCGCCCGATTCGCTGAAACCTGCCGTTGCAGAGCTTCAGAACGCCGAGAAGGCAGCAACCGATGCGGTGATTAAAGCTGTCTATGATGCCGTCCTATACAGAATATATACCGGCAATGCTGCATCGCTCGACAGTGCCAATGCGTATGCCTCACGCTATCGTGCCGCAGCCATGTCAAATCCTCAGGCTCTGTCGGCATCTTCGGCTTCCGATTTCGACCCCTTTGTGGTGAAAGGCTACAACGCCTCGGTGTTTGGAGGCGACATGTTGAGCGTGGTAGGCTATGAGGTGGAAGACTTCCACACCCTCTGGAAGTGGTATCGGGAGGCCGGCATGCGTTCCGCCGCCTGCATAACCGGACTGGAACTGCTGCGCAAGCACCGTCCGTCGGGCAGCCACGGACTTAAAAAGTCGGAATATATACGCTCGCTCGACTCTATCACTCACGTTTATAGCGATATAGATATAGCCTGCG
The DNA here is from genome assembly GCA_947072805.1 of uncultured Prevotella sp. Classification (GTDB taxonomy): domain Bacteria; phylum Bacteroidota; class Bacteroidia; order Bacteroidales; family Bacteroidaceae; genus Prevotella. The sequence goes on from CAMTJK010000048.1 coordinate 1,069, forward strand.
AGGCAGCCATAGAACGTTATAACTTCATGACCGAGTGTCATGATGTCACCGTCGAGGACAAGATAAAATATATCCATTATGCACTCGATAAGTGGGGCAACTGGCAAGGTTCGAGCAAGTTGCGCAATGCAGAGAAGGAACTTACGTGTGCATCGTTCAGCGCACATCTTGCAGAGAAGATGTGGCTGCCGGGCGAGACGCAGACGCTGAAACTCGAACGCCTGCGCAATATCTCGTCGCTCACGGTCAGGATATACAGTGTTGCCACCACCGCGCGCAAGCAGTGGAATGTGAGTTCCAAAACCGATTACAAGGCATTGAAGCCTCTGCTCACGGAACTTCCTGACAGAAAGCTCACACGAACATACGTAGCCAATCCGCCCTACCTCTTTTTCGAAGATTCCGTAACCCTCGGCACACTGCCGGCAGGCGTCTATATGATGGAAGTGGAAACATCGCCGGCAACAGCCGTAGAGCGCAGCCTGTTCTATGTGAGCAACGTGTTCTGCATGGCGCAGAAGCTGCCGGGCGACAAGTTGAGGCTTGTAGCCCTGGACGCCACCGACGGAAAGCCCCTGAATGGAGCCTCTATCCACATCTTCAGTGCCAGGGCCTCCGATGGCGCGCAGCCTCTGGCAAAGCTCACGTGCAATGATGACGGCGAGGCGTTGTATGATGTTTCAAACCGTCAGCGGTTGCAGGTGTATGCCTTTACTGATGCCGACAAGGCTTCGTTGCCGTTGTATGTATACGGAAAATTCAACTATTACGAAAACAGAAAGGTGCGGCAGTCGGTGCGAGTGTTCACGGACCGCAGCATATATAGACCCGGTCAGACGGTGAGAGTGTCGGCTCTTGTGTACGACAATGTCTCGCCCACGCAATATAATACGGTGGCGAAGGCTACGGTAAAGTTAGCTCTGCGCAACGCCGTATTCAAGACGGTAGCCGAAAGAGAACTTGTCACCGACGAATTCGGTGCATGCTCTACCGAATTTACCCTGCCTGCCGACATGCTCAGCGGCAACTTCTTCATTGTCACCGACACCGAGACGAAGACGCTTAGGGTAGAGGAGTACAAGCGACCGACGTTTGAGGTAGATTTTCCCGACATCAATACCAAATATCATAGTGGCGACACGCTTATGGTGAGGGCAAAGGCGCATACGTTTGCCGGTGTTCCGGTGCAGGGAGCAAAGGTTAAATATAAGGTGAACCGTCGTCCGTCGTTATGGTGGCGATATGCCGCTTATGGCAATGCCATTGCACAGCGCGAGGAGACGGTGGCATCGAGGGAGACGGTGACCGATGCCGACGGAACGTTTGTCGTGGAGATACCGATGGTGCTGCCGGAGGAAATTGGCGTGATGCCCATGTTCTACAACTTCGTCGTTGAAGCAGATGTTACCGATGTCGGCGGCGAGACGCGCAACGCCGTAATGTCGGTGCCCCTGGGCAGCAGAGCCACGGCTTTCAGTTGCGACCTGCCCGAAAAGGTGCTCGCCGACAGTTTGAAGTCTGTCACTTTCCGCCTACGCAACATGGCAGGCATGGACATTTCTACCGATGTGAACTTCTCTATAGACGGGAAGCCCATAGCCACGGCAGCCCATACAGGCATACCATTCATGCTTCCGGAACGTCTCGCATCCGGCAGACATCGTCTGCACGCCGTATGCGACAGCGATACCATCGACCGTGAATTTACAGTCTTCGGACTTGACGACACAGTGCCCGCCGTCGAGACAGACGACTGGTTCTATCTGTCTTCGTCGCAGTTTCCTGCCGACGGTACCCCGGTCACTCTGCAGGTTGGCTCATCGGCCGCCGGTATGCACATTGTTTACAGCATAATATCGGGCAACAGAGTAGTCGAGAAAGGAAGCGTGGAGACAAGCAATTCTCTTATAAACCGTAAGTTTACATACAGCGACGACTATGCTGACGGCATTGCCGTAACTTATGCATGGGTTAAGAACGGCACGTGCCACACACACACCGCCACCGTGAGCCGACCCTTGCCCGACAGACGCTTGCAGCTGAAGTGGCAGACCTTCCGTGACCGTCTCACGCCGGGGCAGAAAGAAGAGTGGACGCTAAGCGTGTCTACGCCCGACGGAAAGCCGGCATCGGCGCGTCTCATTGCTTCATTGTACGACAAATCGCTCGACATGATAAAGTCGAACGACTGGAATTTCTCAATAAATCCGTCGCTGAACATTCCTTATGTCTCGTGGAACACCACGCCAAACATGATTCTGTACATCAGCGCCACGCAGAATTTCAAATATCTACTCTACAAGGACTTTGCGCCGAGCCGCATGGACGGCACTCTGTTCCCCATGGCAGACTTAGGCAGAAAACTCTTCTATACATTAGATTATAAGTCTCGCGGCATGCTGATGATGAAGGAAAAATCCGTTTCGTCAGCCGCGCCGGCAGCCGGAGCAGTCGCTGCCAACAAGATGGAAGACAAGGCAGAAGTTGTAGAAGAATCGTCAGATGAGGCTGCTGATGCCTCATCGTCTGCAGACGGAGGCGTCCAGATGCGCGAGAATCTCAACGAAACCGCATTCTTCTTCCCCGAAGCACATACTGACAAGTCGGGAAATGTGACCTTGAAGTTCACTCTTCCCGAAAGTCTTACAACGTGGCGCTTCCTCGGTTTTGCACATACTGCCGACATGAAGTACGGCAGCCTCACCGCTGAAGCCGTGGCAAGCAAGGAGCTGATGGTACAGCCCAATGTGCCGCGCTTTGTACGCCGTGGCGACAAGGTGCAGATAACCGCACGCATATTCAACACCGGCACGGCGCCCGATGCAGGAAAAGCCAGGCTCCAGCTGCTTGATCCGGAAACGGAGAAGGTAGTGTGCTCCGTTGAACAGCCGTTCAGTGTCAATGCAGGCGAGACACACGTAGTGACATTCGAGTGTCAGCCGCCTCGCGCGCGTACCTTATATATATGTCGTGTCACGGCAACGGGAAAGAGATTCAGTGACGGCGAACAGCATTATCTTCCTGTCCTGCCCGATAAGGAAACAGTCATCGTGACAGCACCTTTCAGTCAGACAGAGGCCGGAACGAAGACCATCGCGCTCAACGAACTCTTCCCCAAGAATGTGGAAAAGAGTGCGCTCACCATCGAATATACCAATAATCCGGCGTGGCTCATGCTTCAGGCGCTTCCCTCGGTGGGCACTCCCGATGGCGAAAATGCCGTATCGCTGGCGTCGGCACTTTATGCCAACGGCGTGGCTGCAGCCATAACAGCCGGAAATGCAAGGCTGAAGTCTGTCTTCGAACAGTGGAAGCGTGAAGCCTCAGATGCCGTTTCGCTCACATCGCCCCTTGCAAGAAACAGCGAACTGAAGGATATTGTGCTCGCGGAAACACCATGGGTCGTTGATTCCGACAGTGAGACAGAACAGAAACAGCGTCTTGCCGACTTCTTCGACACTAATACGATAGCTGCTCGCCTGTCAGCACTCTCATCAAAGCTCGCTTCGTTGCAGAATGCCGACGGCTCGTGGAGCTGGTGGAAAGGTATGGAGGGCAGCATGACGATGACGACGGAAGTGAGCCAGATGCTTGTACGTCTCAACGCAATGGCAGGCAAGAACCAGTCCACTGCATCCATGCTCGACCGCGCCTTCAAATATATGGGAAGGCAGCTGGTCAGCGATGTTAAAAAGATGAAGGCAGAAGAAAAACGCGGCGTCAAGCCATCCTTCCCCGGCACAACGGCACTCCGCTTCCTTTATATGAGCGTCCTCGACGGCAGGAAACAGTCGGCGGAAGTGCAGGCTGCAAGCAAATACCTTATCGGCTTGCTCAAAAAAGAAATTGGCAGTCAGAGCATTTACGACAAGGCCGTGACTGCAGTAGTCCTCGCCGGCAACGGAGAGACCGTGAAGAGCCGCGAATACGTGAAGAGCCTGAAAGAGTATACGGTGAACGACGAAACAATAGGACGCTATTACGATACCCGCCGTGCCGCCTATTCATGGTGCGACTACCGCATTCCCACGCAGGTTGCAGCCATAGAAGCCATCGCGAAGATTACCCCCGACGATGCAGCCACCATCACTGAGATGCGCCGCTGGCTACTTCAAGAGAAACGCACGCAGGCATGGGATACCCCGATAAGCAGCGTGAATGCCGTTTACGCTTTCCTCAACGGCAATATGAGCGTGCTTGACACCAAAGAGAATGTCAAGGTGACCATTGACGGCAGGAAACTCAACCTGCCCGGCGCCACTGCAGGCATAGGCTACGTGAAGACATCGGTAGATGAGCCGACAGGCAAGAAGCTCACGTTCACCAAGACCTCCGAAGGCACTTCGTGGGGCGCTGTATATGCCCGTTTCGTGCAGAATACTGCTGAAATAGAAACATCATCGGCAGGCATCAGCATCAAGAAAGAGATAATATCGTCAGAAAAGGAACTTGCCGTCGGCTCCCGGATAACCGTGCGCATAACAATAGAAGCAGCACACGACCTCGACTTCGTGCAGATAGCCGACCGCCGTGCCGCCTGCATGGAGCCGGTAAGCCAGTTGAGCGGTTACCGAAACGGTGCATATTGCTCGCCGAAAGACAATGCTACATACTATTATTTCAACCGTATGCCTAAGGGAAAACATGTGGTTGAGACACAATATTACATAGACAGAGCCGGAACTTACGCCACCGGCACTTGTATGGCAGGCTGTGCATATGCACCCGAATATCGGGCAACGGCAAAGTCGGACACCATAATCGTGAAACAATAAGCTATATATGAAAAAGTCAATCATACTATCCTCACTGCTAATAGTGACGTGGCTGCCCGCAACGGCACAGCGCCTCGTTGTGACGAAGCCTACAGTAAACTGCGGAACGGTGGCTTTCGACAAGCCCGTCACGGCAAAATTCGAACTGAAGAACAAGGGAAACAAAAAACTAAAAATCGTGGATGTGAAGACAAGCTGCGGCTGCACGGCTGCAGACTATCCGCGCGAAGATATACACGCCGGCGCTACGTTCGAGCTCCACCTTACCTACGACGCCAGACAGCTGGGACATTTCGACAAGAGCGTCTGCATAATAAGCAACGGCTCCAAAACGCCCGTCTATCTCAACATGAAGGGAATAGTAATGGCGGAGTTGCAGGATTACACAGGCTCTTATCCCTTTGCTTTCGGCGACCTGATGTTCGACCGCAACGCCGTGGAGTTTGACGATGTGAATAAGGGCGAGATGCCCATGCAGGAGATTTACGTCCTCAATGCAGGCACTACGGTGTTCAATCCGACGATGATGCACCTTCCCCCGTATCTTTCGGCTACCGTTACACCCTCGAAGATATCTCCGGGACGCTCCGGACGCATTGTTCTGACGCTCAATTCAGCCAAACTGCGCGATTACGGACTTACACAAACTAGCATTTACCTTGCACGCAATCTTGGCGAAACAATTTCTGCCGACAACGAAATCACTGTCTCGGCAGTGCTTCTGCCGGGCTTTGTCGGGCTTACAGAAAGTCAGAAGCAATACACTCCGAAGCTTGTCTTGTCTTCCGATTCACTCGATATCGATTTTGAAGGCAAGGCAAAGAAGAGCGCGGAGATATTGGTAACGAACAACGGACGTACCGATCTGAAGATATCCTCGCTGCAGATGTTCACCGGCGGTCTCAAGGTGACGCTCGGAAAGCGTGAGCTCAAGCCGGGAGAATCCACCAAAATGAAGATTACAGCCATGCGCAACGAACTGAAGAAGCAGCGTACAAAGCCGCGTGTACTGATGATAACCAACGACCCCGACAGGTCGAAGGTGGTGATCAAAATCAACAGCAAGACGTTATAACAGGTCAAATAAAGAACAAATTACTCATATAACAATATGGAACATCCCGAAAACAATGCCGAATATAAGGGACTTACCGTCAATGACGGAGTAGAACAGCCCTCCATCATCAATCCCTACCTCAAGCGTTCGCGTTTCAGACGCCGCGAATTGTCGGCAGCCGAGATGGTAGAGGGAATAGTAAGAGGCGATGTCACGGTGCTAAGCCAGGCGGTAACACTCGTGGAAAGCGTCAATCCCGACCATCAGTGCAAGGCGCAGGAGGTGATAGAAAAGTGTCTTCCCTACAGCGGTAACTCTATAAGGATAGGTATAAGCGGCGTGCCCGGAGCCGGAAAGTCCACCAGCATCGACGAGTTCGGCGTACACGTGCTGAAAGAGCATGGCGGCAAACTCGCCGTACTTGCCATAGACCCCAGTTCGGAGCGCTCCAAAGGCAGCATTCTCGGTGATAAGACCCGCATGGAGAAGCTCGCTCAGCATCCCGATTCGTTCATACGTCCCAGCCCCTCAGCCGGTTCGCTCGGCGGTGTTGCCCGCAAGACCCGCGAGACAATAATACTGTGCGAGGCAGCCGGCTTCGACAAGATATTCGTAGAGACTGTAGGAGTGGGGCAGAGCGAGACAGCGTGCCACTCAATGGTGGACTTCTTCCTGCTGATACAGCTTGCCGGTACCGGCGATGAACTGCAGGGCATAAAGCGAGGCATCATGGAGATAAGCGACGGCATCGTCATAAACAAGTGCGACGGAGAGAATGTGGACAAGTGTCACCTTGCCGCCACGAGTTTCCGTAACGCTCTCCACTTCTTCCCCATGCCCGAGAGCGGATGGACGCCCAAGGTGCTATGCTACAGCGGATTTTATGGCACGGGAATAAAAGAGATATGGGACATGGTATATGAGTATATCGATTTCGTGAAACATAACGGGTACTTTGAATACCGCCGTAACGAGCAGAGCAAGTACTGGATGTATGAGAGCATTAACGAGCATCTGCGCAACCATTTCTACAACAACGCAGTGATACAGTCACGTCTGAAAGACTCGGAGCGCATCGTCCTAAACGGTGAGAAGACGAGTTTTGCCGCGGCAAAAGACCTTCTCGACATGTATTTCGAGCTTATCAGTCGCTGATGCAGTCACACCAACAATTTCATGACATATGCTTCAGATAGAGATTGATAGTGGCAGCGGATTCTGTTTCGGTGTCACCACAGCCATAAAGAAGGCAGAAGAAGAGCTTGCGTCCGGCAATACGCTCTATTGTCTGGGTGATATCGTTCACAACGGAATGGAGTGTGAGCGCCTGAGACGACTTGGACTTATCACCATCAATCACGATGACATGCGCAATCTGCACGACGTGAAGGTGCTGTTGCGTGCCCATGGTGAGCCACCAGAGACCTACCAGCTTGCCAGACGCAACAATATCGAGATAATAGACGCAACATGCCCCGTGGTGTTGCAGCTCCAGCGCCGCATAAAGACGCAGTATGAGAAGATGCAGACAGCCCGCAACGCCCTACCTAAATGCAACACCTGCGATGAAACGGAACCTTCGGAGGAGGCACAAATTGTTATATTCGGAAAGAAAGGACATGCCGAGGTGCTCGGGCTTGTGGGGCAGACGGAGAGTCGTGCCATAGTTATCGAGCAGTTTGATGATGTGGCAAAGCTCGATTTCTGCCGTGACATATATCTCTACTCGCAGACAACAAAATCGCTTGACGAGTTTCACCGCATCACAGACTACATACAGAGCCACATCTCGCCGACGGCTGTGTTCCGTAGTTTCGACACCATCTGCCGTCAGGTAGCCAACCGTATGCCCAATATCAGCACTTTCGCCACGCGTCACGACTTGATACTCTTTGTCTGTGGCAGGAAGAGCAGCAACGGAAAGGTGCTTTTCAACGAATGCCTGCGCGTAAATCCCAACAGTCATCTTATAGAAGGACCGGCAGAGATACATCCCGCGTGGCTCGAAGGCATACGTACCGTGGGCATCTGCGGAGCCACAAGCACTCCAAAATGGCTTATGGAACAGTGTCGTGACGCAATATCGGCAATGACTGAAGACTAAAAACTTATTATCCCCAAAACATATACTTTTATCCGTAATTAGGGTATGAGCTTTTCGTATAAAACCCAAAACGGTCATTGGATTGTTATGAGCATACTATCATCATAACGTTAATGACCGTTTTGGGTTTAATCAATTATCGCAACAAGCGGAAACGATGCTGCATAAAAAGTATGTTCTTGTTGTGATTTCCTATATTGCTGCTTCGCGGTATCTGTCCATCAGCCATTGTTTTTGTTCTTCGAGAGTCATATGGCTGTTGTCGAGTTCGATAGCATCGGCAGCCTTTGTGAGTGGCGAGACCTCACGGTGTGAATCAATATAGTCACGCTCCTTCACGTTGGCAAGGATGCTGTCATAGTCGGCTGCCATTCCCTTGGCTGTCAGTTCGTCAAAACGGCGTTTCGCGCGTACCTCGGCGTCAGCTGTTACGTAGACCTTCAGTTCGGCGTCTGGAAATACGGTTGTACCTATGTCGCGACCGTCCATAACAATGCCTTTCTCCTTGCCCATGCGCTGCTGTTGTGCAACGAGAGCCTGGCGCACAAAGGGCAGGGCGGCAACCGGACTGACGTGCGACGACACCTCCATTGTGCGTATTTCGCGCTCCACGTTCTCGCCGTTGAGGCAAGCCTCGGGCATTCCGGTGGCGGCATTGAGCGTGAATGAAATGTCTATCTGTTCCATGCGGTTCTCCAGTTCAGCCGTTTTTATGCTGCCATCGGCATCAAACAGGGAATTGCGCAGTGCAAAGAGCGTCACACAACGGTACATTGCGCCCGTATCTACGTAGATATAACCGATTTCGCGGGCGAGGTCTTTAGCCATCGTGCTCTTTCCACACGATGAAAACCCGTCGATTGCTATGGTAATTTTTTTCATATTGCTGTGTAGGTTTTGTTTTCAGAAGGTTTGGATAATCAATGTCAGAGCGAGTAAGTAACGTTTATCATCAGCGATGACGACGATACGTGATATTTTGCGTAAGCCAGTTGCAGTTTGAATCGCTCCAGTTGCAGACCGCCGCCAATGGACAGGCCGGCGCCGTGACTGCTCTCGCTGTCATTTTCCGGTATTTTCATCTCGTCGGCTCTGCCAAAATTATATCCGCCCGCAATGTATATGCTGTTGCCTATGAATATATCGGCTCCGGCTGCAAAATGATTGATGAAGCTGATGTCCCAGTCGTTGAGTTTCGCCATGGTGAGCGACAGGCGGATCGGAGCCCCTGTAAGTTTCTTGCTGACGCCGAGCTGGAGGTCGAATGGTATCTTCTCGAAGTCGTCTTCATAGGCTTTCACCTGCCCGCCGAGGTTGCGAGCCACTGCCGAGAGTGACAGACCGTTGTCTTCAGAGAAATAATTGACGCCGAGGTCCACTCCTACGGCTATCGAGCTGTAGCCGGCAATGTAGGATGTGATGAACTTGGCGGTCACTCCGCCGGCTATATTGTCGGTGAGCAGATAGGCAAATGAGCCGCCCACCATGATGTCTTTGGCAGAGAATGTACCTGTCTCAATGTTGTCTGCCGTTGTCTCCGTCATTTTCCCATAGTCAAGATAGCGTGCAGATACGCCCCATGTGGCACGGTCGTTTACAGCCTTTACGAAAGCGGCGCTTCCCGTATTCACTCCCTCCATATATGTCATGAAGTCGAGATTGAACGACATGTCGCTCACCGAACTGATGAGTGCGGGATTGTGAAACATAAGGGTGGGATCGTCGTCGTTGATGGTAATGTTTTCGCCGCCGAGGGCTGCTGCGTGTGCACTGACAGGCAACCGCAGGAAATTGTATGCCGTACGGCTCTCCTTTTGTGCCGTTGCGGCAATGAAAGAAGTAAGGGAGAAAAGTATGGTAAATACTACTTTTTTCATCTAAAATACACTAATTTGTATGCAAAGATACCGCTTTTTAAAATATCTGCGCTAATTTTGTAACGGCAAAAGCCGAATACGTAATTTAATAACGCAAAAAGCGGGCGAATATTATAGGTGAAATTTCATAAATAAGCCAGCCCATCGCTTTTGTAGCCTTATGGAGATAAAGAAGAGCAAGGACGCCGATTTGGAAGGTAAGCGGACAACCATGTTTCTCATGGCGATGATTCTTGTGCTCTCTGTCTTCTTTATCGCACTCGAATTCACAGTTACAGACGAGACAGCCGATATGGACGAGGAGCTGTTGCGTGACCTTATCCATCCGGAAGAAGACCTTATACCGCTTCTCACCCAGAAGGAGCTTGCACGACCGTTGCCACAGAAACAGGAAAAAGCATCGGAAACACTCGACATAGTGGAGGATGCCGCGGACAGCAACATGCCCGAAGAACAGGGCGAGGGTGACGAGGACGCGGAAGAAGAGCCTGTGGCTGCACCCCCAGAGCCGTCAGCCGAAACGAAAGAAATGGAGGAGGCGCCGTCTACTATAATAAATGCCGAAAAGAATCCGTTGAACTTCCGTGTCGTGGAAGACTTACCTGAATTTCCGGGAGGTCCTATAGCTTTCATGAAGTGGCTGACGGAGAATCTGCAATATCCGGCATCGGCACGAAAGGCAAAGATACAGGGACGTGTGGTGGCGCAGTTTATAGTGAACACCGACGGCTCTGTAACCGACTTGAAGATTGTAACACCGCTGAATGCAGCCTGTGACAACGAGGCATTGCGCGTGCTCGGCAAAATGCCCGAGTGGAAACCCGGAAAACATAACGACCAACCGTGCCGCACAATGGTGGCAATACCTATAGTGTTCAAGTTGTAATGCTTTATACGTAACATCATACCTTATATTATATATGAATACATCAAATGAAATACTCGCTATGGTGAACGGCTTTATCGACAGCCTGCCATACGACCGTAAGCCCGAATCGTTGTATGACCCGATAAAATATGTGCTCTCGTTGGGAGGGAAACGTATACGTCCCGTACTTATGCTGCTCGCATATAATCTTTACAAGGACGACCCCAGGCACATTCTCATGCCCGCCTGCGCGCTGGAGACTTATCACAACTATACGCTGCTGCACGATGACCTCATGGATAATGCTGATGTGCGCCGCGGCAAACCCACCGTGCATCGCAAATGGGACGCCAATACTGCCATTCTATCCGGAGATACCATGCTCGTGGTGGCGTATCAGCGTATGGCACAATGCGACGCCGACAAACTGAAACCGGTACTCGACCTTTTCACCGAGACGGCACTCGAAATAGGAGAAGGACAACAGTATGACATGGACTTCGAGAGACGTACCGATGTGACTGCAGCCGAATATATAGAGATGATAAGGCTCAAGACGAGCGTACTGCTGGCATGTGCAGCAAAGATGGGTGCCATTCTTGCCGATGCTCCGGCTGCCGATGCAGACAATCTGTACAAGTTCGGAGAGAAGATAGGACTGGCCTTCCAGTTGCAGGACGACCTCCTCGACGTCTATGGCGACCCTGCCGTGTTCGGAAAGGCTATCGGGGGTGATATCACATGCAACAAGAAGACGTATATGCTGATAAACGCTTTGCAGTTGGCGGACGCCGATCGCCGCGCCGAACTGATGCGGCTGATAGAGGCAGAAAAATTTGACCGCGACGAAAAGATAGCAGCGGTGACTGCCATCTACAACGAATTGGGCATACGTCGTCTTTGCGAAGAGGCCATCAGCAGATATTACGAGGAAAGCAAGACGTATCTCGACAAGGTGGCAGTAAGCGATGAGCGAAAAGCAGCTTTGCGCTCGTTTGTAGCAGAAATGATGAAGAGGGAAAAGTAAATGCTGTTCACAGATACACATACGCATCTCGACGGTGTCGAATTCGATGACGACCGCGATGAGGTGGTGCAACGTGCACAGGAGGCAGGAGTGGGCAGAATGTTCGTGCCGGCTATCGACATGCTTTCGGCGGAAAGGGCTCTTGCTTTGAGCGAGCGTTATCTCGGTTATGTCTATCCTATGATAGGACTGCATCCCGAGGAGGTTAAGGCAGATTATGAAAGCGTGCTCAAAGCCATGAGGGCCATGTTCTCAACGCGCTTCATTGCTGTCGGTGAGGTGGGACTTGACTATTATTGGAGTCGCGAGTACGAGAAAGAACAGCTTGCGGCATTTGAAGAACAGGTATGCTGGTCGGTAGAAACGCGTCTGCCCCTCATGATACACTGCCGCAAGGCACAGAATGAGATGGTGGCCCTGCTCCGGAGATACGAGAAAGACTTGCCCGGAGGTGTCTTTCATTGTTTTACCGGCAACGAGCACGAGGCTGCCGAACTGTTGCGCTTTGACCGATTTGTGCTTGGAATTGGGGGTGTTCTCACTTTCAAGAAGTCACATCTTCCCGAGGTGCTGCCGCATGTACCACTAAGTCGCATCGTTCTCGAAACAGACAGTCCGTATATGGCACCGGTCCCCATGCGCGGACAACGAAACGAGAGTTCGTTTGTACGCTATGTCCTTGAACGTATAGCCATATGTTACGGCATAACGCCTGAAGCTGTAGCCAATGCTACGGAAGCAACTGTTGAACGCATTTTCCGGCTTCATGCAACAGACGTTGTTCTATAAAGGTTCACACGATTTCGTTGTCCGTCACGTGTGCGTCATTCATTAAAGAAATATAAAAAAGAGGCTGTTCTGACGGAAATAAGCGGATTTTGAATAATTTTGCACCGCCTTACGTTAAGGAGAGATGCTCGAGTGGCTGAAGAGGCACGCCTGGAAAGCGTGTATACGTCAAAAGCGTATCGGGGGTTCGAATCCCCCTCTCTCCGCAGAAACCCTAAATAAAAAGGAATTAGTTACATAATGCTCGCCAGCTTGGCGAGCATTTTTGTTATTTGACAAGAACGTTTGACAGGAGCGTTGGCCAGAGTAAGGCTTTTCTTAGTATCATGCTGTACTATTGTGTGATGGTCAGGCTTTGCCCAGCAGCCATTTTGCGAGCAACGGGTTCACCCTTATTATCTTTGAGACAATCATGCAGAATGCTATTACCACAAGGGCAATGGCACACGAGAGGGTCACATCCGCCACAAAGTTGGGTTGGTGGTGGTTGAGATATATGCCTATATCCGGCAAATGGGGAATAAAGAAGTAGTGGAGCAGATAGATGTCAAGAGTGCGGCGTCCTATTGACTGCATATATTCACCTATGCGTGTGGTGTGGCTGAAATATTCCTGATAGTGGCGGAAGGTCATTACCACAACACCTATCATGCCAAACTTGGCAATGGTGGCTGATATAAAGGCGTAGTCAATGTGCAGTGTGTGCAATTTGAGATATTCCACCGAGGCGCAAAGAGACAGAAACAGCAGCAGAGGGAAAAACCAGCGGCTGTCCATCAGGCGTTCTGCGCTGTTCCAGTAACGTCGCACTATGTTTCCTATAACGAAGAAAGGCATATACATCATCAGCCGCGACAAGCTTAACACATTCATCCATAACACACCGCCGGGACGATGTCCCTCCGCCCATGGGAAGAACTTGGGCATATAGCAGGTAGCATAAAAGACCATTGATAATGCGAAGAGAATGATTATGGGAATACAAGACTGTTTGCGCAGCTTACTCTCTATCCATGCAAACAGGTAGTAGACTACAAACATCTCAAGCAACACTAATGTAAACCAGTAGCCGCCCTTAAAGTTGTTCATCATACAGCCTTTGACCATGAAGAGGAAGTCTTTGTACATGAGAAGACAGTACAGTAAGAAGAAGAATGCGGTGGGAATAATCTGTACGCGCATCTTCTTCAACAGCAGGGAGGAGAACTCGCGGCGGTTCCACACCTGGCATGCCTTGTATGACAGGAAGCCGCTGACAAAGAAGAAGAGCGGCATGCGGAAAAGCATAAGAAAGGAGAGGGCTGCAGATTGTTTCCAATTCTCTCCAAACCCCATGAGATTGACATGGTTTGCCACCACGAGTATCATGGTGAAACCGCGAAGAGCGTCGAGCCAGTTTAGACGGACTTTGGTGGGGGCTGCTGACATAACGATAAAAGTGTGATATTGTACGTGTAATGATATTTGCGGTTGCAAAAGTAGCATTAATTTCGCAAATAAATTGTTCCGGCAAGGACAAAGATGAACGTAAAACGTCTTTT
>CAMTJK010000049.1 GCA_947072805.1 uncultured Prevotella sp.
AGTGACGGCTCACGAACATGAAGCCGTGAAAAAGAGAAGACGGAGACAAGCCTAAGGGCAAATCTCCGTCTTTATTCATATATAAAGTAAAGGTGAATGCAATTACATGTGAAGAGCATGCCGGAACACCGGATGAATCAGCTCTTCAGCTTGAACGAATTTTCTATGCTTCTTACTTCTTCAGCAAAAGCCTTGTCTACTTTGAGACGCTGCTCTATTGTAGTACAGCTGTGTATGACCGTAGAATGGTCGCGGTTGCCTATGAGCTTGCCTATGCGCGAAGCAGGCATCTTGGTGTACTTCTGTGCAAAATACATGGACACCTGGCGTACGATGACGTAATCGCGCTTGCGGCTCCTGCTGAACACGTTCTGCTGGCTTACGTTGTAATGGTCGCAGACCTTCTCCAGAATGTCGTCGATAGTAAGAGGATGGTTGTCGGTCTTTACGGCACGTTTGATTACTCTCTCTGCCAGACGGATGTCTATATTGCAGTTGTAAACAACGGAGTATGCCATAAGCGCGTTTATGACGCCCTCAAGGTCGCGCACGCTTCCGTTGGCGGTCTGCGCAATGAACTGTATCACGTCGTTGGGTATCTTCAAACCGTCGCGACGGCATTTGGAGTTGAGAATGTCAATGCACAACTGTACGTTGGGCTTTTCCAGTTCGGCGATGAGTCCACAGCTGAAACGCGTGAGAAGACGGTCCTTCATGCCTTGAAGATCGACCGGAGGACGGTCACTTGCAAGAATAATCTGCTTGCCGTTGCGGAACAGATGATTGAAGATGTGGAAGAAGGTGTCAAGTGTCTTCGTGGCAGTCATCCATTCCTGTATGTCATCTACAATCAGCACATCGATTGTCTGATAGAAGTTGATGAAGTCGTTGGTCTTGTTTTGGCGGACAGCGTCTGTAAACTGCACCTGAAAGAGACGGGCACTGACGTAAAGCACACGCTTATGAGGATACATCTCCTTGCAACGCACACCAATGGCATTGATAAGATGAGTCTTGCCGCAGCCCGACGGACCGTAAACAAAGAATGGATTGAAAGTGGATTTGCCGGGATGTTCGGCAATGGATAATCCTACCGTGCGCGGAAGCTTGTTGCTGTCGCCCTCGATAAAGTTGGAAAATGTATGACGCGGGTCGAGTTGAGGGTTCAAATCCTGTGGAACGGCTGCGTCAAGTGTTGTGGGGGTCTTGTTGCCTCCACGCATGGGAACTCTCGGTGGCTCTATGCTTGATGGTTCTTCCGCCTCAACGTCTTGTGAGATATTGTGTGTCTTGTCGGTTACAATACGGTAGGTGAGCTTTACGTTCGCATCAAAACATCTTAAAAGAACTTTGCTTAGAAGTCCTACATAATACTGCTCCAGATATTCGTAAACATAAGGGCTTGGCACCTGCAGAAGCAAAGTCTTGCTCTCCGGAGAGTAAGACTCAAACACAATAGGCGCAAACCAAGTCTTGAATTGCTGCTCTGTTACGTTCTCTTTTATGAGTTTGAGACACTGATCCCAAATCTTCATATATTCGTTCATCTGGTGATTATGATTTCTTAGTAAGCTCATCAGGATTATTGCACTGCAAATTTCGTCTTTTTTTCTGATATGTGCAAATAATATGTTTTTGTTTGTGAAATAGGCTTAATCGTGTAACTTTCTAATTTAAGGCGTGTTAAGAGATATTTAAACCTCATTTTCTTCTTTAATTATTTGTCTGTTTCTATCTCTTTGGCTATCAGTTTGTTGTAGGTGAAGCTACAAATGCTGTACAATCACATTTCTGCGGTGCCGTATTTTGCCAAAAGCGGATGTAATAAAGCGTTTCAACAAAAAAGCGATAGCCGTTGCCATCGCTTTTCCTATTTAGACAAAATAAATATTAAGGATTACTTGTCTTTTTTGCCGAATATGGAAAAATGAACATAACGCTTGGGATGCTGTTTCAAGTCGATCATAAGAGAATCAGCATCGCGCATGGTTGCGGTGAGATTGTTGTACAGTTGCGGGTCGTGCATGAGCAGTCCGAGCGTGCTTTCCTTGCTGTTCAGCTTGGCCGTCAGCTTTTGTACGTTGTCGAGAGTGGTGTTTACTTTCGACATTGTTTCGGAAACGTTGATAGTGCTAAGGTCTTGCGTGAGCTTGTCGGTGTTGTCAAGCACATTGTTAGCCTTGGCAAGCATTCCGGGAACGTTCTTGTTGAGCTGTGCCGAAAGGCTGTTTATCTGCGCCGAGGTGGTGGCAAGGTTGTCGGTAATGGTGTTTACGTTGTGCAGCGAATTGGCTAAAGCCGGATCGGCAAGCAACGTATTGACGCTTGTGAGAATGGAATCTATTTTGGGAAGCATCTTTTCTATGGCAGGAACCATGCTTGCGGCTTTTGCCAGCATTCCGCTCTCTTGATTGCCCATAATGGTATCGCCGGCGGCAATAGGGTCTAACGGATTGCCACCAAGGATGATGTTCATCTTGACATTGCCCATGAAGTCGCTTTCTATTTCGGCTGTAGAGCCTTTGGACATGCGCATGTTCTTGTCTAATCCTATTTGGACTATGATTTTACCTTCACCGCTGTAATTGTATGCGATGCCCTTGACAACTCCCACTTTGTAGCCGTTGGCATAGACAGGGCTGGATGCCGACAGTCCGCTGATATCATCGAAAGCTACGTAATAGTTGTCTTCTGTGGAGAAAAGGCTCAAACCTTTAAGGAACTGGAGCCCGAAAAAAAGCACTACCACTCCCAGAATGGCAACGCAGGCAATTTGTACTTCTTTTGTAAAGAATTTCATATTGTTCTATTTTTTGTTTCTGTTTGACTTGAACTCCCGGATGGCTTCTGCAACATTCACTTTCTGTCCGTTCTTGAAGGCAATGATGAAGGCTTCGGGGAAATTTACTGTTACTTCTTTGCGCAACTTGTATATATCATTATAGTTTTCAGAAGAGCCTACGGTATATTTGTACATGCCGTTTTCTTGGTATAAGTCTACGCCGTCGAGGCCTTGAAACTTGGCATCGTTTGTGTTTAACTTGGAACTGCTTGCAAGTATCTGTACCTTGAAGACTGGCTTTGATTCATCTGTCTCCGGAACTGTTACGGGTATAACCTGTTCGGGCTCTTGCTGTGCACTGTTATCCTGCAGATTATTGTTTTCTTGGTGCTGCCTGGCTGCAACGGGAACAGTTTCTGGTTTTGTGGGTTCGGCTTTGACGCCTTCACGTGCATCTGCAAGTTCTTGCATCATGCTTTTACTACTTTTCCTTGCTTTCTTTTCTGTGCTTTCGTCCGGCGTGGCACTCACTTCGCTCTTTGTCTGCTTGACATCTTCTTTGAGTGTTTCTGCAACATTCCTTTCTACTGGCGCCGAAACGTTCTTGTAGGTTACTTTTTTGTTCTTGTCGTACTTGTTCTTGTAGTCGATAAAGGCATTGTATATGCCGCGTGCAAGCGTCTCGATACCGTTAGATGAGTTTAGATAATTCTCCTCATCCGGTGTGGTAATGAAACCAAGCTCAATGAGACAACTCGGCATAGAGGTTTCTCTTAAAACGAGGAATCCTGCTTGTTTTACTCCCTTGTCGGGACGATAAGCCAGCGAGCATGTTTTTTTTTGCACGTATTTAGCAAGCTCTACACTTTGTTTCATGTTTTTGTCTTGCATGAATTCAAACATGATGTAGCTTTCTGAAGAATTCGGATCGAATCCCTCATAATGTTGTTTGTAGTCTTTTTCAACAAGAATTACGGAGTTTTCTCGCTTTGCCACGTCGAGATTGTCAGATGCTCTGTGCATTCCCAGAGTATAAGTTTCAAGTCCACGTGCGATTCTTCCTTTTGGCAAAGCGTTGGTATGTATGGAGATGAAGAGGTCGGCTTTACTTTTGTTGGCTATGTTTGCCCGCTGATGGAGTGGAATGAAAATGTCTGTTTTGCGCGTATAAATGACTCTTACGTCCGGGCAGTTGCGCTCCACATAACGTCCGAAAGCCAAAGCGACGTTGAGATTTATATTTTTTTCTTTGGAATATTTGCCTAAAGCTCCGGCGTCATTGCCACCATGACCGGCGTCGATGACGAGTGTAAATTTGTCGTTTGCGGCATTTGTTATCGTCGCAATACATAACAACAACCAAATCAGCAGACCTTTATTCTTGAACATAATGCCCTAAATTGTCGCAAAAGTAGTTATTTTTCAAATAAAACTGAAATATATTATCCAGTTTTATCATTTATTAAATGTGGATTTGCGCCTGTCGGATAGGTGAATCTCTACTCCCGCACCTTTGCAATCGGCTCCCATTGGTGGATTTGCCTTAATTATGGAGAGGTAGATTTCGTATACTTCCGGAAATGTGGATGTTATGGCATTCGCTACTCTTGATGCGAGGTTCTCAAGCAATTTTGAGGGTGTCTCCATTTCCTTTTTTATCAAGTTGTACACTTCGGCATAGCTAATGGTGTCTTCAACGTTGTCGCTTTGCATAGCCTTCGATATGTCGTAACCAATGCGCACATTAACAAGAAAGTCCGTTCCTACGGATCTTTCTTGGGGCATTACCCCATGAAATGCGTAGAATCGGACATCTTGTAATATTATATAACTGTCTTTTATTTGTAAGCTCTTGTTGTGGAAGTCTGTCATTTAAATAGTGATGGTAGTATTTGTAGGTAAATAAACTATCCGCATCTTGAGGCACCGCAGTTTTTGCAGATGAGGCAGCCTTCCTGATACATCAGCGTCTCTTGTCCGCAGACAGGACATTTCTGTCCTTTTGCTTCTGTTCCGTCGATTATGTATTTTTTCAGAGCGCGTTCAACACCGTTCTTCCATGTATTAATGCTCTCGCTCTTCAGCTGCAGTGAACCCACGAGCTTTATAACGTGCTCTATAGGCATGCGGTATCTCAATACTCCACTAATGAGTTTTGCATAGTTCCAGTATTCCGGGTTGAATTTCTCACTCAATCCTTCCACTGTGGTTTTGTATCCTCTCTTGTTCTCGAATTGGAAGTCATAGCGGTGTCTGCCGTCTTCTCCTGTATTTTTTATAATCTTTCCTTTGGTTACAGTCTTGGGCAAGACAATTCCTTCTTCATCGTCTTGAAGACCAGTGAAAATCTCGTAGGGATAACCATTGAGGAGTCCTATAAACGCAACCCATTTCTCTTTATTATTTTGGAAGCGCACCACGTCACATTCAAGTATCTGCGGACGTACTTCTGTCACTTCAGGATGTTTGCAAGGAACGGGACCATCTTGTTTTGGCTCTTCTTGTTTTTTGTCTTTTTTCGATACAGAAATCATTACGCCCGAACGGCTTCCATCGCGATATATGGTACATCCTTTACATCCCGAGCGCCATGCCTCGACGTAGAGGCGGTTCACGAGCGCTTCATCTACATCGTTCGGAAGATTGACGGTTACGCTTATCGAATGGTCTACCCATTTCTGGATGGCACCCTGCATACGCACTTTCATTAGCCAGTCCACATCATTGGCTGTCGCTTTATAATAAGGTGAGCGTGCAACGAGTTCGTCAATCTCTTCTTGTGTATATTTCTTGTTTGTATCAAGTCCGTTTACCTGCATCCAGGTAAGGAATTTGTGGTGATATACGATATATTCTTCGAATGAGTCACCAACTTCATCCACGAAATCTACATGAACGTCGGCATCGCCTGGGTTTACCTTGCGGCGGCGCTTATATACGGGCATGAACACTGGTTCTATGCCGCTTGTTGTCTGTGTCATGAGACTTGTTGTGCCAGTAGGTGCGATGGTGAGACATGCAATGTTGCGTCGTCCGTATTTTTTCATATCTTCATAAAGCTGCGGATTGGCTTCACGAAGCCTGTTTATAAACGGGTTGTTTTCTTCACGTTTTGTGTCATATATACTGAATGCACCGCGTTCCTTTGCCATAGTCACGGACGAGCCGTATGCTGTGATTGCAAGTCTCTTGTGAACTTCGGTAGAGAAGTCTGTAGCCTCTTGTGTACCGTAACGTAATCCCATGGCTGCAATCATGTCGCCTTCGGCTGTTATGCCCACACCGGTGCGGCGTCCCATGCTGCTTTTGGCCTTAATCTTTTCCCACAGATGCTTTTCTGCTCCTTTTACTTCGTCACTTTGAGGATCGGAGTTGATTTTTTCTATTATACAATCAATCTTTTCGAGTTCCAGATCAATAATGTCATCCATCAGTCGTTGTGCTGCTGCAACGTGCTTACAGAACAATTCGTAGTCGAAATAAGCATTAGGAGTAAATGGATTTATAACGTAAGAATATAGATTGATTGACAGCAGGCGACAAGAATCATAAGGACACAGCGGAATCTCTCCGCATGGATTTGTCGAAACAGTGCGGAAGCCGAGGTCTGCATAGCAGTCCGGAATGCTTTCATGCAGTATTGTATCCCAAAAAAGGACTCCTGGTTCTGCGCTTTTCCACGCGTTGTGTACAATCTTTTCCCACAAGGCTTTTGCGCTTATCTCTTTCTTGAAATCCGGATTTTCGCTGTCTATGGGAAATTTTTGTACGTATGGCTTGTCATTCACGGCGGCTTCCATGAACTCGTTGTCAATTTTTACCGATACGTTTGCTCCGGTAACTTTCCCCTCTGTCATCTTTGCATCTATGAAAGCTTCGCTGTCCGGATGTTTTATGCTTACAGATAACATCAGCGCGCCGCGTCTGCCGTCTTGTGCAACTTCTCTTGTCGAATTGCTGTATCGTTCCATGAACGGAACAAGTCCGGTGGATGTAAGTGCAGAATTGTTCACGGGTGAGCCCTTTGGGCGTATATGTGTAAGGTCATGTCCTACGCCTCCGCGTCTTTTCATCAGCTGCACTTGCTCTTCATCGATTCTCATAATTGCGCCGTACGAATCGGCGTTCCCTTCGAGACCTATTACGAAACAGTTGCTAAGTGAAGCCACTTGGTGATCGTTGCCTATTCCCGTCATTGGACTTCCGGCGGGTACGATATATTTAAAGTGGTCGAGCAGTTCGAATATCTGCTCTTCCGACATTGGGTTTGCGTATTTCTTTTCTATGCGTGCTATTTCTTTTGCTATTCTGTGGTGCATATCTTCAGGTGATTTCTCGAAGATATTTCCGAAACTGTCTTTCATCGCATATTTGTTTACCCATACTCGGGCTGCGAGTTCATCGCCATTGAAATAGCTGAGTGAGGCTTCGAAAGCCTCATCGTACGAATAAGTTTTTTTGGTTTCCATATAGTTATTGGTGTAATCGGGAGACAAAGTTATCAACTTTATATCATATTCGAATGTCTTTTGGCATTATCGGTGTTATGTGTTATAGGATATTTATTTCTTCTATGTTCAAACCGGTTATCAATGAGATTGTATTAATGTCTATCCCGTGTTGTTTCATGGCTTTAGCCGTTTCTCTTGTAGCTTCGGCTCTTCCTTCGGCTTTACCTTCTATAAGTCCTTCGGCTCTTCCTTCGGCTCTTCCTTCGGCTCTTCCTTCGGCTTTACCTTCTATAAGTCCTTCGGCTCTTCCTTCGGCTCTTCCTTCGGCTCTTCCTTCGGCTCTTCCTTCTAATTTAGCGGTGTCGAGAACATCATTTTGAACCATTATGGCATCGATATGTCTGTCATATGCTTGTCTTTCTTTTTTGTCCATCGAAAGGTATTGCAGTCTTTTTCGTGCTTCTCCGAGTCCCGGAGCTTGTGTATCTTCTTTTATGTGTCCGTTTTTCAGGTAGTCAATCCATTCTTCGAGTGGTGTTGTTGCCACTTTATTGAATTCGTTTACCCTTATTATGAAGTATTCTGGGAATATGTCTTCCGGTGCTTTCATCTTCAGGGCGTCGCGTTCTTTAGTGTTTACTATGAGTGTATCATCTGTGTGTACGCCTTTGAATGTTGTTTTGCCGTGATACAGGTAATCGTTGCCTTGTCCGAGGTCAAAGTAGAGAATGTTTATGGAGTACACTTTTTTCACCTTGTCATATTTATCTCCCAGAGAAATATGTTCGGTTATGGCTTTTGCTACGCCGTATAATATGCGTTCCAGGTAGTACAGTTCTCTTGTCAGTTGTATTTCAACGATTATTATTTCGCCTTTACTGTTTGTTGCCTTTATGTCTACGCGGTTAAATTTGTCGTATGCGTCGTTTTGGTTTGCTTCGCTTTCGAGTATTTCGGTTATTTTTATCTTCTCGTTCAGTAGTACAGTAACCAGACCTTCTAGTACGCCGAAGTTTGCTTTGTCTCTGAGCATCCGTTTGGCGGCCCAGTCAAACCTTATGTATTTGTTGTTCTCGCACATATATATATAATAATGTATATTCTACTGATTCCCCGAGTGTGGTTTGCTTATCTTATTACAGAGATAGTGTAGCCTATCTTATTGCAAAGATAGTCAGTTTGTGTGAGATGACAAAGAAATTCCGGCTCAAAAACTTGTTTGTTTCCGAGCCGGAATTGGTAGTTGTTACAGTCAATCGTTCCCGATTGTTGTATCAGAGATTTTTAAGGAATTCTATTTCTATGATTTTCAGAGCGTTGTTGCCGCCTTGTTTTTTGTCGTTGTTTCTGCTGTCCAGTTCCTGTACAGCGCCGAAAGCATCTTTTGTTGTGCTTGCGCCGAGAGAGCGTATTGTGAATGTTTCGGCTTCGGGAGCGTTTTTCAGGGGGATATGTATGAAGCTCAGTGATTTCGGAGTCCATCCTTCCCACACTTTCACGTTGTCAGCATATATGGCGATGGGGTAGGTGGTTGCTCTGAATCCTTTCATTTTCATACAGATTTCATCTATCCGTGTTTTTTCTGCGAGTGTATATGTTATCCATGCCTCGTTGAGTTTGCTGCTGCTGTCCCATGATGTGTTTTCTGTGGCGTCGTAGCTCATTTTGGCGTCGTTGCCGCTGCCGGCTTTTGCTGTTACTATGGGCACTTCTCGTCTCCATTGCTTGAATGATGGTGTTGCCGGTGTCTCGCCTCTGTCGAGTATGCCTTTCAGTCCGTCAGCCGGTTTGTATGTTGTCAGTCCTCCGGCAACGTCTACATTGTTTGTTGTCAGTGTTATTGTTGCGTCGTCCATACCTTTGGCTTTGGCTGTCAGGGTTACCTTTCCCGCTTTTGTTGTCGAGCGCAGCATCACTCTGTTCACGCCGCATTCCACGGGCAGTGTGTCTTGCAGGGCGTGGTTGTCCTTGCCTTTTGCCACGCCTCCGCGCCATTCCGCCTCACCTTTCAGTATGAATTTCACGAGTCTGTTGTCCAGCGGGCATCGGCGTCCTTTTGCGTCCACCACTTCCACTTGTACCAGTGCCACGTCGTTGCCGTCGGCTTTCCATCCTGTCGGATTTTCTATTGTTGTCAGTTTTATGTGATGTGGTTCGCCGGTAGTTTCCAGTACGTATTCCGATTCCTTGTTTCCGTTTCTGTCAAGTCCGGTTGCGGTCAGTTTGTTTGCGGTGTGTTTTACGTTTTTGAAGATATGAAGGAATTTATATTTGTGTTCGTCTGCTTTTATTGTCGTGCCGTTTTGTGACAGCACCACGCTGTCGCTTGTCGATACCACATATATTGTAGGAATTGTCTCGTTCTCCTTATAGTTCCAGTGTCCCACTATGTATGTCTGCGGTTTCAGGTCGTCCACCCATCCGTTCCACATCACCTGGTGTGCGTAGAATGCGTCTTTGGGCACGCGCATGGGGTCCACCACGCCGCTCACGCGGTAGTTGTCTGCCGAGCGTCCGTGTGTCTGTGTGTCGCTGAACACTATTTTCACGCCTCCGGAGTTCACTTTCGTTCCGCTTCCCGGTCTTTCCAGCCAGTAGTCGTACCATCGTTCCACGAGTTCAGCCACAAATTCGTCGTTGTTATGGTTGTATGCGTCAGCGGGTGCGTTACGGTACAGAGGTCCGTCTCCCTCCTTGTGGTAAGGATAGCTCCATGAGTTCCAGTACCATCTTAGTGCTTCGTCCCGGCAGTATTCCATCATCCACATCGGTTTGGTGTCGCTTTTGTTCACGTAGAGCATTTCTCCGCCATATTCGGCTTCGGGTCTGTCCAGCATTTCGCGGCATCCTATTGCCCTGCCGCCGTTGGGGTCATATTTGTTTCTGATGGCTTTCATAGCCGTCATGTGTTCGCCTGTTATGCGTTGGTTACCGCATTCGTAGAATATTACGCTTGGGTTGTTTCTGTTATATATTATGGCGTCTCTCATCACCTCCTCTCGGTGTTCCCATCTTCGTCCTTCCACGTCTTTTTCCGCGTCGCCGGCGGGCATTGCCTGTATCAGTCCCACTCTGTCGCACGATTCCACGTCTTGTTTCCACGGTGCCACGTGCATCCATCTCACCACGTTTCCGCCGCTTTTCACCTGCAGGTCGTTCGAGTAGTCGCTGAGCCATGCCGGTACCGACATGCCCACGCCGGGCCATTCGTTGCTTGTGCGCTGTGCATATCCGTGTACCATCATCACTCTGTCGTTGAGGTAGAACATGCCGTTGCGGAATTCGGTCTTTCTGAATCCAGTTGTTGTCACCACTTTGTCGTTCTTGTCGCCCTCTTTGTCGGTGAGGTGTGTTGTTACGTCATACAGGTAGCCGTATCCCCAGCTCCAGAAGTGCAGTCCGTATGCTCTTGCTTCGGCTTTCAGTATTGCGGTGCCGTGTGCCGGTATTACTGTTTCTTCGCTTGCGAAGTTGCATATCTTGTTTTTTCCGTCCTCTTTGTTGCGGTCGGTCACAGCCACTGTCAGTCTTTTTGTCACCGGTGTGTCGGTTTCGTTTTTCACTTCGCTTTCCACGCATATTGTGGCTGCGTGTCCGCTAATGTCGAAGTCTTTGGCATAGACGTACACACCTGTTGTCTTCAGGTTGCTGTATAGTGGCAGTGTCTGGTACACCATGTCGGTAATGTGCAGCCATACGTTCTTCGGCAGTCCGCCGTAGTTGGCGTTGAAGTTGTTGTTGTTCCACTGGTATGTCGATTTCGTGTCGCGCTCGTGATAGTTCCAGTCGTTGTCTGTGCGCACTTCTATCTGGTTTTTCCCGGCTTTTATGTAGTTTGTTATGTCAAATCCGAATGCCATTACGCCGTTTTCGTGCAGTCCCACCTGTTTGCCGTTCACAAACACTTCGGCTGCCTGTCGTGCTCCTTCAAACTCTATTATCACTCGTTTCCCGTTTGTGTTTTCGGGCAGGGTGAATATCTTTTTGTACCATATCACCGAGTCGCGCATTTCTTTGATGCCCACCTTGTAGGCGTCATCTTCGTTCCATGCGCGTGGCAGTGTTACGGTTTTCTTGCTTTTCCCTATGGTCCAGCCCGAGTTGAAGTTGTATGTTTCGCGTGCGGTTGTGCTCATCGCAATGGCGATGCAGCATGTGGTCAGTAGTTGTTTAAATGAAATTCCCATATTTCCAAGATAGATTTTCTTTACGTTATTCCTTTGCTGTGTTTTCTGCCTTGCTTTCCGGATTCTTTTCGTTGTCCGTTTTGCTCTTGCGGCAGCTTTTGTTGCAAAGATACGTATCTTGTCTTTGGAAATATGGGAATTTTGTACGAAAATCGTGACTATTGTCCGATTAGGTATCGTTTCTGTCTGTATTTGTTATCGTTTCAGCAGCTTCTTCGTGAATTTGCCTTCTTTCGATTCTACCTTCAGCATGTAGATGCCTGCGGGCAGTTTGTTCAGACCGTATATTTCGAATGGAGCCTGGTTCACCACGAAGTGGTCTACGTCAGTGACCTTGGCGCCTGCCATGCTGTACAGACCTATCTTCACGTTCTGTGCCTCGTTGAGGTCGAATGTCAGCACTATGCTGTTATTGAATGACGATTTGCCTATCTTCACCCATTCGTCTGCGTTGTCGGTTGTCTTCACGCCGTTTATGCCTTCCGTACCGACGGCATGTATGCGTATTGTGTCATACTTCTGCGTGTTGTCCACCACGTTCTTGCCGCTCTTCAGCACAAATTCGTAGTCGCCTTCCATGGTCGGAGCGCCTTCCAGGGTGAGGGTCTTTGTCAGATATATGTCGCGTGTGAGCTTGAAGCCGTCGGGGTTGCCGGTCACCTTCGATGCTCCTGACGGGTCGGTCCACTTTATGAGCGACGGTCCTGCGCAGTTCACCCATTTCAGCACAATGGTCTTTATGCTGTCACCCACGCCTACGGTCTGTTCCATTGCGCCTTCGCCCATCAGTGCATATCTTGATGTTAGCGATGCGGGCAGATAATAGCCCAGGTGTGGCGGCTGGTTGTAAGCCACGTTCTGCCATGCCACGCCCAGTCGGTACACATGGTCGTGCATCAGCGTAGGTATGCGGTAGCTTGTCTCCGTGTCTGTTGCGAAGATGTATACCTGTGAGGGATCGGCACCGTTCCATAGCACCACTTCCTCACGCCAGTCGCCGAAGAGGTCGGCTTGCAGGCACGGTGTTGCCTTTGTTGTGTTGCAGGTGCGTGCGCTCGTTGCTGTCAGTCGTGCCAGATCCGACACTACGCCCTTTGTCACTTTGCTTACTTTCGGTGTGCAGGCGTCGCTTGTAGAGCTGTAGTTTCCGTCGAACAGTTCGTCCTGCAGGTCGCCGTCCCAGTATATGCGGAAGTTTGTAGAACCTTGTCCGGCGTATATTACCGAACCGTCCACGGCCGTGTGCGTGCCGTCTTTGGCTGCTGTCCAGAATTCGAAGCCCTCATAGTCGGCCTCTATGTCGGCAGCCATGCCGCGACCGTTATCACCCTCGCTTGTTGCGCTGTATATTATTTCGCCTGTGGCTGCATCGTGCAGGTCCCATCCGTAGGGCGATCCCTCGTGTACTTCCAGCACTTCCAGTCCCGGACGCTGCGGTACAAGGTCGCTCAGGTGTATGGCGTCGCCGTGACCGTAGCCGGTGGCATAGAGCAGCCAGCCGTCGTTGTCGAGTGCTGCCGAGCCCCATATTATCTCGTCGCATCCGTCACCGTCCACGTCGGCTACCGATATGTTGTGGTTGCCGTTGCCGTACATGGTGCGGCTGCCGGAGCCGCTTGTACATGCTGTGTACGTCTTTGTCTCGCTGTTGCCTTCGGCGTCATAGCGTATCATCTTTGTCTTCGATGCAGATGCGGAGAGCCAGCGTGTCGATATCTTGCTTCCGTCAAAGTCTACAGCCCATAGGTATGCCCATGTGTAGTATCCGCGGCAGAACACTGCGCTCGGTCTTGCGTCAGGACCGTCCAGGTATGCCACTGTAGCGAGGTATCGTTCGCCGCGGTTGCCGTACGATGTGTCGGTCTTGCCCGAACGGTCGTCCCAGTTGAATGACCATCCCGGTTCGCCGCCCCAGTTGGGGGAGCCGTCAGAGTTGGGTGCGCGGTTCGGACGGTAGAATACGGTGTGTATGGCCTTGCCCGTCTCTCCGTCAAACACTGTCAGCCACTCCTGTCCGCCGGTCACCTTTCCGCTCGAGTTGCGCCAGTCCTTGGTATTGTTCACGTTCTTTATCGTTTCGTCGTCGGCAACTTCGCTCACGTATGCTCCTGTGGCGTCCTTGCTGCCTGCGGCGGTCTTCAGCATCATTTCAGCCTTTCCGTCACCGTCAAAGTCGTACACCATAAACTGTGTGTAGTGTGCTCCGGCGCGTACGTTCACGCCGAGATCCACGCGCCACAGTTTTGTGCCGTCCATCTTGTAGCAGTCTATGTATACGTTACCCGTATAGCCGCTTTGCGAGTTGTCTTTAGAGTTGCTCGGGTCCCATTTCACAAACAGTTCATACTGTCCGTCGCCGTCCACGTCACCCACGCTGCAGTCGTTTGGCGAGTATGTGTATGCTTCGCTTGCCGGTGTTGTGCCGCCTGCGGGTCTGTCGAGCTGTATGGTGCGGTAGTTGTTCTCGGGGAATATCTCACAATCTTCCGATCTGTCCACCTCTACGCCTTTCACCTTTGTCACTACGGTATATACGCTGCTTGCGAAGCCGGATTTGTCCACGTAGTTCGTCTTTTCGAAGATGTTAGAGGCTATTAGTGTGCCGTCGCGCAGCAGGTCGAATGTTGTCTCGTCGGGGTCGGTGCCCAGAAATCTCCAGCTTACAAAGCGTCCCATACCTGTCGATGCAGGTATAGAGAGCACGCCGCGGGTCAGTTTTTCCATCTGACTTGTGGGCGTTGTTTGGGCTTGTACTCCCATTGTGCCTGCCAACAGCAGGGCTAATGCGTAATGTCTTTTTCTCATATATATGATTAGTTTCTAGTTATAAAAATCGTGTCTCGCAGTTTGAAGCTCTGTTTCCTGATGCTTTTCTGTGGCATTTATCGTTGATGTTATTCCTAAAGGTTATGGTTACAGTCTTTTGCTGCAATACATATTTATGCAATCTACGCTGCAAACTTACAAATAAATATTTAAACCTTATCTGTTTTTTCTACGAAACGTCGCGCTTTTAACCAATGTTAAACTATATGTCATGGGAATTTTTACTGTTTCAGAATTGATATAAACGACGGCAGAGACTACTTGTGACAAGGCTCATGGTTGTTTTTTGTTGTCTTGGTTGTCGTCAAATATATACACCATATTATAAATAAAAGATGTCTTGCCTGTTGTCAAAAATATACATCGGAACCATAAGAGCAAAGAGGTTGTTCTGGCTTTTCCTGATGTCGTAGCTAAAGTAATAATCCGATGAACGGTTTCGGGTGCTCGTAACTGCACTTAATGAAAGTTAATTTGTAAAGATATTTGGTCGAATTTAACATTTTTAAATCCGACATTCTAGGTGTAAAAATTTGTTAATCAAAGTGGGTCGGTTTATGCTCCCGACGG
>CAMTJK010000050.1 GCA_947072805.1 uncultured Prevotella sp.
AATCGCAATGAGCTCACGTACGTAACCGTTTTTCGACCCGTCGGGAGCATAATTCGACCCACTTTGATTAACAAATATTTACACCTAGAATGTCGGATTTAAAAATGTTAAATTCGACCAAATATCTTTACAAATTATCTTTTGTTTACATTTCCTTGTTTTCCTGTCTTCAGTCATCACAAATAGAAAAAGTATTTTTTAAACCAAAAGTAACTGAATTTTCATACAGTGATAGTTGTTTTATATTCTTATTTTCAGTACTTTTGCACTATAATATCAATAAAAAATCATCAAAAAACAAAAAGTTACAATTATGAAGAAAACATTACGCTATTCATTATTGGCACTCTTCGCCTTGATTTGTGGCGTGGCAAACGCCGAGACAAAGGTGGTGGATTTCACGACGCTGGCAATAACAGCTACAGGCACAGGCTTTACGCTCGATGCATCACCGTTCACATTCACTGCAGAGAAAAACAATGGTTCTACCGCACCCACGCAGAACGCAAAAGATAAGGACATCCGCGTGTATGCCAAGGGTTCGCTTACCGTTGCAAGCAGCGGCACAATGACCAAAATGGTGTTTGCCGTCTCGGCAGCCGGCAAGAAGCGTCTCGCCACGATAACGCCCTCGGTAGGCAATGCAGTGAGCGACAGCACCAACTGGACTGTAACCTGGACATCGGACGTGCCCGTAAGCGAGGTGACACTGACAGTAGGTGAAAAGGCCGACTACGGAACAGAAGGCAACAGCAAGGCAGGACAGTTTGACGTGGACAATGTGGAGATAACCTACGAACAAGGTACAGCTCCCGAAAAGGCAGACCCGGAACTGGCTTTCAGCGCTGAAACAGCAGAAGGCAAGGTGGGCGAAGCTTTCACCGCACCTACCCTCACCAAGAAGACCGACGGTAAGGTGACCTACTCGTCGAGCAAGGAGAGCGTGGCAAGAGTGGACGCAGAAACAGGCGAGGTGACACTCGTAAGCGCCGGAACGGCAATTATCGAGGCCAAGACACCCGAGACTGACACCTACCGCGCAGGAACGGCATCGTACACACTCACCGTTACCGACGACATAGACATATCGAACACTCCCGAAACGGCTTACACCGTGGCACAGGCCAACGATCTCATCACGGCAGGACGCGGACTGGACACTGAGGTATATATAAAAGGTAAGGTGGTAAGCGTTAAAGAGATAAGCACAAGCTACGGCAACGCCACCTATTACATATCTGACGACGGCACCGAAACAGCACAGCTGATGGTTTACCGCGGATACTCACTCGCCGGAGCACACTTTACAGCTGCTGACGAGCTGAAAGCAGGCGACGAGGTAGTGGTATACGGCAAGCTCGTAAACTACAGCGGCACATACGAAGTGTCTACCGGCAGCAGCATATACTCCTTGAACGGAAAGACAAAACCGGCCGTGGACATTACGAACACTCCCGAAACGGCTTACACCGTGGCACAGGCCAACGATCTCATCACAGCAGGCGAAGGACTGGCTGCAGAAGTATATGTAAAAGGTAAGGTGGTAAGCGTTAAAGAGATAAGCACAAGCTACGGCAACGCCACCTATTACATATCTGACGACGGCACCGAAACAGCACAGCTGATGGTTTACCGCGGATACTCACTCGCCGGAGCACACTTTACAGCTGCTGACGAGCTGAAAGCAGGCGACGAGGTAGTGGTATACGGCAAGCTCGTAAACTACAGCGGCACATACGAAGTGTCTACCGGCAGCAGCATATACTCAATAAACGGTGTGCTGAGCGGAATAGCAACAGTAAAGACCGACGCCGGAACAGAAGACAAGGCTGTGTTCAACATGGCAGGACAGCGCCTCAGCAAACCTGCAAAGGGTGTGAACATCATTGGCGGCAAGAAGATTGTAGTGAAATAAGACGAAAAGAAAAGAAGTAAATACATAATGGAAAGGATGGAGACAAGGCACAAAGGCATGCCCGTCTCCATCCTTTTTTTGTGCTTTTTCGACAGAAGAAATGCCGTATTCTTGCGGAAAGATTGTACTTTTGCAACTTGACAACGATAATCAACACCCATCTGTATGGCTACGAAAGACAACGAACTAACCCCGATGATGAAGCAGTTCTTCGACTTGAAGGCTAAACACCCCGACGCACTGTTGCTCTTCCGTTGCGGCGACTTCTACGAAACATATTGCGACGACGCCATAACGGCAGCACGCATACTCGGCATAACACTGACACGAAGAGGAAACCCCACGGGCGGAAAGACAGTGACAGAGATGGCGGGATTTCCACACCACGCCCTCGACACCTATCTGCCAAAACTCGTCAGGGCAGGAAAGCGCGTGGCTATATGCGACCAGCTCGAAGACCCGAAACTCACAAAGAAACTCGTGAAGAGAGGCATCACAGAACTCGTAACACCGGGCGTGGCCATGAACGACAACGTGCTGAACTACAAGGAAAACAACTTCCTCGCTGCCGTACACTTCGGCAAAGTGGCATGCGGAGTGGCTTTCCTCGACATATCGACAGGCGAGTTCTTTACGGGAGAAGGCACGACAGACTACGTGGAAAAGCTGCTCGGAAATTTCTCGCCAAAGGAAGTGCTGTACGAACACAACAGAAAGAACGACTTTGAACGCTGCTTCGGAAACAGATTCTTCACCTTCGAACTCGACGACTGGGTGTTCACCGAACAAAGCGCACGACAGAAAATGCTCAAACACTTCGGCGTGAAAAACCTGAAAGGCTTCGGCATAGAACACCTCGCCTGCGGAGTGGTGGCGGCAGGAGCCATACTGCAATATCTCGAAATAACGCAACACACACAGATAGGACACATAACGGCAATAGCACGCATAGAAGAAGAACGCTACGTGAGGCTCGACAAGTTTACCATACGCAGCCTCGAACTGGTAAGTCCGATGCAGGAAGACGGCGCCTCGCTGCTCGACGTGATAGACAAGACCGTATCGCCTATGGGCGGACGACTGCTGCGACGATGGCTCGTGTTTCCGCTGAAAGACGAAAAACCCATAAACGACCGCCTCAACGTGGTGGACTACTTCTTCAGAAAACCAGACTTCAGACAGTGCGTGGACGAACAGCTGCACCGCGTGGGCGACCTCGAACGCATAATGTCGAAAGCCGCCGTGGGAAGAGTGTCGCCACGGGAAGTGGTGCAGATGAAAATAGCACTGCAAGCCATACAGCCCATAAAGAACGCCTGCGCCTGCGCCGACAACGAGGTGCTGAAGAGAATAGGAGAACAGTTGAACCTGTGCGAATCGCTGCGCGACAAGATAGAACGCGAACTGGAAGCCGACGCACCACAGCTCGTAAACAGAGGAGGAGTGATACGCAACGGAGTGAATGACGAGCTCGACGAACTGAGAAGCATTGCATACAGCGGCAAGGACTACCTGATGAAGATACAGGAACGCGAGACAGAAAAAACAGGAATAGCGAGCCTGAAGATAGGATACAACAATGTGTTCGGATATTACCTCGAAGTGCGCAACACATATAAAGATAAGGTGCCTGCCGAATGGGTGAGAAAACAAACGCTGGCACAGGCAGAACGATACATAACGCAGGAACTGAAAGAGTACGAAGAGAAAATACTCGGCGCAGAAGACCGCATACTCTCTCTCGAAACACGACTGTTCAACGAACTCGTGGAATCGATACAGGAATTTGTGCCGCAAATACAGATCGACGCCAACCTGCTGGCACGACTCGACTGCCTGCTGTCGTTTGCCAAAACAGCCGAAGAAAACAGATATATACGTCCGCAGATAGACAATAGCGACGTAATAGACATAAAGCAGGGACGACATCCCGTAATAGAAAAACAACTGCCACCGGGAGAAACATTCGTGCCCAACGACATAAGCCTCGACAGCGAAAGACAACAGATAATGATAATCACCGGACCAAACATGGCGGGAAAGTCGGCACTGCTCAGACAAACGGCACTGATAGTGATATTGGCACAGATAGGATGCTTCGTGCCGGCAGAAAGCGCACACATAGGACTGGTGGACAAGGTGTTTACACGAGTGGGAGCAAGCGACAACATATCGCTCGGAGAATCGACATTCATGGTGGAAATGACCGAGGCGGCAAACATACTCAACAACGTATCGCCACGCTCGCTCGTGCTCTTCGACGAACTGGGACGAGGCACATCGACATACGACGGAATAAGCATAGCATGGGCAATAGTGGAATACCTACACGAAAACACAAGGGCAAAGGCACGAACACTGTTTGCCACACACTACCACGAGCTGAACGAAATGGAAAAGAACTTCAAACGCATAAAAAACTACAACGTCAGCGTGAAGGAAGCAGGCGATAAGGTGATATTTATGCGCAAACTGACAAGAGGAGGCTCGGAACACTCGTTCGGAATACACGTGGCAGACATAGCAGGAATGCCAAAAAGCATAGTGAAACGAGCCAACGTGATACTGAAACAGCTCGAATCGAACGGAGCAACCGCAGGAAACGTGGGCAAACCTACTGCTGCAATAGCAGGAAGCAGAGAGGGAATGCAACTCTCGTTCTTCCAACTCGACGACCCCGTGCTGTGCCAGATACGTGACGAAATACTCGGACTGGACATAAACAACCTGACACCCGTGGAAGCTCTCAACAAACTGAACGACATAAAAAAGATAGTGGGAGGAAAAAGCTGAACATAACGCAGTAAATAAAGCACCAAAGATGACAAAATATACGTAAGGGGGAAAAAACATAACAAATGTTTGCTTAATCATAAAAAAGCACTATCTTTGCAAATATATGAAAAAATACGATTATCTCATCGTTGGTTCTGGGCTCTTCGGAGCCACATTTGCCTACTTGGCAAGGAAAAATGGTAAACGTTGTCTTGTTATAGACAAGAGAACGCACACGGGAGGAAACATCTATTGTGAGAACAAGGAAGGCATAAACGTACACAAATATGGAGCACACATATTCCACACCTCAAACCGAAAGGTGTGGGATTTCGTAAATTCAATAGCAGAATTCAATAGATATACCAACTCGCCGGTGGCAAACTACCGGGGAGAACTATACAACCTGCCCTTCAACATGAACACATTCAACCGAATGTGGGGAGTGAAAACACCGCAGGAGGCAATGGAAAAAATAGAGCAACAACGCAAGGAAACGGGAATAACACAACCAAAAAACCTCGAAGAACAGGCGCTGATGCTCATAGGACGCGACATTTACGAAAAACTGATAAAGGGATATACCGAAAAACAATGGGGAAGACCGTGCACGGAACTGCCGGCTTTCATCATAAAAAGACTGCCGGTGAGATTCGTCTTCGACAACAACTACTTCAACGACCTGTATCAGGGAATACCGGTGGGAGGATACAACAAACTCACCGACGGACTGCTTGAAGGTATAGAAACCATAACTTCAACCGACTACTTCGACAACAGAAGCCACTGGGACAGCATTGCCGACAAAATAGTGTTCACAGGAAAGATAGACGAATACTACGGCTACCGATACGGAAAACTGGAATACCGTACCGTGGCTTTCGAAGAGGAAACAATAGACACACCTAACTATCAGGGCAACGCCGTAGTGAACTATACGGAACGCGAAGTGCCTTACACCAGAATCATAGAGCACAAACACTTCGAAATGTTCGGCGAAGAGGTGTACAAATGCAGCAAGACGGTAATCTCACGCGAGTACTCTACAGAATGGAAAGACGGCATGGAGCCTTATTACCCCATCAACAACGAACGAAACAACGACATCTATGCCAAATACAAAAAGCTGGCTGATGCCGAAACAAACGTCATCTTCGGCGGAAGACTCGCCGAATACAAATACTACGACATGGCTCCGATAGTAGAAAAGGTGCTCAACATGTTCTGATATAATGAAAAACAAAACCCTGTCGATAATAATCCCTACCTATAATATGGAGGGGTATTTGGCTAAATGCCTCTCTTCTCTCATCATAGGCAAGGGACAAGAAAGCATTGAGGCCATTGTCGTGAATGATGGCAGCACCGACAACTCCTTAAATATAGCCCGTGATTTTGAAAGCAAGTATCCGGAGATGTTCCGAATCATTGATAAGCCAAACGGAAATTACGGCTCTTGCATAAATTCGGCTTTGAAAATCGCAACGGGAAAATACGTAAAGCTGCTCGATGCCGACGATTCTTTCGAAACGGATTCGTTCCGGAAACTCATGGATTTGCTTGAAAGGATAGATGTAGATGTTGTATTGAATGACAAGGTTGAGATTTATCGCGACAGGGAATGCCTTGAAACTGTCGATTATCCGGCTGGTATGATTGATGTCTTTTTCAAACCGGATAAGATAAAAAGCTTCAAATCAATCACCATGCACTCCATAACATACAGGTTGAGCATACTGAAGGATATGGGATATGAACAGTCTGAGGGAATATTCTATACCGATATGGAATGGGCTTTTGCCCCTATGGCATTTGTCAATACAGCATATTACCTGAACGTGCCGCTTTATCGTTATCTGATGGCACGCGAAGGACAATCCGTAGACAGCAAGGTGATGGATGCGCACCTTAAAGATGAAATACTGGCAACGATTAAAAACGTGAACAGTATCGTTTCGTTCTCGGCTCAACCGCAAGTAGTTCTGGATACGATGCGCTACAGGCTTTACAGGCAGATAAGGCGATTGTACAAACGGGTGATAATAAAGAGTCCTTATCTTGACGGAGACGTACTTATGTTGCTTGACAATGAATTGCGTGATAAGGATGCTTCCATGTATGAGAAGATAGGAAAAGAAACAAAATACGGGCTTAAATATATAAGTATATGGCGTAAGAACAGAAAAAGCCCGCTTCTGAAATTCATCAAAAACGCGTTTCGTTTTATAGGATGAGGCTGACAGCCTTTGACAATACGTTCATGTCGAAAACACTGAAGCATAATGACAGTAAGCATAATCATTGGTACATATAATTGGATAGAAGCTCTCAGCTTATGTTTTGAGAGTGTCCTTCAGCAAACACGCATGCCTGATGAGATAATAATTGCCGATGATGGCTCTACAGACGATACGCGTAGAATGATAGATGAGTACCGCAACAGGTTCAGTTGCCCGCTAATTCATGTATGGCAGGAGGATTGCGGATATAGAAAAGCACGTATTATGAACAAGGCTTTGAGAGAATGTACATCCGATTATGTGATATTCATTGACGGTGACATAATATGTGACAGGCATTTTGTTGAAGATCATTGCAGAATAGCGCGCCGGGGATATTTTGTTACAGGCAGTAGGGCTAACATCAGAACAGAAGATGCTTACAGACTAATAGAGAAAAAACCTTTTAAAATATCCCTTTTTACAAAGGGTGTGGAGAGGAAGGAAAATGCGATAAGGCTTCCTTTCCTGTTTCCTATAACGCGTTTCTCTTATCGTAAGAAGCCCTTGTACGGCCGTGGGGCAAATATGGCGATGTTTATGGATGATTTAAAGGCTGTAAACGGGCTTAATGAAGATATAGAAGGATATGGTTATGAGGACGTGGAGCTGTTTAACAGACTGTATAACTTGGGGCTTAAGCGCAATTATGCGAAGTGGATATGTATAGAATACCACATAATGCACAGGCGTTATGTCGTGACAGAGAGCAACAAGAAGTATTTTGATGAAACGAAAAACAGCATAACAAGCGCAAACGGTCTCAAACATATTCCGTCAAAAGAAAGTACAGATAAGACTTCAGAGTAATTTCCTGCAAGGATTTCAGAGCAATTACCGGCAGTTTTCACCACTTTATTCGTGCCTGCATTTCGATGTCTGCCATTGAGGAGGCGTTGATGGTTTGGTAGCCGCTGCTTATTGTGGAGCGGTTGAAGTAGTTTGTGACGCCTATTTTGGCGGCGAACATGATATGCTTGCCGATGTCGGCGCGTGCTGTGAGTGAATAGCGTATGCCTTTTCCGAAGAATGAGATGCTGCCGAATGTTTGCGGTAGCATTTTTTCATAGGCATAGACGCGGCTTTCGTAGCTTTCGGCGTTGAAATAGGCGGCAGAAAGGTCCACTCTCATCCATTTTCTTTTTGCGTAGATGCTTTCCGTAAGCATCCATCCCGTTTCGCGTTGCAGATATTCTGCCACGGTGATGTCAGCCTGCGTACGGCAGCCCCACTTTCCGTCGCTATCGTAGGCAGCATAGGTGCGTATTCTGTGAGTGTTATAGGCAATGAGCTTGTCGTCCCTGCTGCTGTCCCTTTGTCGCAGCCGCAGCCGGTAACGTGCTCCCGCTTTCCATCCCCTCGACTGCCATGTTGCAGACACCATGTTGTCGTAAGAGTGCGATGCCTCCGATATTCTGTACCGGGGAGCGGCAAAGTAGGCATAGTCGGTATAAGCCGTTACGGCGAGGTTTGGTGACGGTTTCCATTCGCCGCCGAGATATAATCCGCTTTCGTTTCTCACCTCTCCGCCGTCGCTGAAGCTGTTGGCGTGCAGGGCGGCATACTTGTACGAGTAGTAGCGTTGCAGCAGTGTGAGTCTCATTTTGTCGCCAATGTTTACGGCGATGCTGTTTATTGTTGCCACCTCTCCGTTCTTGTCTATTGCCGTTTCGCCGTTCATCTCTATCCGGTGGTTGCAGTATCCGTAGTCTGCCGCCGTGTTTACGAAGTCGTAGCCGGCAGGGAAATATTTTCGGTACAGCTGTGACGAGTACGGATGAAGTTCGCGGTCGAGATGCGTTGCCATTACCGTTGCTCCCACGTGCATGCCTTTTGCGTTGAAGCTGATGTTAGCTCCGGCGTCGGTGGCGTGCATGTTGTTTTTCTTTTCCATTTCCGTTGTTGTGCGGTGATATCCGGCAGATATTATGGTGCGTGCCGTTCCGTCGTCGTTGAGGGTGGCATCGAGTGGGCGGTACGATGCAAAGGCGGTAGCTTTCAGTCCCTTTGTTATGCGTACGGTTGCTGCCGCCCCCTGCAGATAGTCGGCTTCCGAGCGCGACGAGTGTACTCTTATTATGTTTCCGTTGCGTCCTATTCCCGTTACGGTCGAAGCCTTTCCTATGTTGAACGAGCTGTTTGCCACCAGCCCCATGCCCATTTTCAGTTTGTACCGTCCCACGGTCAGGTTCTCTATCCGTCCCATGTCCTTCAGTTGCAAGTAGAAGGAGTAGTAGTCGTATCCGCTGCCGTTACCCTTTGAGAGGAACGGTTCTCCGGCGTCCTGTGAGCCCACCGCCCCTACCCTTATGCGGTTGTTGAAGTTGAAGTCATATTTCAGCCAGTGCTTATATTTGTAGCCCAGATATCCGTTGCGGTCGCCTTTGCGTTCGTAGAGCGGAATCTTTGCATCCGTTGTCACCGTGTTTTTTCCGTATTTCATTATGTCCCCGAGTTTTGGGAGCATCCTTTCGTCCGGTTTGCCCGCCACCACGATACATTGCAGCAGTCGTCTGCGTCTGAAGTCGAGCGATTCTATCATTTTCAGTTCGTTCAGGCTCTTCATCGGACCGTAGAAGTGCAGATATTCGCACAGCTCTTCCACCTGTTTTTCTGTCAGGAAGGCCAGCGCTTCCAGCTCTTCCCGTGTGGCGGTGTTTATGTTCAGAGGGTGTTGTGCCATATCGTCGAGCATGTCGTATAATGCGAGCCATGTTTCCGCCTCTTCGTCCCCTTCTTCAGCCATTATCTCGGCGAAGCAGTCGGACCATGTCACGTCTGCAGCGTTCTGTGCGTACGTTTCCGTTATGGCGAGCCACGACAATATTATGCAGAGATATATTTTTTTCAATGTTTTGTCGGATAGTTTGTGCGAGTGCCGTTGTGCCGGCTATATAATATATGGTGTGTTCTATAAATTACCATTGCAAATCAAGGCTAATTTATAGAACGCACCATGAGGAGAGGCAGAGTTGAGTCTGTGAGCCCCTCCTTATGTTATTGTCAGTTCAGTTTCGATTTCATCGGGTTGCGTACTCCCTTGTATCCTTTCAGGAACACCTTTGCTGAGCCGAAGCTCAGGAACATGTCAAGTCTTACGGGAATGTGGTTTTCGTCGTCGGTGATGTAGAATTTTATCAGTTCGTGGTTCTTTCCGTCCTCACGTTCGATGAACGAGAATACCAGGCATCGGAATTTCTCGTTTGTGCCTTCCACCTTGAATGTCTCCTTGCCTCGGTATTTGAGCCACGAGTTTGACAGATGCTTTGCGTCGCTGATGGGCATGGGTATGTTCTGTCCCTTCTTGAATGAGCTTGCGTCGAAGTTTCTTGCCCTTAGGAAGATGCTCATCATGTCGTATATGCAGTCTTTATATTCTGCATCCTTCCATACGTGTTGTCCGGTGTGTTCTATTCGGTGCATTTTCAGGTGGCAGTTGTTTTTGGGATAGCTGTACCACAGTTCGTCCACGTAGTAACGTTTTCCCTCGAGGGCACCTTTTCTGAAGTACAGGGGCGACAGACCGAGGTCGCAGTACGAGAGCAGTGTGTCGCGCATCACGAATACTTTGTCGAGCTTGTTGTTTCCTCGTGTTATCAGACTTGTTCTGTAGGCGTCATGCCCGTCGAATGTCGATGTTACGGTGCTCATCGACGCCGTTCCCACCTTTACCCAGATGAATTTCCAGTTGAAGAAGAGGTCGTAGTACAAAAATTCGCCCGACTTAAACGCCTTGTTCTCTATTCCGCATTGAGCCGTTGCGTTTGTGGCTGTCAGCGACAGCAATATTGCCATCAGTGTTGTTTTCATTTTCATAGCCGATAATTCTTTTTTGTTTATACCTTATCATTTCTTCTCTTTGGGTTTATATTCTATACCCATTTCGCGTGCCCTGTCGGCGTTGCGGTTTTTCAGTTTTTTCTGTTCTTCCGGTTTTTGTTTTGTTATGGCACCCGGTTTCTGTTGTGTCAGCGGCAGCAGTCGTATGTTCCAGTTGTGGGTTAGGTCCCATTTAGCCTTACATTCTATTGCTTTGGTGTCGTAGAACACCTCTTCCGGCTGCAAGTCATCGTTGTAGTTGCCGGTATCCCATTTTCCGTTGTCGTTTTTGTCTATGAATGCGCTCAGATAATATTTTCCCGGCATCACGTAGTAGAATTCAGCCATGCCGTTTTCCGTTTTTGCCCTTTTCACTTCGTTTCCCGAGCTGTTCAGCAGCTGTACTATGAGGTTTGTAGAGTCTTCTGCTCCCGTCACGTTCACTATCAGCGAGCTGTATTCGTCGAGCGAGCGCACCTTTATGCCGCGTTTCAGCGGAGCCGATACCGTGCCGTAGATGTCTTCGAAGGCAGCCGAATCTATTTCCAGGCTGTATTCCGTTCCCGGCAGCCATTCTGCCCTCACCTCAAACTTGCGCAGTGTGCCCTCCACGGGATGCACTTCGCAGTCGGCTCTGTACCACAGGGTGTCATATTTCATGTACAGGTGTACGGCTGCCGTGTCGAGTCTTGTCAGCGGTGTGGGCACTTCCAGTTTCACGTTCTTGTCGGGGTCGAGTGCCGACGACGACGTTATGTTCACCTCCATGTTTTTCACCGGCATTATCGAGTCGTAGGGTTCGCCCTTTTTCTTTGCCTTTTCCTGTATTTTCTGCCATTTCTCAAACTCCTTCTCCTGTGCTTTCAGCCTTTTCTCGTACGATGTCTTGGCGAGAGCCAGTATGGTGTCGGTGCGGCTTGTCAGCGTTCCCGTCGAGTCGGTGTACAGGTATTCCGCTTTCATTTCCAGCGTGTCCATGTTTACCATCATCGTGTCGCGCAGCCAGTAGGTAATGGTGTCGTTTTTTGGCGATGCTTCCACTATGAATGCGCTGTCGGCGTTGAAGTTCAGTCCCTCTATTGCGGGCAGTTTGTCTGAGCCGTAGCTGAAGTAGAATGTCACTTTCTTCTCGTCCTTTCTTTCTGTTTTCAGCAGATATCGGTCCGTTTGCGTCTCTGTGAATGCCAGCAGCACTATGTCGTCGGGTCTGAAGTGCATGTATGGCACTCTCATTATCGAGTCTATGCGCAGTTCGTCTCTCCAGATGGTGTCCTGTCTTATGTCCGATGCGCACGAGGGCGAGTAAGTGTTGTGTGTGAAAGCCACCATTTCGCTCTTTTGGTTGTGCTTGTAGTCTCCGTCGGCGTCCTGCAGGGCATATATTCTGTACGAGCCCTCCGCCACGCCTTTTATTATGAATCGTCCGCGGCTGTCGGTTCGTGCCACCCTCATCATCGGTTTGGTGGTGAATGCCGTATCCGACAGGTCGTCGTACAGTCCTACGAGAATGCCCTTCACCGGTTCGAGGTTGCTTGCGTCGAGCACGTTGCCTGCCACCTCGAAGGTGTCTATGCGTTCGCCTGTAGAGAAGCTGTAGGTATAGTTGCCCATAGGGTTTCCCTCGTTGTTGTCGCTTATGGCGTCAGAGAAGTCTATGGTGTATGTTATGTTTTGCTTGAGCGAGTCTTTCAGGTCTATCAGTATTTTCTTGCCTTTGCTTCTTATGTCCGGCATTTCGAGTTGCGGCGGCGACACCACCACTTTGTTTGCGGCGTCTTCGAGTTTTATGAATTCGTCGAAGCTTATTGTCACCTTTCTTGAGTTCACTCCGGTAGCCTTTTCTTTCGGCGAGGTGTGTACTATGCGTGGCGGCGTGTCGTCATACCATCCGCCGTCGGGTTGTCCCATTCTTGCGCAGGCAGTGGCTGTGAGTGCGAGCATG
This sequence comes from uncultured Prevotella sp., assembly GCA_947072805.1. Taxonomy (GTDB): domain Bacteria; phylum Bacteroidota; class Bacteroidia; order Bacteroidales; family Bacteroidaceae; genus Prevotella. Next base: position 12,731 of record CAMTJK010000050.1, read on the forward strand.
AGCATTGCAGCAGCCTTGAGCCATGCGTTCTTTTTTCGGTATGCGTCAGAAAGCACGATGAAAGAGCGGCGCTGCCGTTCTTTCATCCTTCTGCTTGTCTGTATGTTGTTGCTGTCGGTCATTACACTGTCGGTTATGTTCTTGTCTTGCCGTGCTGCCGTCTTGTCGTGCTGTCTGTTCAGCCCGCGCTGTTCAGGTTTAGCAGCTGGTCTATGTGTTCGCGGCTGTTGTTCAGTCGCGGTATTTTGTGCTGTCCTCCCAGTTTTCCCTTCATTTTCAGCCATGTGTTGAAGAGTCCTGTTCTTGCTTCCACTATTTCCAGGTGTTGCAGCGTGATGTCCTTGTATCGTTTTGCCTCATAGTCGCTGTTCAGTTCCTGCAGTTTGCTGTCGAGCAGTGTGGCGAAGCGTTCCATGCTGTCGGGTCTTTTGGCAAATTCTATGAGCCACTGGTGGCGGCATTTCGCCTTGTCGTCCATGAATACCGGTGCCGCTGTATATTCGCTCACCTCTGCTCCCGTCTCCTTGCAGGCGTAGGCCAGTCCCTTTTCGGCGTTGTCCACAATGAGTTCTTCGCCGAAGGCGTTGATGAAGCTCTTTGTTCTGCCTGTTATAATAAATTTGTATGGGTTCTTCTGTGTGAAGCTCACCGTGTCGCCCAGCACGTAGCGCCACAGTCCGCACGAGGTAGATATTACCATGGCGTAGTTGCGTCCTGTCTCGATGCCCCACAGTGGCACAATGTTGGGATTTTCCGAGCCGAACTCGTCCATGGGTATAAATTCGTAGAATACGCCGTAGTCGAGCATCAGCATCATAGCCTTGTCATCGGGTGTGCTCTGTATGCCGAAGAAGCCCTCGCTGGCGTTATACGTCTCCATGTAGTGCATGTCGGGCTTGGTGATGAGCTGTTCGTACTGGCTGCGGTATGGTGTGAAGGCCACTCCTCCGTGGAAGAACACCTCTATGTTGTTCCATACCTCTTCGAGGTGTGTCTTTCCCGATATTTCCATTACCCTTGTGAGCACCGAGAGCATCCACGACGGTACGCCGCTTAGGTTGGTAATGTTCTTTCCTATTGTCTCTTGTGCTATGCGGTCGCGTTTCACCTCGAAGTCGCTGAGCAGTGCCGTCTGTTTTTTGGGCACTCTCACGAGGTTTGCCAGCGGGTTTATGTTCTCTATGAGGATGGCGCTGAGGTCTCCCACCAGGCTGTCGCGCAGGTTGTAGTTGGGTGCGTGGCTTCCTCCGAGTATCAGTCCCTTGCCGTCGAACATGCGGCTCTTGGGGTTGTTGCGCAGATAGAGTGCCACTACGTCCTTGCCTCCCTTGTAGTGCAGGTTGCGCAGACCGTCGTCGCTTACGGGTATAAACTTGCTCTTGTCGTTGGTTGTACCCGACGACTTGGCATACCATTTCACGGTGCCGGGCCACAGTATGTCTGCCTCACCGTGTCTCATTCTGTCTATATCGTCCTTCAGTTCTTCGTAGCTGTTGATGGGCGTGTTTCTTGCAAAGTCGTCATACCCTTTGGTGGCGGCAAAGAGGTGGTTTCTGCCGTATTCGGTATTTTTCGCCTTGGCAAGCAGATACCGCAACACATCCTGTTGCAGTGTTTCGGCCTCCATGGTGTGCCGTTCCAGTTCCTTCTGGCGCGGCAGGAAGGCGTTGCGTACGATTCCTGTAATGCTCATAATGCTTGCAAAGATAGTGCAAAATTCTGATTTACCATACCATTACCATATCTAATAAAGATTAACAGCCGTTTATTTTGTCCCGGACAGCCGTCAGATTTCATGTCTGTTTAACCGTATGGGCAGACGATATTGTCACTTCATTATAAGATGTATGGTTTTGGCTTGATGGATGATTGCAGTCAGGGGCTCGTAACTGCATTTAAAAAGAGTTAATTTGTAAAGATATTTGGTCGAATTTAACATTTTTAAATCCGGCATTCTAGGTGTAAATTTTTGTTAATGCGAGTGGGATGGTTT
>CAMTJK010000051.1 GCA_947072805.1 uncultured Prevotella sp.
CGTTAAAGTAAACATTTTTCATAAAAGTAAATAAATGTTATACGTATTATATCGCTATGTGTTCCGTAGGGTGTAACGGATTGTTTTCCTGAAAGATTTTTTATCCCTGTTCTGTGGCATCCATTTGGGTCAAACCATGATAATACCTATAATATATTACCGTCAGGGGCTGACTGCAATGAGAGAAATACCTAATAATGGTTATTGTTTGGTGCCGGAAAAATGTATAACTTTGCATACATATTATATATATAATAAGGAGTGAATAACCAAACAGAAGTTTGCAAGATGAAAAACCTGAAAATATATGAGGCTGATGATAAGATGATTTCGCTTATCAAGGATAATTACGACTTGTTGCAGTCGCTTGGCAGCTTCGGCATAAATCTTGGATTCGGTGACAAGACGGTAAGAGAGATCTGTGAGGACAACGGCGTTGATACTCATACCTTTCTCGCTGTGGTGAATCTCACCATAAACGGTTATTCGAACTTCGACAACGATGAGCATCTGTCTGTGCCCACGTTGCTTCACTATCTTGAGGCGAGCCATGTGTATTATCTCGATTTCCAGTTGCCGTTCATACGCCGTGAGCTGGAGGAGTCGATAGACATGGAGGACAGTCTCGGCCGGCTCATCATGAAACTGTATGACGAGTATGCAAGGGAGATTTCAAAACACATGACATTCGAGAAGACAACGCTCTTCCCCTATGTGAACGCGCTGCTTGAGGGAAGCTCGCCGGGAAATTACAGCATTGAGACATTTTCGAGAAACCATGAGGAGCCCGCTGAAAAGCTTAAGGAACTCAAGATATTGATAATCAAGTATATGCCTTCAGATGCCAGGCATAATAACCAGCTTATGGCTACTCTGCACGACATATATAATAATGAGGAGTGGCTAAGCCTGCACTCACAGGTAGAGGACAAAATTTTTGTACCGGCAATAAGGCGTCTGGAGCAGCAGACACGCCAGAATGATGTTACGAAAAACATATCGACAATGGTGTTCAAGAGTGGTTCGGACAACGGTGACATGCTTTCCGACCGCGAAAAAGACGTGATTGTAGCCCTTGTACAGGGAATGGCAAACAAGGAAATAGCCGACCACCTTTGCATTTCCATCAATACGGTAATAACCCACAGACGAAACATTGCACGTAAGTTGCAGATTCACAGCCCGGCGGGACTTACCATTTATGCAATAGTTAATGGATTGGTAGATATTTCTGCAGTCAAACTATAAAAGAAAAGCTTTTTTTTGATGAATTTTTCTTTGAAATCCGATGTGATATATCGGATTTTATTGTATCTTTGCGCACGATTCGGTTATCAAAATCGATAAACCTAAAACAAGAAAATATTTATTTAGTTGATAAAAACGGAAAACTTTTTATAAAAAGTAGAGAGAAAAGTTTTCCAAAAAGAAAATTTCAAAATGGAAATTCGCAGCTTTACAATCACAAAAAGAGACGGCTCGACAGACCGCTTTTCGCTTGACAAAATCATGAACGCCATCATAAAGGCGTTTCAGTCAGTAGATGAACCGACCGACCTGGGATGTATTTCCAAGATTCTTAGCCATCTTGACATTCACGAGGGTATAAAAGTGGAGGAAATACAGAATCAGGTGGAAGTGGCTTTGATGAAGGAAGGCTATTATAAGGTTGCCAAGTCGTTTATGTTATACAGGCAGCGTCACACAGAAGACCGTGAGACGATGGAGAAGCTGAAGTTCCTTGCCGACTATTGCGAAGCGGCAAATGCAGCAACCGGTTCTAAGTATGATGCCAACGCCAACGTGGAGCATAAAAATATAGCCACGCTGATTGGCGAGCTGCCGAAATCGAATTTTATACGACTAAACCGACGCTTGCTTACCGACAGAATAAAGAAAATGTATGGCAAGGAGCTCGCCGACAGATATATCGACTTGCTTACAAATCATTATATATATAAGAATGATGAAACAAGTCTGGCAAACTATTGTGCGTCCATAACCATGTATCCGTGGCTTATCGGCGGAACAATGTCTATTGGCGGAAATTCAACCGCGCCGACAAATCTCAAATCTTTCTGCGGCGGCTTTGTAAACATGGTGTTCATGGTGTCGAGTATGCTCAGCGGTGCATGTGCAACCCCCGAATTCCTCATGTATCTGAACTATTTTATCGGATTGGAGTATGGACGTGAATACTATAAGGAACCGGACAAGGTTGTGGATCTCTCGCTGAAACAGCGTACTGTAGACAAGATGATAACCGACTGCTTCGAGCAAATTGTCTATTCTATAAACCAACCTACCGGTGCTCGCAATTATCAGGCTGTCTTCTGGAACATTGCATATTATGACAAACCTTATTTCGAGAGTCTTTTCGGCGACTTCTATTTCCCCGATGGCAGTCGTCCCGACTGGAATGGATTGAGCTGGCTTCAGAAACGCTTCATGAAATGGTTTAACAAGGAGCGTACAAAGGCTGTTCTTACGTTCCCTGTTGAAACAATGGCCCTGCTAAGCAAGGATGGTGACATGATTGATGAAGATTGGGCTGACTTCACGGCTGAAATGTACTCGGAAGGACACTCGTTCTTTACATATATGAGTGACAATGCCGATTCTTTGTCGAGCTGTTGCCGACTGCGCAATGAGATACAAGACAACGGTTTCAGTTATACTTTGGGCGCCGGTGGAGTATCAACTGGTTCCAAGAGTGTGCTCACCATCAATCTGAACAGGTGCATTCAGTATGCGGTAAACAACAAACTTGACTATAAGGATTTTCTTACCGACATAATAGATGTTTGCCATAAGGTGCAGTTGGCTTATAACGAAAACCTCAAGGACCTTTGGGAACACGGCATGCTTCCTCTGTTTGATGCAGGCTATATCAATATTGGCCGCCAGTATCTCACCATCGGAGTGAACGGCTTGGTAGAGGCAGCGGAGTTTATGGGACTGAAGATTACAGACAATCCTGATTATCTGAAGTTTGTTCAGACTGTACTGGGACTTGTAGAGAAGAAGAACAAGGAATATAGAACAAAGGAGGTACTGTTCAATTGTGAAATGATTCCCGCCGAAAATGTTGGTGTAAAGCATGCAAAGTGGGATAGGGAAGATGGCTATTTCGTGCCAAGAGATTGCTACAACAGCTATTTCTATATAGTGGAGGATGATTCCTTGAACATCATTGATAAGTTCAAGTTGCATGGCGCCCCATACATACAGCATCTCACTGGAGGCTCGGCACTTCACATGAATCTTGAGGAGCATCTGTCGAAATCGCAGTACAGACAACTGCTAAAAGTAGCCGCAAAGGAAGGGTGTAACTATTTTACATTCAACATCCCGAATACAATATGCAATGATTGCGGTACGATAGATAAGCGTTATCTGCACGAATGTCCGCATTGCCATTCGAAGAATGTTGATTATATGACGCGAATCATCGGTTATCTTAAGCGAGTGAGCAATTTCTCGGAAGCTCGCCAGCAGGAAGCTGCACGCAGGTATTATGCAGAATCAAACAAAATGTAACATCTGTAAATACGTAAATATTTCGGCTGATGCTCAAATATGTAAATAAGGGAGTCGTCTTTCAGGAGATTCCGGATGAGGTGACTCTCTCTATCAATCTTTCCAACTGTCCGTGCCGATGCCCGGGGTGTCACAGCCAGTACTTATGGCAGAACATTGGAGAACCGCTTACTCCAATGGTTCTTGAGGAATTCATCAGAGAATATGGCTCTGACATAACGTGCATATGCTTTATGGGAGGTGATGCCGAGCCTGTTTATATAAATAATCTGGCACGTTATATACATAGGGAACATCCTAACCTGAAGGTGGCATGGTATAGCGGACGTGCAAGGGTCCCTTCAACAGTGTGTAAGACTGATTTCGATTACATCAAGATAGGACCATATATAAAGCACTTGGGATGTCTCAAGGAACGTACAACCAATCAGAGATTGTATAAGAAAGCGGCAGGAGACGATTTCACAGACATTACTTCACGATTCTGGACGAAGTAAAATATAAACCCAAATCGAATGAACGATTTGGGTTTATATTTTACTTTTTACAATGGCAAGCAACTGCATATAGTTGGATTTGTTGTTGGCAGCAACTACTCCCGACGGTGCCATGAGACAAAGTTTGTCGCCTGTTGCAGATGTGATGATTCCGCCAGCTTCTGTCACAATCAGAGATGCTGCTGCATAATCCCATGGGCTTAGCGTATGTTCAAAGTACAATTCGCATCTGCCAACAGCTAGATAACATAATTCCGGTGCACAGGCTCCAAAGCGGCGTATATCGTTGCATTTACAGAAGGTTTCTTGAATGATTTTTGAACATACCTCTGCGTATTCCTTGTGGTAGACGGGTAGGGCGGTGCACAGGATTGCATTGTCAAAACTTCTGTCGGAAACATGTATTTTTATGCCGTTCAAATAAGCTCCTTTCTCTTTCTCGGCATGGAAAAGTTCGCCGGTTCGTGGAATATAGACTACTCCCATGAGCATATTCTCACCTTTCTTTAATCCTACACAGATAGCACATTGGTCAATGCCACGGCTGTAGTTGGCGGTACCGTCAATAGGGTCGATAATCCATGTATATTCGTGCTCAGCGTCGTTTATGTCTTTTTCTTCGCAAAGGAAGCCCGATTCAGGCATCAGCTCGTGTAGTTTGTTGCAAAGGAAGTTCTGCACAGCCAAATCAGAGGTTGTGACGATGTTTTCGCAACCTGACTTCTGCTCAATTTCAAAGCCGTCTGTAACCATAAGACTTGCGGCTTCACGTACTATGTCGGTTAATTGTTCTATTGTTATCATGATATAGTATATAAAATATTATATCTTATACTCTGCAATTCTATATCTATTTGGAGATGATATGTCGACTTATGAATATGTAATCACTTTCTTGTAATATGCAAGAAGCGTGCTGCCATATTGATAAGGCTCTTGTTCTTGTTGTCTATAAAAGCGTCAAGTAGCTTTACATGTCCGCTGTTACTGTTGTATAGCGGAATAACATCGTAATCTGCAATTGCAGCCGGTATCAGACACGACCATCCTTCTTGCAGCATCACTTCGTCGCCGGTAGAGCGTACCTTTATCCGACAGTTGTTTTCAATACACATGGTGATGATGAAAGAATCGTATTTTATCAAGTTGCGATGGAAAGGTGCATCGATATCTACGACGCGGACGTTGAAGAATTGAGAATCAATACAGTGATTTGCCTGCGCCTCAATATTACTGTATATTGTCCTGTACTCATCGTAGACATTGAAGTCAAGAGCTTTTGCAGCCAATTCCGTATGCAGTTCACGTGGCTTGCCGTCCATTCCGGGGCGGTTGTAATCGAAGATCCGATATGTTACGTCGCTGCTTTGTTGCACTTCTGCAAGCAATATGCCTCCGCAGATGGCATGAACCCTGCCTGCCGGCAGATAGAAAACGTCACCGCGTCTGACCTCATGACGCGCAAGTACGTCTGTTATGCTACCGTTGGCAACTTTCTCCTTATATTCTTGTTCTGTCAGGTGCCTGTTGAAGCCGGCATAAAGAAAAGCTCCCGGCTTGGCATCTATCACATACCACATTTCGGTCTTGCCGAATTTGCCATGTTCCCGCAGTGCCATTTCATCGTCGGGATGTACTTGTATTGATAAGTCGCGTTCTGCATCGATGAACTTAACCAGCAGTGGAAGCTTGTTACCGTATTTTTTTGCCACAGCCTCCCCGAGTATTTCTTCCGGTCGTTCGCTTACTACTTCAGTCAGAAGTCTGTCTTTATATATTCCATTATTTATGGTCGAAGGTGACGATGGCACTGCACTTACTTCCCAACTTTCACCAATTGGCTGCTGCTTTTCTTCTGTATCAATACCTTTCCACTTGCAAAGCTTTCTGCCGCCCCATACTATCCGGTGTAGATTAGGCTTGAAGAGAAAGGGATAAAGGCTTGTATCCGTCATGATAGAGCGTACTCTTTTTATTTATATTTACAAATATAACGAAACTTTGAAAGAGGAAAGGTGCGAATACGCTTAAAAAAACAAAAAGCAGGTTGAATATGTGGGCTTTTAACCCAAATGTTCGTTTGACTTAAATCTTGTTTATATCGACAAAACCGTTCATTACTGCGTATATTGTGAGTGCTGATACGCTTTTTATATGAAGTTTGTCCATGATGTTCTTGCGATGTGTAACCACTGTAGCAAGGCTTATGTTCAACCTGTCGGCTATTTCCTTGTTAATAAGTCCCTGAACGATGAGTGCCATCACTTCTGTTTCACGTTCCGAAAGAATCTTCTGTTGCATTGACTTTGGAACGGGAGGCAAGTTTCTTCCGTGAGCATGTGCGCTTTGTTCGAGTGCGAGCAGGGCTTTTACGAGCTGTCTTTCCGGCACGTTGATACACAGACTGTGAAATCCGCTCAGTGTGGAATAGTCGAGTGAGAGTGTCAGAACAATGGTTTTTTGTCTGCGTTCGGCAAAGAAAGGTCGGTTGTTCAGTAAAATGTCTACGGATACGAAATAGTGGAAATACGATTCAGGCTTGTTTGCACTCAGTTCTGCAAATGAGCCAAAGGTATCCACTTCTGCAAACGGCATCACATCTTGTAAAATACATTTCAACCCTAATACTGCGAGAGTATTAGGGTCGATAATGGCTATTTTCGGTTTTGTTCCCGTCATATGATAGGATTATGACAGGAATCCGAGAAGTGTTCCTGCTGCTACGGCTGAGCCGATAACACCGGCAACGTTTGGTCCCATTGCGTGCATGAGCAGGAAGTTGTGTCTGTCGTATTCCAGTCCGAGGTTATTACTGATACGTGAGCTCATCGGAACGGCAGATACGCCGGCATTACCGATAAGCGGATTTATTTTCTTGTCGGCAGGCAGGAACAGGTTCATGAGTTTTACGAAAAGAACTCCGCTTGCTGTTGCTACCATGAAAGCGCATGCACCGATGAAGAAAATGAACAATGTGTTGAGTGACAGGAATTCGCTTGCCTGGGTGGAGCATCCAACGGTAAGACCGAGCAACATCACAACGATGTCATTGAGTGCCGAGCCTGCTGTTTTGGCAAGGCGTGTTGTCTTTCCTGATTCTCTCAGCAGATTTCCGAAGAACAGCATACCCAGCAGTGGCAGACCGGAAGGTACTATAAATGTTGTGAGCAGCAGTCCGATGATGGGGAAGAGTATTCTCTCCGTTTGACTCACCTGTCTTACTGGTTTCATTCTTATCACTCTTTCCTTCTTTGTTGTAAGCATACGCATCAGTGGCGGTTGGATAAGCGGTACGAGTGCCATATATGAATAGGCGCACACTGCGATGGCTCCCATGAGGTTGGGGCTAAGTTTTGAGGAAAGGAATATGGCGGTAGGTCCGTCAGCTCCACCGATTATTGCTATACCGGCAGCCTGATTCGGTTCGAAGCCGAGAGCCAGTGCAACCATATAGGCACTGAATATTCCGAATTGGGCAGCGGCGCCAATCAGCACGAGCTTTGGGTTTGCTATGAGTGCCGAGAAGTCTGTCATAGCACCGATGCCGAGGAATACCAAAGGCGGATACCATCCCATTCGTACACCTTGATAGAAGATGTTCAGCACAGAATTATCCTCGTACAATCCTATTTCCAGACCGGCGTCGGCGCGGAAAGGAATGTTGCCGAGTATAATGCCCAGACCTATAGGTATAAGCAGCAACGGTTCGAAGTCTTTTTTTATCGCAAGATATATAAGGAGGACGCCCACTGCAATCATAACGAGGTTTCCTGCTGTAGCATTGGCAAAGCCGGTATATGTAAGAAACTCGTTAAAGTTTTCAATTAAAAAGTCTGTAAATCCCATATCGGCATTAAGCTATTGTGAGCAACGTGGCACCTTCCATTACCGAGTCGCCCGGATTAACTACGATTGAAGTCACTGTTCCGGCATTTTCTGCCTCAATGTTGTTTTGCATTTTCATTGCTTCGAGCACAACAACGGTATCGCCAACATTTACTTTATCGCCAACTTTCACGCATACAGATGTGATGGTGCCGGGCAGTGGGGCTTTCACTGCAGTTCCTGCGCCTGCCGGTGCGGTGGGTTGTGCGGGTGTTGCTGCGGCAGGAGCTGCGGCAGGAGCAGCAGGAGCCGCTTTCGGTGCTTCTACCTTTGGTTTTGTGATGGCGTGTGTGGGATTGATGGGTTGTTTCAGTTCCACTTCGAATGGAATGCCGTTTACCTTTATTTTAGCCAGGTTGCCTTCCATTTCTTCTATTTCCACGTCATAGTCAATGCCTTGTACCTTATATTGAAATTTATTCTGGTTCATTTTTGTTTGTATTTTTGTTTGTTATGAAAATGAAATGATTTACTCGTGGAACTGTGTCATTTGAATGTATTCCACATTCCAGTCGGTATTTTTGGGCTTGATGGTTATAACGCCGCTTTCCACATCGTGAACATTGTTTTGGTATTGTTTGAGTGCCATGGCAATCACGGCGATGTATATTTCCTTGTCAATACCCTTAGATTTTAGTCCGTCTTGCAGGATGACGCTTGTCTTGTGACCTATTTCCGTTGTCTTCTCCACTGTTTTTACGCCTGCCTTGAGCGGCTGTATGTTTGCCACTTTCTTAGCTGTGGAAAGATGGTTCATGAGCAAGCCGAACAGTGAGAAGAATACGAAGAGCAGAGCAAGACAGAAGAACACAATGCCCATTGACAGTACGCTGATGCCGAATCCGTGCGGGTCTTCACGTTTCAGTTTGGCAATTTTTGTCTCGCTTGCCGAGATGAAGTTTGATATACCGGGCGTTACGGTTTCCGCTGTTTTTACCTGCCATATCGGCGAGCCGTCAGTCTGTCTTGCAAACGATAGGTTTTCGGTCATTACCGGCACAGTCACAGAGTCGAGTAGATCCACGGCGTTACCGTTATACAGTCCGATCCACACCGGTTCGTCCGGTTTTATTGTCACTGAGAGATGCAGAGCGCCCAGGCTGGGGCGGCTGTTGCAGAAGAAGATCAAGTGTTGCCTTGCGCCCAGGTTTGTGCGTGGTTCTCCGTTGGGGATAACGCTCATTCTCTTCACACGCTCCGGAACACTCATCGATTTTTCGAGTACGGAGCGGTCGGTTGTGATATACATTCCGCGGATGTTATACGTGGTGTGCGAGATGTTAGCTATCTCTATCCACGCATTACAAGCTCCGTATTCGTCTTGCATGCTGGCTGTGTTGTTGGTCATCACCTCGTTTATTTTGATGCTCTTTTCCATTTGTCCGAACATCGTCGAGGCACTGACTGTAAGCAACAGACCTAACAGTAATCCGAATTTATTCATTGTCGTTTATTCAGAAATTATATAAGTTTATGATTTGTTTGTCTCTTGTTGTATACCCCATTTGTTTTGTCAAGCACCGCAACACAGCAGTATTATCAGCTGTGCTGTGAGTATTCTAAGGAACATGCTTAACGGATAAACTGTAGAATAGCCCACTGCGGGTGCTTCCTTTGTGCAAGACTGGTTGGCATAGGCCAATGCCGGTGGGTCAGTATAGGTTCCGGCTATCATACCCATGATGGTGAAGTAATTGAAGCGGTATTTTAGTCTTGCTATGGTTCCAATGATGAGTATTGGAATTACGGTGATGATAAATCCTGTGTATACATATTTCAGTCCGTCGCCCTGTACCACCGTTTCCCAGAATCCGGCTCCAGCTTTTATACCCACACTTGCAAGGAAGAGCACCAGACCTATTTCGCGCAGCATCATGTTAGCACTGGTTGTTGTATAGGTTACAAGATGTACCTTATATCCGTATCTTCCTATAAGTATTGCTATTATCAGCGGACCGCCTGCGATACCGAGCTTCATGGGAACAGGCATTCCAGGAATGGCAATGGGCAGACTTCCGAATATGATACCTATTATTATTCCAATGAAGATGGTTGCAATGTTTGGTGCATTGAGGCGTTTAACGGAGTTGCCGAGCACTTCAGACACGTGGTCTACTGCATCTTCTGGTCCTACAACCATTACACGGTCTCCCACCTGCAGTGCAAGGTTGAGGCTGGCAAAGAGGTCCATGCCGTGACGTGTCACCCGTGTAACGTTCACTCCGTGTACTGAAGAGAAATGCATCTGTCCCAGTGTCTTTCCGTTGATGGAGGGCTGGGTGATGAGAATTCTTTTCGATACGAGTGGCTGGTCTTGTTTCTCCCATGCTACCTGTGTTTCCGGACCAATGAAAGCCATAATCGGTTCGGCATCGGCTTTGGCGCAAACAATGAAAACTTGGTCGCCTATGTGGAATATGGTATCACGGTTGGGTATGCTCACATGTCCCTCATGCAGGATGCGTGAGCACACGAAGTCGCGATTGAGAAAATCGTGAATTTGCTTCAGTGAGCGTCCGTCGAGGTATGAGTTTGTCACCTCAAGATGCATCATGTGAGGCTTCACGTGCGTGTTTTCTGACTCCTCGTCGTTCAGTCTTTTCTCCTCTTTCTCTAGTTTTATGCGGCAGATATACTTCAGAGCTATTGTTGCGCTGATTATTCCGAGCACGCCGAGCGGGTAGGCGCAGGCATATCCGGAGGCTATTTGCGGTCGTGCACCGGCAGCAAACACACTTTCGAGAGCTTCATTTGCCGCACCGAGACCGGGCGTATTGGTCACGGCACCGTATAGAGTTCCTACCATCATCGGCAGATTGTAGGGGTTGCTTGTATCAAAGAAAATGATGTAGCAGCCAAACATTACTGCCACGTTGAGCAGTACTGTGGCTGTAGAAAGAATATTCAGTGTTATTCCGCCCTTACGGAAGCTTTCGAAGAAGCCCGGTCCTACCTGCATACCAATCATGAATACAAACAGAATAAGACCGAAGTCCTGTATGAACGTTAGGATGTTTGTCGGTGCTGTCAGCCCGAAGTGTCCGGCGAGAATGCCGGCAAAGAGCACAAAAGTGACACCGAGGGATATACCTCCAACTTTAATCTTGCCTAAAAGAACCCCAACGGCAATAACCATTGCATATAATAGAGCAATGTGTGCCACCGAATCAGAGGTAGTGAATAGATTTAAAAGCCAATCCATATTATATATCAAAGCATCGTTTCATTTGCGAAGCGCCTGTAAAAGCAGTGCAAAATTAGATAAAATATTGCTCAAAAGATAATTTTTATACAGTTATTTTGTATCGTAAATATAACTTTTTGAATTTTTCACGATTTTGAAATCACAAACTGAAAAGGATATCGTCGCAATGCGAAATAGTCAAAGTCGCAAGCGTAATACACGGTATCATGGGGCGAAATAAGCAGTATTGAATATGCCCGGCGATTTAGGTTTTATCGCAAGGCGATAAAGCCTGTTTTTCAACATTGACAATTATAATTCATATATATGCAATCTGTTCGTCATATATATAATGTACGCGCGCGAGAAATGTGCCTGCTTATGCTGAGTGCAGTGATGTTGGCAGGTTGTATCATCCGAAAAGTTCGCGTAGTGCTTCTTCTACTTTTCTTACAGGATGCAGACGGATGTTATACTTGCGTGCATCAATTCCTGCCATGTTATATTTGGGGATTATCATATTGCTGAATCCCAGCTTCTCTGCTTCGGCTATTCGCTGTTCTATGCGGTTGATGGGTCTTACCTCACCGCTTAGTCCCACTTCTCCTGCCATGCACCATCCTGTCTCGATGGCTGTATCGACATTGCTGGACAGTACAGCTGCGATGACGCTCAAATCCATTGCAAGATCGGTCACTCTCAGACCGCCGGCAATGTTTATGAAAACGTCTTTCTGCATCAGTTTAAATCCCACACGTTTTTCGAGCACGGCAAGCAACATATTTAGCCTTCTTTGGTCGAAGCCTGTCGCAGAGCGTTGCGGCGTACCGTATGCCGCCGATGACACTAATGCCTGTGTCTCTACGAGAAAAGGTCTTACGCCCTCGATGGCTGAACTTATAGCTATGCCCGACAGCCCCTCATGATCCTGTGTGAGGAGCAATTCTGATGGATTGCTTACTTGTCGCAGACCGCTTTGCTGCATTTCGTAGATACCGAGTTCAGAGGTACTCCCGAAGCGGTTCTTTATCGAGCGCAGAATCCTGTACATATAGTGCTGGTCACCCTCAAACTGTATTACCGTATCAACGATGTGTTCCAGAATCTTTGGTCCGGCTATTGTTCCCTCTTTGTTGATGTGACCGATGAGAATCACAGGTATGCCGCTTGTCTTGGCAAAGCGCAGCAGCGCCGATGCACATTCGCGTACCTGTGTTATGCTGCCGGGACTTGTCTCCACATCTTCGGTGGAAATGGTCTGTATAGAGTCTATTATCACGAGGTCAGGCTTCACTTCCTGTATGTGTGCAAAGATGCTTTCAAGTGAGGTTTCACACAGTATGTGGCATGAGTCGTCAGCGTCGTGAGATATGCGTTCTGCACGCATTTTCAGTTGGTGTGCACTCTCTTCTCCGCTTACATACAGTATCTGCTTCTCGGGCATCCGCAGGATGGTCTGCAATGTTAGCGTGCTTTTGCCTATGCCGGGCTCTCCGCCGAGCAGTACGATGGAACCGGGCACAAGTCCGCCGCCGAGCACTCTGTTCAGTTCTGCGTCGTGCATGTCTATGCGCGGCTCGTCTTTGGCGCTTATTTCGCGCAGAAGGAGTGGTCGGTTCTTGCCTCTGTCATTGCCGGAGCGTACCGATACAGCAGCAGAGCGGGCTGCCTGCGAACCGCTTTCTGCCGCAATGCGTATTTCCTTGAATGTGTTCCACTGTCCGCAACTCGGACATTTGCCTATCCATTTGGCAGATTCTTGTCCGCAATTGGTGCATACGTATGCTGTCTTGTCTTTTGCCATTGTTCTTTATTCCCTTTTTTTGTCTCCTTTGATGTTTACATGGGTTTAATCATTGATTCGATAAAAGAGATTTCTTCGTTTGTCAAATTACTTTTTATAAAGTTATATACAAGTGACAGTTTTAATATGTAGTCTTCCTGGATGTCCGTCTCACGGTATTCCTTTTGCATTTTTTATGCCGTTTGATATGTTGGTAACATATAAAAACATTGGCAAGTTTGTTACAAAAGTAGCAACTTTATTCGAAATACTGTTTGTTGGCAAGTGAATAATTCATCCTGTAAACGAAAATTTGTCTGTCATACAAAATAATCCCCAATTGTTCGTTAGACTGTTACGCACAAGCATACTTTTTTATTGCTATCCTTTTCCTTTTTTGAGCTGTTTTGAGCCGTCTTCTTTTCAACTTATTTGAAATAATGCTATTGTATGACTTTGTGTGAATGAAAAATGGCACACCAATACAATATTATGCGTTAAATCCGTTTTAGTATACAAGGGGATTATATATGGGCACTGCGTCAAACCAACAGTCCGGTGTGGATAGCGGAAACCATCTGCAAGGCTCTAAAGACAATATTTGGAGAGCTAAACCCCCGATGGATCTACAACATGGCCACGGGCGGGAGCGCGTAAATGACGTTGATGATAGGCGAGAATCGAACGGAAGAGAAAGATATTGTGATGAAGGTAGTGCTCAATATAATCAACAAGGGGAATAAATAAAGTACGTCGGATATGCAAAATTTCGCAGCCATAGATTTTGAAACAGCCAACAACGAACGCTCGTCAGTGTGTTCAGTTGGCGTGGTGATAGTGAGGGGTGGGGAGATAGTGGACAAATTCTATTCCCTCATCAAGCCAGAGCCGGAGTATTATAATTACTGGTGCAGCCGGGTGCATGGCATATGTGAAGCGGACACCTACAATGCTCCTGTATTCCCCGAAGTGTGGAAACAGATAGAGCCTCTTATAGAGGGATTGCCTTTGGTGGCACACAACAAGGCATTTGACGAAAGTTGTCTGAAGGCAGTGTTCCGTGTCTATCAGATGGACTATCCCGATTATGAGTTCTACTGCACCTGCGTTGCCTCTCGCAAGTGTTGGCCGCGAGGACGTCACAACCTCGACATCATCGCCGCCCGCTGCGGATATGACCTGAAGAACCATCACCATGCCTTGGCAGATGCGGAGGCATGTGCTTGGATAGCAAGGGAGATATTATAACTCCAAACAGATATAACTCCAAACATACATTCTCTATAGTTTTTTGAAGTAATATGCCAAAATTCTCAGAAGTTGCAAGCTAATATATGCCGAATACCACAAGCTTTACTAATCGAATCTTATTCTGCATCGTGAATCGACAGACTACGAAACATTCTTAAGGGATACTCAACTAACTTCATCTATAGATCCACCACTGCGTCTGCAGAATGTCTTAACTCAATGATCAGGCAGCTTTGATCACAACTGTATGTGGTAAGGATGTAATGCTCTTATTATTCAGACACTCAAAGATATTCGGATAAACACAGGTTTTTGCTGATGCGCCAAATGGTCTCATGAGAAGATGCGAGAGTGGCGCGTAACTACAGGTGCGTAACTGCACTTAATGAAAGTTAATTTGTAAAGATATTTGGTCGAATTTAACATTTTTAAATCTGGCATTCTAGGTGTAAATATTTGTTAATGAAAGTGGGTCGATTTATGCTCCCGACGGGTCGAAAAACGATTACGTACGTGAGCTCATTGCGAT
>CAMTJK010000052.1 GCA_947072805.1 uncultured Prevotella sp.
AATGTTAAATCCGACCAAATATCTTTACAAATTAACTTTCATTAAGTGCAGTTACAAAATCCCGGATAGTTCATTAGATTTCACATCGGTTTAGTCTGTCTGTGTGCCGTATTGCTACCGCTTTGGCAAAGGTATAGCGGGCGATGTTGAGATGAATCGGGAGGCAAGATGGTGTACAGAGAGGCGAAAATGATGTGAAAAGTAAGTATTGCATTCTTTTTGTATCGCCTTATCGGCAAAAATGCTATCTTTGCATATATAAGCCGTGCCGTAGGGCACTATTTACTAACAAACAAATCACTGACTATGGAACAATATTTTGCCGACGAGCTGCGCTATGACGGAGGAATGCAGTACGCCAGATGCGGCAGAAGCGGAGTGCTGTTGCCCAAGGTAAGCCTCGGTTTCTGGCACAACTTTGGCGGAGTGGACGACTATGGGCGCAGCAGAGCCATAACGCGCTATGCCTTCGACCATGGAATAACGCACTTCGACCTTGCCAACAACTACGGACCGCCATACGGAAGTGCCGAAGAGACGCTCGGCAGACTTATGGACGATGACTTCCGACCGTATCGCGACGAACTCTTCATAAGCACAAAGGCGGGATACGACATGTGGCAGGGACCTTACGGCAACTGGGGCTCGCGGAAATATCTCATGGCAAGTCTTGACCAGAGTCTGAAGAGGATGCGCCTCGACTATGTAGACCTCTTCTACAGTCACCGTTACGACCCCGAGACTCCGCTCGAGGAGACGCTCCAGGCACTTGTCGATGTGGTACGCGCGGGCAAGGCGCTCTATGTGGGCATATCGCGATGGCCGCTGCACGCCATGGAGGTGGCGGTGAAATATCTGCGTGAGCGCGACGTGCCGCTGCTCATCTACCAGGGACGCATCAACCTGCTCGACCGCGCGCCCATAGAGGAGGGCATCACAGCGCTCTGCGAGCGTGAGGGCGTGGGCTTCATATCGTTCTCGCCGCTGGCACAGGGGCTGCTCACCAACCGTTACCTCAACGGCATTCCGGCAGACAGCCGCATGTCGAAAGGCAAGTTTCTGCGTTCCGAAATGCTTACGCCGCAGTTGTTAGAGCGTCTGAAGCGGCTCAACGCCGTGGCTGACGTACGCGGAGAGACCCTTGCCGAGATGGCGCTGGCGTGGGTGCTCCATCAGAAGGCGGTGACATCGGTGCTTGTGGGTGCAAGCAGTACGGAGCAGCTGAAGAACAACCTGAAGTGTCTTTCAGCCGAAAGTTTTGACGAAGAGTTGTAACACAGTGTGTTCCCTTACCGGTATGAGGGGGCGATATGCAGGTGCATATTGCCCGGCAAGAACAAAAGCCGGTAAGGGAACACACATTATTTTCAGATATAGCACATGGCCTTTGCCACCTTGTCGGCGTTGGTGGCGTCAGTAAGCTGCCGCAGAATCTCGAGCGCATAGATGAGAGTGGCTCCCGGACCCTTTCCCGTGATGATGTTTCCGTCTACGGTGACAGGTGCGGCGGTATATTCTGCCCCTTCAAGATACGTCTCGAAGCCCGGGTAGCAGGTGGCGCGTTTGCCGCGCAGCAGTCCGAGGCGTCCGAATATGAACGGTGCGGCGCAGATGGCAGCTATCTTTCCGCCGCGGTTATAATGCTCCACGATGAGACTGGTAAGCCCTTCGTGCTCGTTGAGGCTTGCCGCTCCCGGTGCCATTCCGCCCGGCAGCATCAGCAGGTCAGCGTCGCTGAAGTCGCTTTCTTCAAACATCATGTCTGTCTTCAGTGTCATCCCGTGTGCCGTCTGCACATATTCGCTTCCGGTAACGCTCACTGTCTTTATGTCGATACCGCCCCTGCGGAGAATATCGACCACTGCAACGGCTTCTATATCCTCGAAACCGTTGCCCATAAACTGATATACTTTAGCCATTTTTCATGAGATTTTAGGTTGTTCACACCAGACATTCCTTGTATTTCCTTATGGTTTCGCGCAGCCCTATGTAGAGAGCGTCGCAGACAAGGGCGTGACCTATGCTCACCTCGTCTGTCCAGGGAATACATTTGTGGAAGTAATGCAGATTGACAAGGCTCAGATCGTGACCTGCATTAAGTCCCAATCCGAGGTTGCGGGCTGTGGTTGCCGCTTCTATGAACGGAGCGATGGCGGCTTCCCTGTCTTTCAGGTATCCCGCGGCGTAGGGCTCGGTGTAGAGTTCCACGCGGTCAGTTCCGCACGCCTTTGCGCCTGCCACCATTTCGCTGTCAGCATCTACGAAGATGGATGTGCGTATGCCGGCTTCGCGGAAGCGTCCTATCACGTCGGTGAGGAACTGCCTGTTGGTTATGGTGTCCCAGCCGTGGTTGGACGTGAGCTGGTCGTCGGCATCGGGCACGAGCGTAACCTGTGTGGGTTTCACCTCGAGTACGAGGTCGATGTATCTGTCTATGGGATTGCCCTCAATGTTGAGTTCGATGGTGATGTGCGGCTTTATTTCTCTCACATCGTTGTACCTTATGTGGCGTTCGTCTGGGCGCGGATGCACGGTGATGCCTTCCGCTCCGAAGAGCTGGCAGTCTATGGCAGTCTGCAGTACGTCGGGATTGTTGCCGCCGCGTGCGTTTCTCAGCGTGGCGATCTTGTTGATATTAACGCTCAATTTGGTCATTTCAAGTCAATTAATTAGTTCGTTTTATGCCGTTCTCACCAAAAATACGTACTTTTGCAAGTAAGTTTAATGCAAAAGTAAGAAATGTTTGCCAAATAAAGGCACTGCGTACGGCAAAAAGACATATAATTCATCGTTTTTTATGACATCACGAAAACTGACATTCGCTATTTTCGGCAATACATTTCAGGCCAGAAAATCGGCTGCCATCAGCGATGTGCTGGAGTGCATAGCCTCTTGTGGCGCCGAAGTGCGTATAGATCGCGACTACTACGACTTTCTGCTTTCATCACATTTGCTCGACAACTGCACGGCGGAGGTGTTCGACGGCGACGCTTTCGACGCCGATTTCGTAATATCCATGGGCGGCGACGGCACCTTCCTGAAGGCTGCATGCAGGGTGGGGAGCAAGAACATACCCATTCTCGGAGTGAACATGGGGCGGCTGGGATTTCTTGCCGACGTGCGCCCCGACGAATTCCGCGAGCTGCTGGAGGCACTGCGTGTGGGCGACTACCAGGTGGAGAACCGCGTGGTGATACAGGTGGACGCCGACGGCGAGCCGCTCTCCGAATACGCTTGCGCGCTCAACGATGTGGCCATACTGAAACGTGACGATGCCTCGATGATATCAATCTCTGCCAAAGTGGACGGGGAGTTTCTTACCACCTATCGCGCCGACGGTCTTGTGGTGAGCACACCCACCGGCTCTACGGCATACTCGCTGTCGAACGGCGGGCCGATAATAGTGCCGGGCACAAGGGTGCTGTCAATGACGGCAGTGGCACCGCACAGTCTGAACATACGCCCGATAGTGATTCCGGACACGTCGGAGATAACGCTCACCGTGGAGAGCCGGAGCCACAACTTCCTTGTAGCCATCGACGGACGCTCCGAGAAGTGCTGCGACGTGACCGTGCTCACACTGCGAAAGGCACCATACAGCCTGAAGATATTGAAGCGATGCGGCACAAGATATTTCGATACGCTGCGCGAAAAGATGATGTGGGGAACGGACACAAGGTGCTAACACACACATCCCCAACTATACCTTATTATATATATAGTATATAACAATACATGTTCACACTGAAGTCCATACTCCATACTGCCGACAGCCGCTACTCTGCAGCCGAGATTATGCGGTGGCTGTGGCACATATGGAAAGGCAACAGACTGCAGGCGGGGCTCAATGCCGCCGTCGGACTGCTCGACGTGGCTGCCGGACTGGGCTCGGTATGGGCTATGCAGCGTGCCATTGACATAGCTTCGGGTGCGCGACAAGGATCTATATATGCCGCCGTGGCGGTGATGGCTGCCATCATTCTGTGCGAATTTGCACTCGGCATAAGCCGAGTATGGATAAGGAACATACTCGGAGTGAAGGCGCAGAACCGCATGCAGAGGCAGATGATGGACCGTATTCTTAGGTCGGAATGGCACGGAAGAGAACATTATCACAGCGGCGACATCATAAACAGACTCGAAACCGACGTCAATACGGTGGTGAACTTCCTCACGGAGACGCTCCCCAACATGATTTCGGTGACGGCAATGTTCTTCGGAGCTTTCTTTTATCTCATGCAGATGGACGTTGTGCTGGCGTGCATCACGGTGGCAATACTCCCCTTCTTCATTCTTCTTAGCCGCGTATACGTGGGGCGCATGCGACGTCTCACCCGAAGCGTGCGCAAGAGCGACAGCCGCGTACAGAGTCTGCTGCAGGAAACAGTGCAGCACAGAATGCTCATAAAGACCCTCGAAAGCGATGCCATAATGATGGGACGCCTCGACGACAGCCATTCGGAGCTGCGCCGCAACGTGCGCCACCGCACCGTCTTCTCGCTAATATCAAACCTCATCCTCAACACAGGCTTCTCGCTCGGCTATCTCATAGCCTTCCTCTGGGGAGCGCTGCGACTGTATCATCATACCATCACGTTCGGAGCCATGACAGCATTCCTGCAGCTCGTATATCGCATACAGAATCCGGCAAGGGAACTTACAAAGCTCGCCCCGGCGGCGGTGGCTGTGTTTACGGCTGCCGAGCGTCTCATGGAACTTGAAGAGATGAAGCTCGAGGAACAGGGCGAACCCATAATGATGGGACGACCGTGCGGCGTGCGTATAGAGGGCGTAACGTACAGATATGCCGACGGAAAACGGAACATAATAGACAATCTGTCGTTCGACTTCAAGCCGGGCAGCTGCACGGCGATACTCGGAGAGACAGGGGCAGGTAAGACAACGCTCGTAAGACTGCTGCTCTCGCTGGTAAGACAGAGCCGAGGAAGCATAGAGATATACTCGGAAGACGGTGAAAGGACAGAGGCTTCGCCGCTCACACGGTGCAACTTCGTGTACGTGCCGCAGGGAAACACGCTGCTTAGCGGCAGCATACGCGACAACCTGATGCTCGGTAATCCTGATGCGAGCGAGGCGGATATGTACAAGGCACTCAAACTGGCGTGTGCCGACTTCGTGTTTGAACTGCCAGACGGCGTGGACACCGTCACCTCGGAGGCGGGAGGCGGACTGAGTGAAGGGCAGGCACAGCGCATAGCTATAGCACGTGCCTTGCTGCGAGGCAGGGGAATAATGCTTTTCGACGAAGCCACAAGCGCACTCGATGCCGACACGGAGCGGGACTTGCTGAACCGTATTCTCGGAACAAGAGAACAGACTGTAATATTCATCACCCACCGTCCTGCCGTGGTGGAATATTGCGACAGCGTATTGCGGATAGAGCGTCAGGCATGACGAATGCGTGAGGACGTAACGCCGGCAATACATTTTATATATATATCAATGTAAAAACATAAACGCCAAAAAGTCAATGCAACATAAATACAAAGCCCGGGCATTCCTGTCCGGGCTTTGTCATAGGGTGACTTTCTCTGTAAACAGAATGGTTCTTATTCTGCTGATGTAAAAGTGGGATTATACGATGATTTGGGTTGAGAAAACTATTGGTTTGACGGCAGCGAGATGACGAAGCGCGTTCCGTTGCCGTATTTTGTGTCGAGCACTATGTCGCCTCCCAGCTGGCGGGCTATGCGTAGTGCCAGCGGCAGTCCCACGCCCAGACCATCCTTGTTGTTGTCAGCCTTGTAGAAGAGGTCGAAAATCTTTTCGCTAAGCTCTCCCGGAATGGGGCAACCGGTGTCGCTGATGCTTATTTCCACCTTGCCCTCATCCTTCTTGTAGCAGCAAGCCACCTCTATCGAGCCGCTTTCGGTGAACTTTCGGGCGTTATCGAGCAGCTTGTCGAGAATTCTGCCCACGCCGGCGGTGTTGGTGACAATGGCAAAGGAGTCGTCTACGTTGGTATTGTAAGATATGGTGATGCTTTCGGGCATCGACTTGCGGCAGTTGTCTACCGCCTTGCGCAGCACTTCGTTGCACTTCATGCTGTCGTTGCGTGCGGTATAGCTGATAGCCTCTTTCGATGCCACGAAGAGCAGGTCGTTTATTATTTTCACGATGTTGTCGGAGCTCTCTGTCACGCGCTGTGATATGTCTGCCCGTTCCTCGTCAGACAGGTTAAGGTCCGTGCGGCTTATTATCTGCGAGAAGCCCGCGATGATGTTGAGCGGTGTGCGCACCTCGTGGCTCATGTTCTTTATGATGCTTGCCTTCATCTGTTCAGACTCTTCCGACTTTATGCGCAGCGTTTCAAGGTCGCGGTTCTTCTGTTTCAGCACTTTCAGGTACTTGTTGCGGTTTCTTATTCCCAGCACAAGCATCACTATTATGGCAAGAGCCACGAGAATGATGAGCCGCATGGCGAGGCGTACGGTCCTTTCCTCTTCGGCTTTCGCCTCTCTTACCGCTATGTCGAGCTCGGTAGCGGCGGTGTTTATGTCCTGCATGATGTTTATGCTGTTCACGGAGTCTTTCTCTTTTATCAGACTTTTCAGCGAGTTGTAAGCGTTGGCAAAGTCACCTTTCACCTCGTATATCTTTGCCTTCATCTTGTACTTGTCTGTATTCTTCATGCCGTCGGCTGCTTCCAGCGCTTTCTCGTAGTTGCCCGTGGCGGTATGGTAGCACAGTTGGGCATATTGCATGTAGGTGGTGCTGAATTCCTTGCCGAAAGTTTCTTTCATCGCCATATATTCGTTGAAGAGCTGTTCCACCTCGTGCCAGTTTTTCATTGAGAAGGCGATTATCGACTTGAAAGCCACGGCGTCGCTGTATTGGTAACGCAGTCCTTCATCCTTTATCAGCGTCATCACCTTGTTCATATACCGCATTGCCTCGTCCGGATTCTCATCCATTTCGAGGTTGGCAAGTTCCTTATAAATCTGTATTTTGATTGATTCGGGCTGCTTTTCGGCTTCTTTCAGCGCCCGGAAGAAGTAGTTGCGTGCCACGTGCGTGTTTCCCTGCACCGCATAGATGATGCCCATAAGCAGCGAGGCGTTGTAAGCGTGGCTTTTGGCGTCTCTTTTCTTAACGTCCTGCGTCATTATTATCGTCTTGCGCAGTGCTCTGAACGTGTGGTTGAAGTTGATATCATAGAGTATTTCTGCCTCCCAGCCTTGATAGTAGCGGTTCAGGTCGCCCGCTTCAAGATAGAAGTCGCGGTAATCTTGCGCCGCCTTGTACATGCTGTCGGCTTGGTTGGAGTTGAAGTAGCTACGCATAATGTCGAGCAGTTCATCCCCTTTTATGTCTGTTTCCTTGTCGGCAAACACTCTGACATGCCACATGCTAATGGCAAGTACCGTAAGAAACAATACCTTGTATAAGAAATTACTTATTTTCACCTATGGTTTACGTGTATTAAAAAGCTTTTAAAGCTTGTTTTGCAAAGTTATTTAATAAAATGCATCATGCGTATTCCGTGAGAGTAAAATTGCATAATGAAATTCAAAATTAGTTAAACAAGTAACAAAATGTGTAGATTTATTGTACAAGATGTATCATATTGTTATGCCATTTCGACAAATTCACGGAATGATAAGTGTTATATGTTGTAATGAAACAGCCTTTTGGGCAATGCAAAACACGCTGTTTCTCGGAATAAATAAGCGAAATAACCTTGCGGAATAAGCGAAATAACCTTGTGGAATAATAGAAAAAGCGTTGTGAAATAATAGAAAAAGCGTTGCGGAATAGTTGGGATGGCGTTGCGAAATAAGTGATAGAAAAAACTCCCGCAGCGTTTTGTTTCGTGCGGGAGATTGTTTGCGCCATTTGTTATTGTCCTGGCGGTTACTTGTGTCGGTTGGCTCTTTGTTCGCGATACTTGGCTTTCTGTTTTGCCGAGCCGCTGCCGTGAGCTCCGGTGATGTATTTCTTTTTCTTTGCCTTTGTTTTCACTTTGCCGTTACCCTTGTCTTCTTTTCTGGCAGGGTGGAATACTATTCCGCCACCGGCTATTATGTCGTCGATGTCCATAGTATCGATGTTGTGATATGGGTTATCGTTATCAGTGGTGGAATAGTCTTACGCCGGTAAATGCCATGGCGATGTCGTACTTGTCGCAGGTTTCTATCACGTTGTCGTCGCGTACGGAGCCACCTGCCTGTGCTATGTACTTCACACCGCTCTTGTGTGCTCTTTCTATATTGTCGCCGAAGGGGAAGAAGGCATCGCTTCCCAGAGCCACTTCCGTGTTTTTGGCTATCCATTCCTTCTTTTCTTCGCGTGTGAGCACGTCGGGGCGTACTTTGAAGAACTGTTGCCAGGTGCCCTCTCTCAGCACGTCGTCGTAGTCGTCGCTGATATATACGTCGATGGTATTGTCGCGGTCGGCGCGTCTTATGCCGTCGATGAACGGCAGTTGCATCACCTTCGGGTGCTGTCTTAGCCACCAGATGTCGGCTTTCGAGCCTGCCAGCCTTGTGCAGTGTATGCGGCTCTGCTGTCCGGCGCCTATTCCTATGGCCTGTCCGTCCTTTACGTAGCACACGGAGTTGCTTTGTGTATATTTGAGAGTGATGAGTGCGATGATGAGATCGCGGCGCGCGTTGTCGGTAAAGGTCTTGTTGCGTGTCGGGATGTTCTCGAACAGTGCCGCGTCGCTAAGGTCTATCTCGTTGCGCCCTTGTTCGAAGGTTACACCGAACACCTGTTTGCGCTCCACGGGTTCCGGTTTGTAGTCGGCATCAATCTTTATCACGTTGTATGTACCCTTGCGTTTGGCTTTCAGAATCTCTATTGCTTCGGGCGTATAGTCGGGTGCAATTACGCCGTCGCTCACTTCGCGTTTGATTAGTGTTGCTGTGGCTGCGTCGCAAGTGTCGCTGAGTGCCACGAAGTCGCCGTAGCTGCTCATGCGGTCGGCGCCGCGTGCCCTTGCGTAGGCGCATGCTATTGGCGAGAGCTCGATGTTGAGGTCGTCTACGAAGTAGATGTGCTTCAGAGTGTCGCTCAAGGGCAGTCCTACAGCCGCTCCTGCCGGCGATACGTGTTTGAACGAGGCTGCTGCCGGCAGTCCGGTGGCGGCTTTCAGTTCTTTCACGAGTTGCCAGGAGTTGAGTGCATCAAGGAAATTGATGTACCCGGGTCGTCCGT
The DNA here is from genome assembly GCA_947072805.1 of uncultured Prevotella sp. Lineage (GTDB taxonomy): Bacteria > Bacteroidota > Bacteroidia > Bacteroidales > Bacteroidaceae > Prevotella. The sequence continues at coordinate 9,181 of CAMTJK010000052.1, forward strand.
TAATCACTTCAATTGGTAGTTCGCCTTCTGTCATGAATATACGTGAAGGCTTTTGGTTCGGATTGCATCCGTACTTCAGTGCTAATTCTTTCATACGATATTATGGGAGAATAAACGTTATCGTGTCCGCAAAGTTAATCTTTTTTCATGATATATGCAAGCCGTCCTGCCTAAAACGCGTTGTGGCGGCTGTGTTTGTAGGCTTTCATATATTCTTTTACCTTATTATATATATGCTGCAGGCTTCTTCTGTATATAAATAATTAAGGTGTAGCATATATATAATAAGGTGTATGTGTTTTGTTTCCGCATTTGTTTCACATCAGGATGTCCGTGAGTTCCTTCATTCCCTGCGAGGCTCCTTTCATGATATGCGTGAGGTTGTCTATGCCGTGTGTGTCTACGGCGTTGGGATCGATGAGATAGATGGGCGTGCCCGGTCTTACGTATCTTACGAGTCCTGCTGCCGGATAGACGTTAAGCGATGTACCTATGATGATGAAGATATCAGCCTGTTGCGCTTCTTGTGCCGCTGCGCTTATCATAGGCACTCCTTCGCCGAAGAACACTATGAAGGGGCGTAGCAGCGAGCCGTCGCCAGCCTTTGTGCCCGGTGTCACCTCGCAGTTGTCGGCATTGAGTGTCTGCTGGAATCGTGTGTCGTCGGGGTCGTTGCTCGAGCATACTTTCATCAGTTCTCCATGCAGATGAATAACGTTTGTTGAGCCTGCCTGTTCGTGCAGGTTGTCTACGTTTTGCGTTACCACCGTCACCTTGTACTTTTCCTCAAGCTTTGCCACGAGGCGGTGCCCTTCGTTAGGTTTGGCGTCGAGCAGTTTGCGCCTCAGCATGTTGTAGAAGTTTGTCACCAGCGTCGGGTTGGCGAGCCATCCCTCATGCGATGCCACCTGCTGTACGGGATAGTTCTCCCATAGTCCGTCGGCATCTCTGAACGTTTTCAGTCCGCTTTCCACCGACATTCCTGCGCCTGTCAGCAGCACTATTTTTTTCATCATTTCTTTCCTCCCTTTATTTTTTATGTCAAACGAGCCGTTTTGTTTTCCTTTTGTCCGTCGGCGGCTTATCACTTCCGTTTTCTTTTGTCTGAAGAGTCAGGCCCCTTGCTTTGCCTTGAATGCCAGGGCGTACATTCTCATCTGTTTCACCATGGCGAGCAGTCCGTTGCTTCGTGTCGGGCTCAGATGTTCTTTCAGTCCTATGCGTTCTATGAAGTATAGGTCGGCGTTCAGTATGTCGTCGGGTGTGTGTCCGCTTAGCACGCGTATGAGCAGTGCCACTATGCCTTTCACTATCAGCGCGTCGCTTTCCGCCTTGAAGTCTATCACCCCGTCGTTCCAGTCGGCTTGCAGCCATACGCGGCTCTGGCATCCGTCAATGAGGTTGCTTTCCACCTTATAGCGTTCTTCGAGCGGTTCCTGTTCGTTGCCGAGGTCTATGAGCAGTTGGTATTTGTCCATCCAGTCGGTGAAATCAGAGAACTCTTCGATGATTTCGTCTTGCAGTTCGTTAATTGTCATGATATGTAAATGGTTTTATTGTCTTGTCGTCGTTACTTTGCGTGTAGTGTTGTGTGTCGTTGTCATCCGGCCAGTTCTATTTTGAAGAGTTTGTCGCTCGGTCTTACCTTTTCCGGCACGGCTATGCTTATGCGTGTGCCTTTGCGTGCCTTGTCCACGGGTCCGTTGTTGCCGTGTATCTCTGTAGGTGTAACGTAGAGTGCTCCCGTTGTAGGTCCTGTGATGAGCAGTTTTTCTCCCGGCAGGAATTCAGCCGCCTCTACGGTAAATTCCGCCACTCCGAGTTTGCTGAAGTACTTTACTCCCTTGCCCACGTACACCTTTCTTTCTGTGGCGCATGAGCCGTAGTTTCTGTTCCATTCGCCGAGTCGTTGTCCCTGGTAGTATCCGTCCCAGAATCCGCGGTTGAATACTGTTGCCAGTTGTGCGTCCCAGGCGTCCTTTTTCTCCTCGGTAAACGAGCCGTCGAGCACGCTCTGTATAGCCTCGCGGTAGCATTTCACCACTGTCAGCACGTATTCCGGTCCACGTGCCCGTCCTTCTATCTTGAACACCCTTACTCCGGCGTTCATCATTCTGTCTATGAATCTCACCGTTTTCAGGTCTTTCGGGCTCATTATGTATTTGTTGTCTATGGCGAGCTGTGCTCCCGTCTCGTTGTCGGTGACGGTATATGAGCGTCGGCAAATCTGCACGCAGCTGCCCCGGTTGGCACTTCGGTCGGCTTCGTGCAGGCTCATGTAGCATTTTCCGCTTATTGCCATGCAGAGTGCGCCGTGGCAGAACATCTCTATGCGCACTTTGTTTCCGCTCGGACCGCAGATGTTTTCGTTTTCTATTGCTCGGTATATGTCGGCAACCTGTTCCATGTTCAGTTCGCGTGCCAGCACCACCACGTCGGCAAATTGCGCGTAGAAGCGCAGTGCCTCCACGTTCGATATGTTGAGTTGTGTGGACAGGTGTACCTCCATTCCCACTTTCCGGCAGTACATCATCACCGCCACGTCGCTTGCTATCACCGCCGATATTCCTGCTGCGGCAGCCGCGTCGATGATGTCTCTCATGGCGTTGAGGTCTTCGCCATATATTATTGTGTTTACGGTGAGATAGGTTTTTATGCCGTGGGCGGTGCAGGTCTCCGCAATCTCTTTCAGGTCATCCACGGTGAATGTGCTTGCCGAGTGTGCTCTCATGTTGAGCTGTCCTATGCCGAAGTACACCGAGCCTGCGCCAGCCTTTATTGCGGCGGCGAGACAGTCGCGTGAGCCCACGGGCGCCATTATTTCAAATTCGTTCATTATGTTGCTTTGTCGTTTTTCCGGCAGGTTGTAGGAGTTATGGTCTTACCGTTATTTTCTGCGTGTTGTTTCCCGCTTTCACTATGTAGATGCCCGGAGCGAGCATGAACGATGAGCTTCCCACGGCACCTTTTCTGTAGTGCAGTCTTCGTCCTGCCATGTCGCACACCATTATGTCGGCGGCGCTGCAGGTACTGATGGTTATGCAGTGTCCGTTCGCCTTTATATCGGGCTCTTCTGTGTTTATGGCAGGCTTTATGCCGAGTGCCGGGTCGGCGGTGACAACCTCCACTTCGTTCGATTCGTCAGAGAAGTAGTCTCCCTTCATGGCCTGCACCACGTAGTAGTATGTAGTGTTGTTCTCCAGTCCGGTCACGGTAGCTTCGTTTGCGAGTGTCACCACCTTTGCCAGGTAGTCGCTCAGGTATAGGCGGCTGCCGTCCTCCTTTTTTGTGTACACTTTAAGCAGTATGTCGGCAGTGCTGTCCGGTGCATACCAGTGTGCCTTGAACGAGGTCTTGTCTACGTCCGAAGACTCGTCAGCCACCAGAGAGTCCAGCTTGTTAGCGGCGCCTCCGCGGAAGCTGAATGTTATCAGCTTGTTCTGTTCTGTTATTCCGGTGATGGGCGCGTAGAGAGCCTTGTTGCTCCACGAGCGCATGGAGGGAGTGGTGTTGTCGGTAAACATGGTGATTCCGGAGAGTCCGGGGAAGGGGTTGCCATACTTGATGATAATGCTCTGTTTGTTGTCTGCCTCCACGAGGTCTATATATTGTTTGTCCACGTTCACCGTGTTATAAAGCCATATATCGCTGTCGTAGTCGATGTGCCACACCAGCATGCCGTGCCATGGCAAGTACTTGTCCCATTCTTCCGTCTGGCGGTTTTCGAGCAGATAAAACTCATTGTCCCTTTCCGTTGGTATGATGTACACTTCGTCGTTGAGGCTTTCCGACGAATAGTGCGACAGTGTCACGTCGCACGGGTTGGTCAGCACCTTGGGCTGTGCCCATCCGAGGCAGTAGCGTTCATAGCCGCTGTAGCAGGGCGGCGTATGGCTGTTGTTGTTGTAAGAGCCTTGGTCCATTACATCCCATGTTCCCGGTGTTACTGCGGAGGTGTACGATGTGGAGTACAGGTCGGGCAATCCCAGCACGTGTCCGAACTCATGGCAGAAGGCTCCTATGCCGTCGAGGTTATAGCCTGTGCCTCTCGAGAGTTCGTTGGATGTGGCGTAGTGGTTGAGCAGTTTGCCGTCGAAGAAGTGTCGCTCTCTTGCTCCGTTGTACACGTCCCATGAGTGCGGCCATACCGAATCCTCCGGACCGCCGTCGGCCTCGCCGTAGCCGGCGTAGAAGACGTACACGTTGTCGATGCTGCCGTCGCCGTCGGTATCATACACCGAGAAGTCTATCTCGTCGTCGAGCAGTTGGCATGCCTCCACAGCCATCTTGTGCGCGTACTTTTCGTCCTCATCGTTGCTGCCGTAGTAACTCATCGGGTGCGACAGTGTCACCGGACCGTACACGTCGAACTGCGGTGTGAACTTTCCGTTGGAGCACATCCTGAAGTATTCGGATATTGAGCCGGTGGCCCCGTCCACGTTGAAGCCCTCCTTGTTGCACATGTCGTTGAACAACTGTTGCGGATTCTCTTTGGTAAACTTCACGTCGGTATATTCCACGAGCACCACGAGGCTTCGCGGACTTCCCGATGTGGGATATGTGTTGGTGAGCATATCCTTGCCTGCCACCGTTGTCGGTGCCGTAGCGTACCGTCTGGTCTTTAGCCGCAATGACAGATCGTATGCCGTGCGCACGGTCTCCCTGTCTATCGTTGTCAGAAACTGTCTTTCAGCCTCTGTGCGCAGTTCGGCGTTATGAGCTTTCATGCTGCCTGCCACCAGCTTCATGCTTCCGTCGGTCACGGCATAGCGGAACGAGCCGTCGGCATGTCTCATCAGCATGTAGCCGTCAGCAGAGCGGTAGAAGTGTGCGTTCTCGTCGCCGCAAAGTTCCACCATTATAGTGCCGCCGTCGCCGTCGGGATAAGCCCTAAGACCGGGCTTTGCAGGCACAGCCCACACCGTATGTGCCGTAAAAAGTACGAGTGCGAGAAGCGCTAAAATCTTCTTTATCTCGTAAGGTTTCTTCATACAGTTAAGAATAATATTAGTTCAATTGATGTTTCATACAATCTTTATCATGCAAAAGTATTGTTTTTTTTCCTATTACCATTTAAAATGCGCAACTTTTCTGTCCGTTTTGCAGCACAGACGTGGGTATTTTCCTATTATTTGCCGTATATTATAATGTATAGACAAGCTAAATGGCTTCAATCACTGCCATTTCTGTATGTGATTTGGGTTAATGACTTATGCTTCTCGCGTTGGAGTAGCAATGAGAAGGACAAGACTGCGCTTTGGAAACGGATGCAGCCGTGTACTACCGCCGGAAAGAGCCTCGCGTAACTGCACTTAATGAAAGTTAATTTGTAAAGATATTTGGTCGAATTTAACATTTTTAAATCCGGCATTCTAGGTGTAAATTTTTGTTAATGCGAGTGGGGCAATTTATGCTCCCGACGGGTCGAAAAACGATCCCAGTTTTTTGGCAA
>CAMTJK010000053.1 GCA_947072805.1 uncultured Prevotella sp.
TTTCCGGAAAGACAGTACAAAAGAAAGGGATGCGGCTTCATCGTGAGCCTCATCCCTTTCTTATGTTTCTACATTTCCTCCGCATGTTTCCATCATCCGGCGGAAGAGTATAGCAGTTTTATCCCAATCTCTCGAGCTGCACGGTGAAATGGCGCATCAAAGGAGCCTCCCACGCTATGCGTACACCTCTCGTTATCTGCTCTCTGCGGTCGTAAACGTTCTTCAGCGCAGCTGCTATCACAGCCATGTGGTTGTCGGTATATACGCGGCGCGGTATGGCAAGACGCAGCAGGTCGAGACCGCCGAAGCGGTTTTCGCGTGTCACGGGGTCGCGGTCGGCAAGCAGGTAACCTATCTCACAGCCTCTTATGCCGGCTTCAAGATACAGTTCCACCGTGAGCGTCTGTGCCGGAAACTCCTCCTTAGGCACGTGCGTCAGCACCTTCGGGGCGTCTACGAAGATGGCATGACCGCCGGCTGGTCGCTGATAAGGTATGCCGTACTCATCGAGCAGGCGTGCCAGATATTCCACCTGATGTATACGTGTCTCGAGATTGTCGAACTCCGTGTTTTCGTCAAGACCTATCGCCAGGGCGTTCATGTCGCGTCCGTTCATTCCTCCGTACGTAAGGTAGCCCTCAAACTGTACGCAGAAGCCCTTTGCCCCCTCATACCAGTCCTTGCGGTGTGTGGCTATAAAGCCGCCCATGTTTACAAGTCCGTCTTTCTTGGCACTCATCGTCATGCCGTCGGCAAGCGAAAACATTTCCCTTGTTATTTCCTTTATAGTCTTTCCGGCATAACCCTCCTCGCGCGTCTTAATGAAGTAGGCGTTTTCGGCAAAGCGTGCCGAGTCGAATATCACGGCTTTCCCGTATTTGTCGGCTATGGCTCTTACCTGTCGCAGGTTCTCCATCGACACAGGCTGACCTCCGGCAGTGTTGTTTGTAATGGTGACAATGATGAAGGGCACCCTGTCGGCATGCTCGCTAAGAGCTTTTTCGAGCTTTTCGGGGTCCACATTTCCCTTGAAAGGCACCTCGAGTTGCGTGTCTTTGGCAGCATCTACGGTGCAGTCGAGAGCCGTGGCGTGCCTGCCTTCAATGTGCCCCTTTGTGGTATCGAAATGCGAATTGCCGGGCACTATGTCGCCCTCGTGTACGAGATAGGAGAAGAGTACGTTTTCGGCAGCGCGTCCCTGATGGGTGGGTATCACGTATTCGAAGCCCGTAAGCCGCTCTATCGTCTCCTTCAGCTTAAAGAACGATGTTGCACCGGCATAGCTTTCGTCGCCGAGCATTATGCCTGCCCACTGGCGGTCGCTCATCGAGCCCGTGCCCGAATCGGTAAGGAGGTCGATGTACACCTGCTCGGCTTTCAGTTGAAACACATTGTAGTGGGCTTCCTTTATCCATTGTTCACGCTCCTGGCGCGTACTTTTGCGGATAGGCTCCACCATCTTGATTTTCCAAGATTCTGCGAAAGGTAATTCCATAGTTTATTATTGTTTTAGTTAATGATGTCTCAAAGGTAGTCATTTATTTCGATACGTACAAAAAGAAGTTGCCTTTCCTGTCGTAAAACGCATTTTCTTTATTTTTACAACGGCGTATGTCAAGTATTTTATATACATTTGCACTATTATAATAAGGTATAAAACAACTACCACATAACCTAACGATGAAAAAGTTGCTCTCTTTGCCCCCTAACCTGGTGGGCAGTTTTCATGAAATCACCGGGTTGTCCTCATCCGAATATTTCTGCACCAACGACCCCGTAGGGCACAAGCTCGGCAGCGGAGGCGGCACAACATGGCTGCTCGAAGAGTGCTTCCGCCACACGGAAGGCGGCAAAGACATGCCCACCGACAAGGGTATGGGCAAGGACTTCGGGCAATGGCTCGCCTCCGACAAGCGGATACTGCTGCACGCCGGCGGACAGAGCCGCCGACTGCCGTCGTATGCACCGTCGGGTAAGATTCTTACGCCGGTGCCGGTGTTCAGATGGGAGCGCGGACAAAAGCTAAGCCAGACATTGCTCGACCTGCAGTTGCCTCTCTATGAGCGGCTTATGAACATTGCCCCCGACAACATACACACCATGATTGTTAGCGGCGACGTGTACATACGCGCCACAGGACAGCTACCTCCGGTGCCCGATGCCGACGTGGTGTGCTACGGTCTGTGGCTCGACTCCTCGATAGCCACCGACCACGGGGTATTCGTGAGCGAACGGCGCACACCGTCGGTGCTGAAGCAAATGCTGCAAAAGCCATCGGTGGCAGTGCTCAACGACCTGCAACAGGAGCACTTCTATCTTACCGATATAGGCGTATGGATGCTCAGCGACCGCGCCGTAGAGATGCTCATAAAACGTTCGCACAAGGGAAATGACGTGGTGGAATACGACCTCTATGGCGAATTCGGATGCACACTCGGCACCAATCCCACCATAAAAGACGCCGACATGGCTGCACTAAGCGTGGCTATAGTACCGCTGCCGGGCGGAGAGTTCTATCATTACGGGACAAGCAAGGAGATGATTTCATCTACGCTGGCAGTGCAGAACATCGTAAACGACCAGCGGGAAATAATGCACAGGGCACGAAAGCCCCACCCATCCATCTTCGTGCAGAACGCCCGCATAGAGCAGAGCTTCAACCGGTTCAACACAAACCTCTGGATAGAGAACAGCCACGTAGGGAAGGGATGGAAACTGAGCCACGACAACATAGTGACCGGCGTACCCGAAAACAACTGGCTGATAAGTCTATGCGCCGGACAATGCATAGATGTTGTGCCGGTGGGCGAAAGTTCATACGTACTGCGACCTTACACCATAGACAGCAAGTTTGCCGGCAAGCAACAACAGGAGCGCATCTTCCCCGTGTTCGACGACATCGAAAAGATGGGCAGCGCACTCGGCACAATGCTCGCAACCGACTATGTGCCCACTCGGCTTGAAAATCCGGACACCCCACTGCCGCAGGTGCTTGAAGACTGCCCGATGATGAGCGCAGAAGAAATATCAGAGAAAGCGAATCTCGTGCGACTCGTAAACCAGCGACGCGAATTCAGAAATCAGAACTGGACTGACATAGCCGCAAACCACGAGCACAGCGTGTTCTATCAGCTCGACCTCGACAACGCAGCACACTGCTTTGCCGAAGCTAACATACCGCTACCCGGAGAACTATCGGACAGCGTGCCATTGCTGACACGCATACACGACGCCATGTTCCGCTCGGAAGTGAAAAGACTGAGAGGGGATGACGCCGCACCCGACGACCGTCACGCCTTCGAACTGCTCTGCGACGGCATTACAGGACAGCTGGCAGGCTGCAAACAGATGCCGCGGATGTCGGTTTATTCGGACCAGATAGTATGGGGACGCAGTCCGGTACGCATAGACATAGCGGGCGGATGGACCGACACCCCGCCATACTGCCTCATGGAAGGAGGCAACGTGATAAACCTTGCCATCGAACTTAACGGACAACCACCGTTGCAGACTTACGTCAGACCATGCAAGGAGAGGCACATCGTATGCCGGAGCATCGACCTCGGCGCCGTAGAGACAATAGAAACATACGAGGAACTTGCCGACTTCAGCCATGTGGGCAGCCCATTTGCCATACCCAAGGCCGCCCTTGTGCTCGCAGGCTTCCATCCCGACTACTGTTCCATGCGGTATCCCTCGCTGAAGGCACAGCTCGACGACTTCGGATGCGGCATAGAACTGACACTGCTGTCTGCCATCCCTGCAGGCAGCGGACTGGGCACAAGCAGCATTCTCGCTGCAACGGTGCTCGGAGCCATAAGCGACTTCTGCTCACTGGCATGGGACAAGAACGAGATTTGCAGACGGACACTGGTGCTCGAACAGCTGCTCACCACCGGAGGAGGATGGCAAGACCAGTTCGGTGGCGTGCTGCACGGCGTAAAACTGCTGCAGACGGAGCGCGGATTTAACCAGAATACGCTTGTAAGGTGGCTGCCGGACGACATATACACACAACCGGAGTACGCACGCTGTCACCTGCTATACTATACCGGCATAACACGGACGGCAAAGAATATTCTCGCTGAAATAGTGAGACGCATGTTCCTTAACCACGGCAACCAGCTGCAACTGCTGCGCGAAATGAAAGCACACACTCTGGACATGTATGAAGCCATACAGCGGCAGGACTTCAAACAGGCGGGACTGCTCATGCGCAAGACGTGGATGCAGAACCAGACGCTCGACAGCGGAACCAATCCCGACACGGTGGAAAGACTGACACGCCTCGTGGACGACTATTGCCTCGGATATAAACTACCGGGCGCAGGCGGAGGCGGTTACCTGTACATGATGGCGAAAGACCCCGAAGCTGCTGCACGGGTAAAACAAATAATAAACGAAAACAGACCCAACGGAAACGCACGCTTCGTGGACATGTCGCTAAGCAGAAAGGGCTTGCAGGTGAGCCGAAGCTGACACGAGAATATACATTATATATATTGAAATGGAATTCAGAACAAGAGTAAACATTCCACAACCCGACTTCGAAATAGAGCCGCAGGAGGAGATGTTGTTCGTTGGTTCGTGCTTCGCCGACAACATTGGCAAGCGCTTTATGGAAGAGAAATTTCGCGCAACGGTAAATCCATACGGCGTGATGTATAATCCGGCAAGCATTCTGCACACCGTAGAACGCTGCGACAATGCGCCGCGTGTGGCGCTTTTCACTCTCGGCACAAACCACGTATACAGACTTAAAGAGACCGGGGAAATAGTGGACAACTGCCGCAAAAGACCGCAGAACCTGTTTTCTGAAGAAGAACTAAGCATCGACGAATGCCACCATTACCTCGCCAAGGCAGCAGAGACTCTGTCAAAGCGCAATCCCGACGTGAGGATTATAGTTACCGTCAGCCCCATACGTTATGCCAAATACGGCTATCACGGCAGCCAACTGTCGAAGGCTGTGCTGCTGCTTGCCGCCGACAAGCTTACACAAACCCATGACTTCTGTTCCTATTTTCCGGCCTACGAGATAGTATGCGACGAGCTACGCGACTATCGTTTCTACTCTCCCGACATGCTCCACCCGTCGCCACAGGCCGTAGACTACATCTGGGAAGTGTTTTCGGATGCGTATTTCAGCGCGGCAGCAAAACGCTTCATCGACGAATGGCGACCCATAAAGGAGGCATTGGGACACCGTCCGTTCAATCCGGACAGTGCAGAATACCGCGCCTTCATGGATAAAACAATGTTAAAAGTAGCGGTGTTGTCAGAAAAATATCCGAACTTTGCATTATGAGAAACAGCTTATTATGAAATATTCCATTGAGAAAGTTATCACGCTCATAGGAGCACGGCGCACCGGCGATGCCGATGCGAGTATCGGGTGGCTGCTTACCGACAGCCGCTCGCTTTGTTTTCCGGAAGAGACTCTCTTCTTTGCGTTACGCACCGAACGTAACGACGGTCACCATTATATATCAGATTTATATCGCAGGGGCGTAAGAAACTTCGTGGTCGAAAATGTTCCCGCCAATGCAAAAGCCGAATATGGGGATGCCAACTTCCTGAAAGTGGTAAGTCCGCTGGCTGCACTGCAACGTCTGGCAGAGCGACATCGCGACGAGTTCGACATTCCTGTGGTGGGCATCACGGGCAGCAATGGCAAGACAATGGTAAAGGAATGGCTCTACCAGGTGCTGTCACCGCAGATGAACGTGACCCGTTCGCCACGGTCCTACAACTCGCAGATAGGAGTACCGCTGTCGGTATGGCTGCTCAACGAACACACGCAGGTGGGCTTGTTTGAGGCAGGCATAAGCGAACCGGGCGAGATGGAGTCGCTAAGAGACATCATACAGCCAACAATAGGCGTGCTCACGTCGCTCGGAAAGGCTCATCAGGAGAACTTCCGCAGCATGGAAGAGAAATGCAGGGAAAAACTGCGGCTCTTCCACGACGCGAAAATCGTAATCTACGATTCGGACGACGCCATAGTAAGCAGGTGCATAAGGAGTTCTAACTTCAAAGGCGAAAAGATAGGATGGAGCACAACCGACAGACAAGCTGCCATGTTCATAGAAAAGATAACGCCTGTCGAGTCGGACAATATAAATGCCGACGGAGTACAGCCACCACTGCTCGAAGTTAGCTACGTGTTCAAAGGCAAGGCGGCAACATATCATCTGCCTTTCATAGACGAAGCTTCCGTAAAATGCTCCATCGCCTGCGCTAGTGCTGCCTTGCAGCTCGGCGTAACAGCTGAAGACGTGGACAGCAGGATGGCTCATCTCGAGCCCGTTGCCATGCGCCTTGAGGTGAAAGAGGGACGCAACGGCTGCACTCTCATCAACGATTCGTACAACTCCGACGTAAACTCCCTCGACATAGCTCTCGACTTCATGAACAGGCGTCCAGCCCACCACGGACGCAAACGCACCATGATTCTGAGCGACATTTTCCAAAGCGGCGAGCAACCCGAAAAGCTATACAAAGAGGTGTCGGAACTGGCTGCAAAACGCGGCGTGGAGAAATTCATAGGCATCGGCAACACGATAAGCAGCCAGGCTGACAAGATAGAAACAGGAGAAAAATACTTCTTCAGCGACGTGAAGACTTTTGTGGAAAGCAACGTTTTCCGCTCTCTTCACGATGAAGTAATACTTATAAAAGGCTCGCGCACGTTCGGCTTCGACCATATTACGGAGTTGCTGGAACAGAAAGTTCACGAAACAATACTTGAAGTAAACCTCAACGGAGTGGTGGATAACCTCAACCACTACCGTTCCATGATGCACCCCGACACCAAAATTGTCTGCATGGTAAAAGCCGATGCATACGGAGCCGGTGCCGTAGAAGTGGCAAAGACACTGCAGGAACACCGCGTGGACTACCTTGCCGTGGCTGTAGCCGACGAAGGCGTGACGCTGCGCAAGAACGGAATAACAGGCAATATCATGATCATGAACCCGGAAATGACGGCCTTCAAGACAATGTTCGACTACGAACTGGAACCTGAAGTGTACAGTTTCCGTCTGCTCGACGCACTTGTCAAGGCTGCCGAAAAGGAGGGTATTACAGGTCTTCCCGTACACATAAAACTCGATACGGGCATGAGAAGGCTCGGATTCAATCCAGAGGAGGACATGGATGAACTTATCGACAGACTGAAAAAGCAGAATGCTATCATACCGCGCTCGGTATTCTCACACTTCGTGGGCTCCGACAGCGACGATTTCGACGATTTCTCAAAGCACCAGTTCGAACTCTTTGACAAGGCAAGCCGCAAGCTGCAAGCTGCTTTCGAGCATCGCATACTACGCCACATCGACAACTCTGCCGGCATAGAGCATTTCCCAGACAGACAACTCGACATGTGTCGCCTGGGGCTCGGACTTTACGGAATAGACAGCCGCGACAACCACATCCTCAACACCGTAAGCACACTGAAAACCACAATACTGCAACTTAGACACGTGGCATCCGGCGATACCGTGGGCTACAGCCGTCGCGGAAAGCTCGAACGCGACAGCGTGATAGGCGCCATTCCGATAGGCTATGCCGACGGGCTTAACCGTCATCTGGGCAACGGCAACTGCTACTGTCTTGTAAACGGCAAGAAAGCGCCATACGTGGGCAACATCTGTATGGACGTGGCCATGATTGATGTCACCGGCATAGAATGCAAAGAGGGCGATACGGTGGAGATATTCGGCGAGAACCTGCCTGTCACGGTGCTTTCTGACGCTCTTCAGACCATTCCCTACGAGGTACTTACAAGCATAAGCAACCGTGTAAAAAAGGTGTACTATTACTAAACCCTTACAGATCATTAGAGTGTAAAAGGCATTTTCTGCAAATGCAATGAACTCATTCTCACATCAGTAGAATAAAAACATATACTATTTATAGCGGAAATTTGTCATCAGAACGACATGGGCATATGACAATCTGTTTGATATTCTTCTCATTTTCACGTTAATTTAATAAAAAGTTTGAAGCTTCTGTTGTATATATACATTAATTGTTTCAGTCAATTCAATATTTTTACATATCTTTGCAAAAGTATTTTTAATCAAAAACCTAAAATAAAACAAAAAAATGAATCCTCTACAAACTACAAAAATGACTAATTGGCGTTGGTGGATTTGCGGTTTGTTGTTCGTTGCAACAACGGTAAACTACCTCGACCGTCAGGTGTTGTCGCTGACAGCAAAGGAGTTTATCTATCCGGACTTCCACTGGACTGATGAAGACTACGGTAACATCACAGCGTATTTCTCTATCTTCTACGCTATCTGCATGCTCTTCGCAGGCAAGTTCGTAGACTGGATGGGAACAAAGAAAGGATATCTTTGGGCTATCGGCGTATGGAGCTTCGGAGCCTGCATCCATGCCGGCACAGCCGTAGCCACGCAATACATTCACGGATTGGACAGCCTTGAAGCCATGCGCGCCCTCGAGGACGGCAGTTCGGCAGCCCTGGCTGTGGCATCTACAGGCGTATGGCTCTTCCTTGTATGCCGCGCCATCCTCGGTCTCGGTGAGGCAGGCAACTTCCCCGCCGCCATCAAGGTAACGGCAGAGTATTTCCCGAAGAAAGACCGCGCCTATGCAACATCCATTTTCAACGCCGGCGCTTCCGTAGGAGCTTTGGCTGCACCGCTGATGATTCCGCCACTGGCTAAATTCTTTGGCTGGGAGATGGCTTTTATCATCATAGGTGCTCTCGGTTTCATTTGGATGGGATTCTTCGTAAAGTGGTATGACAAGCCCGAAAAGTCCTCTAAAGTAAACCAGGCTGAGCTTCTGTATATCCAGCAGGACGACGAGGCCGACGGCGCACAGAAGCCGGAGGAGACAAAGGAAGAGAAGCAGATACCTTTCCTGCAGTGCTTCAGCTACAAGCAGACATGGGCTTTCATCGTCGGCAAGTTCTTTACCGACGGCGTATGGTGGTTCTTCCTGTTCTGGGCACCGGGATACTTCCAGGATGTGTATGGATATAAGGCATCTTCAGGCACGGGCATGCTGCTCATCATGACGCTCTATGCCATCGTTACCTTCCTTTCCATCTATATTTGCAAGCTACCTACATACTTCGTGGACAAGAAGGGCATGAACCCGTACGCAGGTCGTATGCTTGCCATGATGCTCATAGCATTCATCCCGCTGGTATGTCTCGCAGCACAGCCCATGGGTGCTTACTCGGCATGGTGGCCCGCCATCATCATCGGACTTGTAGGAGCCGGTCACCAGGCCTGGTCGGCAAACATATTCTCCACTGTAGGCGACATGTTCCCCAAGAGTGCCATTGCCACCGTTACCGGTATAGGCGGTATGGCAGGCGGTGTAGGCTCGTTCCTCATCAACAAGGGTTCGGGACAGCTCTTCACTTTCGCTGAAAATCAAGGCAGCGCATTCACATTCCTCGGCTTCGAGGGCAAGCCTGCCGGCTATATGATAGTGTTCTGCATCTGCGCGGTTGCCTATCTGCTGGCTTGGTGCATCATGAAAGTGCTCGTTCCGAAGTACAAGCCCATCATCGTTGAATAACATCCGGCGATATTCGCTATCGTCTGAAACGATAAAATATAAAAAGAAAGCACCACGAAGTCGAGTTCATGGTGCTTTCTTTTTGTTTTATTCCCAACTGTCAGGCTGATTTTTACAAACCTTTCAGCTTATTATTCAGATTCGTCAGGCTGATTTTTACAAATCGATAATCTGATTATTCAATACATCTTCATTTTATTGTCAGACGGGAGACATCAGTCGAGAAATCCCTGTCGTCTAAGAGCCTCTAGCATTCCCGCGGACATAGCCTCGTTATCCTTTTTCGTATACCTTATGTCGGTGAATATCTGCGCCAGCGTTTCCTTGTTGTTTATCTTGCAGAAGTTTCTGTTTTCCTCCAGTCCCTCCTTGAATGCATACAGTCGGTCGATGTCTTGCGGCGAGTAGTCGTTGTATGTCTCGCTGTGAACGAAAGCCTCCGTGGGCAGTCGGTCGGTGAGCGGTGGGTTTTCGTCGGGCCATCCAACGGTAAGCGTCGCCACGGGCATTACGAGCTTCGGCAGATTGAGAGCCTCGATAATCATCTGCGGCATATAAACCGTTGTGCCGAGATAGCAGAGGCCGAGACCTTCCTCCTCCGCGAGATTGGAAAAAGTCTGCGTATAAAGCAGGGCATCGATAGAAGCATTGATGAACGAAAGGAAATTGTCGTAGCCCGGCTCAGCCTTTCTGTTGCGGCACCACACCGATGTACGGTTGAAGTCGGCACATACGGTGAGAACCACCGGTGCACCCGTCACCATGGGCTGGTTGAAATGTGCCGGTGCCAACTTGCGTTTGCCCTCCTCCGAGCGCGTCACCACAACACTGTAAAGCTGCAGATTCCCCATAGTCTGCGTGCGTGCAGCCTCCGTAAGCAGTCTGTTGAGCAGTTCGTCGCTTACCTCCCTATCCGAATATTTGCGGATTGTCCGCCGAGTGTTTATCGTATTCATGATAATATAGTGTATTTTAAAACATTATGCAAATATACAAAAAATATCGCGGCGGCAGCCATTGTTATTTATTATTAGCCGCAAAGTACGTAATCTGCTGCAAAATGGTTATCTTTGCAGCCGTAATCAGATAATAATAACATACATTATTAATATGAAAACATGGAAAAAATGCCTGCCCGATATACTGGCAGTGCTCCTTTTTGCAGTTCTCTCGCTGGCTTATTTCTTTCCCGCCGACATCGAGGGACGCATCCTTTACCGTCACGACTCGTCGGCAGGACGCGGTCTCGGACATGAACAGGCTGAATATTATCAGCGCACCGGAGAACGCACACGATGGACCAACTCTACATTCAGCGGAATGCCTACCTACCAGATAGCGCCATCGTATGAGAGCGACAATGTTCTGAAGGTTGTGGAAAAGGCGTTCCATCTGTGGCTTCCCGAGAACGTGTGGTATGTATTTGTCTATCTGCTGGGCTTCTACATACTGATGCGTGCTTTCGACTTCCGCCAGGCGCTGGCTGTTCTCGGCTCCATAATATGGGCGTTCAGCAGCTACTTCTTCATCATCATTGCCGCCGGACATATATGGAAAGTTATTGCCCTGGGCTATCTTCCGCCACTCATAGCAGGCATAGTGCTGGCCTACAGGGGGCGTTACCTGTGGGCGCTCGTTCTTACCGCCGTCTTCGGGGCGCTCGAGATAGGAGCCAACCACGTACAGATGACGTACTACTACCTCTTTATCATGCTTTTCATTGCGCTGGCTTATCTGATAGACGCCATCCGCAAGAAGACATTGCCAGCCTTCCTCAAAGGAACAGCGGTGTGCATAGTGGGTGCCGCCCTCGCCATTTGCATAAACCTGCCCAACCTCTACCACACGTGGCAGTACAGCAAAGAATCAATGCGCGGCAAGAGCGAGCTGGTAAAGCCTAACTCCGCCAACCAGACCGACAGCGGACTGGAGCGCGACTACATAACACAATGGAGCTACGGCATCGACGAGACATGGACACTGCTCGTGCCCAACGCCAAAGGAGGCTCGCATCAGATAAAGCTCGGCGACAACAAGAACGCTATGAAGAAGAGCGACGCACAATATGCGGAGGTGGTAAGGCAGTGGTACCAATACTGGGGCGACCAGCCGTTCACTGCAGGACCCGTATACGTGGGTGCATTTGTACTGATGCTCTTCATCTTCGGCATCTTCGTAGTGAAAGGTCCCATGAAATGGGCTCTCCTGACAGCCACAGTGCTGTCCGTGCTGCTGTCGTGGGGAAGAAACTTCATGCCTTTCACGAATTTTTTCATCGACTACATTCCCATGTACTCCAAGTTCCGCACCGTCTCATCGATACTTGTCATAGCCGAATTTACCATTCCCGTGCTTGCCATGCTTGCACTGAAACGTATCATCGACGAGCCGGAACTGCTCAAAAGAAAGCTTAAAATCTTCTATCTTAGCTTTGCTCTCACCGGCGGTATCGCCCTTCTGTTTGCCATCATGCCGGGAGCGCTCTTCGACTTCACCTCACAGAGCGATGCGGCACAGCTAAGCCGCTACGTGCCGGAGCAATATCTGGCACCCATTCTGGAGAGCATCTCAAACGTACGCAAGGCCATCTTCACTGCCGACTGCTGGCGCTCGTTTGTTATTGTGACCATAGGCGCTCTCGTTCTGCTTTTCTACAAGGCGGGAAAACTGAAGACCACGCCCATGGTTGCCATCCTTACAGTGCTCTGTCTGGCGGACATGTGGCAGGTGAACAAGCGTTATCTCAACGACGATATGTTCGTAGGCAAGAGTGTACGCGAGGCTCCGGTGCAGCAGACAGCCACCGAAGAACAGATACTACAGGACGAATCGCTCAACTACAGGGTGCTTAATTTCGCATCCGATACGTTCAACGAGAACGAGACTTCATATTACCTGAAGAGCATCGGCGGCTATCATCCCGCCAAGCTGCGCCGCTATCAGGAGATGATAGAGAAGTACATATCTCCCGAAATGCGTCTCACCATGCCTGCCATCGCCGAGGCAGGGGGTGACATGACGCTCATCAACGGCGATTCCATCTTCCCCGTGCTCAACATGCTCAACGCCAAATACTTCATAGTGCCGCTGCAGTCGGGACAGACAGTGCCAATACGCAACCCCTACGTCCACGGCAACGCATGGTTCGTGGATAAAGTGAACTATGCCGACAATGCCAACGGCGAGCTCGACATGGTGGGACAACTCGATCTGAGGCACGAGGCTGTGGCAGACAAGCGTTTCAGCGATGTGCTCGGCAATAGCGCAGTGCAAGACAGCACAAGCATTGTAACGATAACATCATGCGACGCCAACAAGCTCACCTACGACGTATCATCGTCGAAAGGCGGCGTGATAGTGTTCTCGGAGGTTTACTACCCGGGATGGACTGCCACTGTGGACGGCGAGGAGGCTGAAGTAGGGCGCGTAAACTACATTCTGCGCGCCATACAGGTGAAACCGGGCGACCACAAAGTGGAGCTGACGTTCTTCCCCAAGACGGTGACAACCACCGAGACTGTGGCTTATGTAGCCTATGCCGTGCTCCTGCTGATATTGCTTGCCATAGCAGGAATGAGATGGAAGGAAATGAAGAAGAACAAAGCTGTCAGAGATACGGAAGAACATCCGCAAGCCTGATAACGGGAAAACGAAAAAACAATTCCGCCGCCATAACGCGAGGCACTAAGCCCACGGTTATGGCGGCGGAATTGTTTTTTTTCAGAGCGTCACTTATTGTAATCGTACGTGATGTTATGGCGTACGTATGCCCTATGACCGTATACGGCTATCACGGCAAAGCATATGAGCGGTATTACAAAGGAAATGTTTGTAGAGGGAAGTCCGAGTGCTGTCACGTCACTGTCAATGATGGCAGCCTGCAACGGCGGGAATACAGAGCCGCCGAGAATGGACATTATCAGTCCGGCACCGCCGAATTTCACATTCTCTCCCAGTCCGCGCAGCGCAATGCCGTATATAGTTGGGAACATCAGCGACATGCAGGCGCTCACACCCACAAGGCAATACAGACCGTTGCGGTCGGTGAAGAGAATCACTCCGCCCACAGCCACAAGTCCGCACACGGCAAGAATGGTGAGCAGTCTGCCCGGCTGCAGGTACCTGAGGAACCACGTACATATGAAGCGGCTGCACGTAAAGAACACCATTGCCACGATATTATACTTCTGCGATAGTATCTCGGCGCCGCGCTCGTCCATGCCTTCAGCCATGAATATGCGCGTTCCGTACTGTATGATAAACGTCCAGCACATCACCTGCGCACCTACATAGAAGAACTGCGCAATCACTCCCTCACGATAGTTCTTCAGTCGGGCAAGTTCTGCAAGCGCGGTAAACAGACTTTTCTTCGAGCGTGTGTCGCTGTCCATCGGCATTTTCATCAGCCTTATCACCACGACAAGCAGAATGACGATGGCACCTATAAAGACATAGGGCTGTATCAGTACCTCGAGGTCGTGGGCCTTCACCGCATTAAACTGTACATCACTCAGTTCCGCACGTGCGGCAGACTCGAGCGGGCTCATGCGTGCCTGCACATAGTGCATGGCTACGTACATTCCGGCAAGCGCACCGATAGGATTGAATGCCTGTGCCAGGTTGAGCCGCTGTGTGGCAGTGTCCTCACTGCCCATGCAATAGATGTAGGGGTTGCAGCTTGTCTCCAGAAACGACAGACCGCACGTCATTACAAAGTAAGCCATGAGGAACGGATAATACATTCCCATGAGTTGTGCCGGGAAGAAGAGCAATGCTCCGAGCGCATAGAGTCCGAGCCCCGTGAGCACGCCTGCCTTGAAAGAATAGCGCTGTATGAACATTGCCGCGGGGAAAGCCATTACGAAATATCCCAGATAGAAAGCCACCTGAACGAGGGCGCCTTCTGTTACGCTCATGCGGAAAATCTTTGAAAAGGCTTTTACCATCGGAGCTGTAACGTCGTTGGCGAAGCCCCACAAGGCAAAACACGAAGTTATAAGTATAAACGGTATAAGAAAGCTGACACCGTTTTTTGCCAGCAAGCCGTTGTTTTTATCCATAT
>CAMTJK010000054.1 GCA_947072805.1 uncultured Prevotella sp.
ATTTTATGCTTTTGGCGGCGACATGAATAGTAATTAACAAAATCAGGCACGTACGCATTGTGAAAATAGGCAGTGAAAGGAAACGGACCGGACGATATTGTCGATGAAAAGGCATAATATAACGGTAAAATACATGAGAAAGCTCTGTTTTCGTACTATTCCTGCTCTCGTCTCGTTTTTTTTGAGTAAGTTTGCAGGCACGTATTTATAAGGGATAAACTAAAAAAACAATGAGAATATGAAGAAATTTTTACTTAAAAATGTTTTGACAGCCATTCTGCTCGCTGTTTCGGTAAATGTATCGGCGCAGAAGATTTACGACTTCCGTGACTACTTGTTCGACATGTCGGGCGATCAGCTCACACCTTTCGGCGTGTTCTATCACGTGTCTGCCAATGGCAAGTATGCAGTGGGATACGACGACCAGGTGTCGCCGTTCTGCTACTTCTGGTGTGCCGACAAGCCCGATGACCTTGAACTGCTGTGGGACATTGACGAAAGGTATGTTTCTGCCCACGACGTGTCTAACGACGGTACGGTGGTAGGCTCATGGGAAGACTGGGACCAGATAGAGGAGCAAGGTCCGAGCTATCCTGCTTACAAGCCCCTCAACGGTGAGTGGACCAAACTGCCCGTTCCGGACAACTATTCAATAGAAATGGCAACCTATATGCTCTTTGTCAATCAGGCACGCGCCATCACACCCGACGGCCGTTTCATAGCTGGCAATTTCTATATCGTTACCGGCTTCAATGAGGCTTTAGGATGGGACAAGTGCAGTCTTGTGCCCTGCTTATGGGAAAACGGCGAACTGAAGAAGGTGTATGACAACCTCGGCATCACGGGCTTCATGGTATGGGACATTAGCAACGACGGAAGCACCATAGTGGGCATGAACACTGCCGATACTGGCGGACAGAATCCTGCGATAATAAGGAACGACTCGCTCATCAATATCTTAGATTGCGGTATTTCCGGCACTGATACAGCCAACTTCAACGGCGGTGTTGCCAACAGCATAGACGTAGATGGCAACGTTTACGGATACTTCCAGGAAGCCGATGGAAGAGAAGTGAAGTACTTCAAGTACACCAAGGACAACAAGCTCGTCTTCCTTGACCAGTGGGTGGCTTGTCACGGTGGCGGCAAAGACTTCATATTCGGTCAGACCCTTACGAACGTTCTTGACTGCAGCGAGGACGGAAGCGTACTTGTAGGCGGTGGCATGGTGGCTCTTGACTTCGGCGTAGTGAATGCCCCGATGCTTGCACTGTTTGACAAGTCGAACGGAATAGACCGCGCAAGAAGGACGGACAGCGAAGTCAGCATAGACTGGCGCAGAGGCGACAACCTCTATATCAACGGCGAATATAACCGCGCCGACATCTATTCCGCCTCGGGAGCACTCATAAAGAGCGGTGCACAGGGTCACGCTTTCAACATGAACAACGTACCTACAGGTACTTATATTGTGAGAGTGACCACAGACAAGGGCACGCAGAGCTTCAAGATTGCGAAGTGACACAACGAATAACAGATACCATGCTCCGGCTCGTGAAAGCGACGGAACATGGTATCTTTCTTTTTAATACCTTATATATACGGAACCCCGTATTCTTATAAAGACACAAAAATCCTGTTACGATGATTTCAAGAAGAGCCTTCCGCTTGGCGGCTGCAGTCATAATGCTCCTGTCGGCTTTGCATATGAGAGCTGACGGCGACAAACTGATATTGGGAAACTGTTACAACAACGCTGCCGTCGCATACAAGTCGGTATCAACGGCATCGCGTTCGGGCTTAGCCTTCAGCTATCCGGCAGAGCGGATGCAGGCTTATAAGGGATGCAGCATCAGTGAAATATGCGTCCATATAGCATATCTCGCCGACATGAAGCCCGTAAGGGTGTTCGTGACAAAGGCTCCTGACGCAGAGCCGATGTACGAAACGCAGGTGGAGGCGAAGGGCACAGGCTGGATGAGCGTCATTCCCGAAACACCACTGCCCCTGGATGGCGGCAGCCTGTACGTGGGCTATGAGACAGAAGGCGTGAGAATGCTCAGCTACGGCAACAGTCTGTATCCCGGGTGCGAAGACTGGCTGCTCACTAACGGCACATGGAGCCGACTTGACGCCGGATGCAGCCCTGCCGTCTACTGTGTGGTGGAAGGGACAAACATGCCCGACGCAGAGATAAGGCTTACACATCTCCTCATGCCTCGTTATGCGAGAGTGGGAGAGAAGCTGCATTACGAAGGGACATTCGTGAATATGGGTCGCGGAACGGTGAATAACCTCGAACTGACGTGGCATCTCGGCGACGAGACATACGTGGAGACGGTGGAAACCGATGCCGTAGCCTCACGTGCTGCAGGCTCGTTTGTTAGCGATAACGTGCATATTGGCACCGAAAGCGACCGCGACGTGTGGCTCGAAGTGACCGGGGTGAACACTAAAGCCGATGCGACGCCTTACGACAATGTGTCGCGCCACACCACCACCACTTGCCGCACATCGTTCACACCGCGCAAAACCCTGCTCGAAGTCTTCTCGACAGAGTTGTGTACCAACTGCCCTACATCGCACAAGCAGATAGAACGCATACTCGGAGGAAAGCCGGACGTGATAGAATTGTGCCATCATGCAGGATTCTATGAAGACAAGTTTACCATTGCCGAAAGCAAAGACTACGAATGGTTCTATAAGGAATCGAGGCTTTTTGCGCCGGCTGTGATGTTTGATCGCGGCGTGGCAGCCGACAATTACCCTTCTATATATTCAGACAGTGTGGCGCCAGTGAGTCCTACGGGCACTGTGCTTGCGGCACTCTATGGCGAATATACGGCTGTTCCGGCTTTCGTGTCGGTGGACATCAAACCATCTCTCGATACGGAAACGCGCAGACTGCAACTCACAGTCAGCGGAAAGAGCCTTCTTACGTCGGCGGCAGCCAATCCGTGCCTGTATGTATTTATAAGCGAAGACAGTATCTTCACCGAGACGCAGGCAGGGGCATCGGGTAACTTCTACCACCGTCATTCGGCACGTCGCAGCCTTACGCCGACATGGGGAAAGGCGGTGGACATAGAGAGTGGGTATGAAGAATATTTCGATACGGAGCTACCCGACGGATGGAATATGAACCATCTGCGTGTTGTGGCGTTTGTAGCCAACTACGATGAGGCTGATAAGACAAAATGCAATGTGCTTAATGCCGAGGAGGTGGAACTGAAAACGCTGCTGCCTTCGTCTGTCGATGCTCCCCGCACGGAGACATTGCCGCTCGTTGTGTACAGCAACGGCAGCCTGGTTGCACCGCGCGGATATGACGAATTAAGCCTGTGCGACATATCCGGACGCCTTGTTGGCAGATATTCCGCTGCACACGGCAACACCATTGTGCCCGTGCCGCAAGCCGGAGCCTACGTGGTAAGAGTGCGGAAAGGAGCTGAATGCAGCACGATAAAGGTGGTTTTACGATAGATTAACCCCAATATGTCGATAGACCGGCACAACGATACGGTTGCAATAAGGTGAAGATAATCAAGGAAAAAGGCTTTTGCGGATATGTAAGTATATCTACAAAAGCCTTTATTGTGTGTTGCTTGTTTGTTTATCTGTTGGCGCCGCCGCCGTTCTTCAGCAATGTTATCTCGGCGTTACGCATGCGTTTCAGCAGGTCGCTGGCAAAGATGAAGTCTATGAGCCTCTGGTTGGTGGACATCATGATATCTTTGCTCTCTCCTTCCCACTCCTTGTTTCCCTCGTAGATGTATATGATATTCTCGCCTATGCCCATCACGGAGTTCATGTCGTGCGTGTTGATGATGGTGGTGATGTTGTATTCCTGTGTTATGCCGTGCAGCAGGTCGTCTATTACCAGCGAAGTCTTTGGGTCGAGACCCGAGTTAGGCTCGTCGCAGAACAGGTATTTCGGGTTGAGGGCTATGGCACGTGCTATTGCCACGCGCTTCTGCATACCTCCCGATATCTCGCCCGGATACTTGTTTTCAGCCCCTTTGAGGTTCACGCGGTCGAGGCAGGTCTGCGCCCTCTTTATGCGTTCGCGCAGATTCATGTTTGAGAACATGTCGAGAGGGAACATCACGTTTTCCAGAACGGTCAGCGAGTCGAACAATGCTGCGCTCTGGAATATCATTCCCATTTCGCGCCTTAGCATAATCTTTTCGTGCTTGCTCATCGCCACGAAGTCGCGTCCGTCGTAGAGCACGCTGCCGGAAGTAGGTGTCAGCAGTCCCACGAGGTTCTTTACGAGCACGGTTTTGCCGCTTCCGCTCTGTCCGATAATCAGGTTGGTCTTGCCGCTCTCGAAGACGGCGCTGATGTCTTTCAGCACTTCCTTGTCTTCAAACGACTTGCACAGGTGTTTTATCTCAATCATAGGTCTATTTCAAATCACACATCTTGCTATGTAGTCTCCGTTGCTGCAGACTTTCTTACGACAGGAGCTGTGTAAGGAACACGTCGGAACAGAGTATCAGTACGCTGCTGCTCACCACGGCGTCGGTGCTTGCCTTGCCCACGTTCACCGATCCGCCCTCAACAGTGTAGCCGTAATACGATGGGACGCTCGATATTATGAATGCAAAGAAGAGGCTCTTGATGATACTCATCCACACAAACCACGAATTGAACGAGTGCTGCAATCCGAGAGTGAGGTCCTCGGGGCTGAGCACATGTCCGATGTAAGCTGTTCCGTATGCGCCGAGAATGCCGGTGGCAGAACTGAAGATTACGAGGAAAGGCATTATCGTGATAAGTCCGAGAATCTTGGGAAGTATGAGATAGCAGGCGGAGTTCACGCCCATTATGTCGAGAGCGTCAATCTGCTGCGTCACCCTCATGGTGCCTATCTCCGACGCAATGTTCGACCCCACCTTGCCGGCGAGAATCAGACACATTATGGACGAGGAGAACTCAAGGAGCATTATCTCGCGCGTGGTGTAGCCGGTCACCCAGCGGGGCATCCAGGGGCTCTGTATGTTAAGCTTCATCTGGATGCAGATGACGGCACCAATGAAAAATGATATAAGAAGGACGATGCCGATGGAGTTTACACCCAGTTGTGACATCTCTTTGATATATTCCTTGAAAAACATGCGCATTCGCTCCGGACGTTGGAATGTGCGACCCATCAGCATAAGATAGCGACCGAGGGTATTGAGGCATTTGAACAACAACATTGTATGCTTTATTTTATGATGCAAAAGTAACCAAAATCCGATAAAAACTGCAATAATGCCTATAGTTTTTGCCTTTATCAACGGATATAAGCGGCAATTTTAGTATTTTTGCAACCTAAAAACACATACAAATGAATGATAATCTGAATATTGTCGATGGGCAGGTGGACAGCAAAGCCGCCGATGTGGCAACCGAAACCGCTGTCGCAGACACCGAAAACGGTTGTACGGTGCTTAGGGCGGAGGGACTCGTGAAGCGATACGGCAAGCGCACTGTGGTGAACGACGTCTCGATAAACGTGCGACAGGGTGAAATCGTGGGACTGCTCGGTCCGAACGGTGCCGGAAAGACCACCTCCTTCTACATGACAACGGGGCTTATCGTTCCGAATGCCGGACATATATACATAGACGACCTTGAGATAACGAAGTTTCCTGTCTATAAAAGGGCGCGTGCGGGCATCGGATATCTGGCGCAGGAAAACAGTGTTTTCCGCAAGATGAGCGTAGAAGACAATATTCTCTCGGTGCTCGAGATGACCGGACAACCGCGTGACTATCAGCTGCAGAAGCTGGACAGCCTCATTAGGGAGTTCCGTCTGGAAAAGGTACGCAAGAGTAAAGGCGACCAGCTGTCGGGCGGTGAGCGTCGCCGAACGGAGATAGCGCGCTGCCTTGCCATCAATCCCAAGTTCATAATGCTTGACGAACCATTTGCGGGTGTGGATCCGATAGCTGTGGGAGACATACAGAAGATAGTATGGGAACTGAAATACCGCAACATCGGAATACTCATTACCGACCATAACGTGCACGAAACGTTGAGCATCACCGACCGGGCATACCTGCTATTCGAAGGTAGAATACTTTTCAAGGGCAATCCAGAGGAATTGGCGGCAAACAAGATTGTGCGTGAGAAGTATCTCGGTACAGACTTCGTATTGCGCAAAAAGGATTTCCAGATTCACGAATAACCCCGGTTCATACATTATATATTATTGTCCCACGTTGCTCCTTAGATAGGGTTGCAACATGATTCCGACCGTTTCGTAATGTGAAAGTAAGATATAAAAGCCCAAGCTTGTCATCAGGATTAAGATTGAAACCAATGACAAGTTTGGGCTTTTCTTAGTTGATTGCGTCAGAATCACATTATTTTCTTCATCATTTCGTATATCATTTCGGCAGTGCCATGGTCGCCGAGTACAGCATTGTCCACCATCAGATGATAATATTTAGGGCGTCCCCACTCGCATCCCGTGTAGTGCAGGCAGTGGTCGGCGCGGTCACGATCGGTGCGCAGCATCTTTTCGCCTGCCGCTTCGGGTGTAAGTCCCTCGCTTTCGGCTATTCGTGAGCGGCGGTATTCGGGCGATGCGTATATGAATATGTTGAAGCAGTTTGCCTTGTCGCGCAGAATAAAGTTGGCAAGACGTCCCACTATCACGCAGGAACCGTTGGCGGCAATGTCGCGTATCACGCGGCTCTGCGTCTGGAACATGGCTGTCTGCACCGGGTCGTCGGGCGTCATGAATCCGCCTGCCTTCTGTTCTGTCTCTGCCACATCACTTTCCCGCATTCCGCTCTTCTCGGCAGTCATGGCTATGAGGTCTTTGTCGTACAGCTTTACTCCGAGTTTCTGTGCGAGCAGTTCGCCCACCTCATGACCGCCGCTGCCGTATTGGCGCGATATGGTTACAATGAGCGGTTTGCCGGCGGAGGGCAGTATGCTGCCCGGGATGTCGGCGGAAGCACTGCGTATGGTCGTGACGGCATCTTCGGCAGAGACTGTGCTGAACGTCATGCGGCTCTCGGGGTTGAACGACGAGGCGTGACGTCTGCCGAAGATGTAGTAGTAGGCCAGCGAGAGAACGCACGAGAAGGCGATGACAATGAACATCGTGTCGTAACCGAAGGCTTTTACGAGCAGACCGGCAAGAAATCCGCCGAGTGCAATTCCGAAATCGAAGGCTACGAAGAATGTAGAACTTGCCGCTCCACGACGTTCGGGTGCCACGGCGTGCATGGCCATGGTCTGAAGCGACGGCTGTATGGCTCCAAAGCTATATCCGAGCAGTAGGGCTGAAAGAATGTAGCATGGCACGTTGTGAACAAATACAAGCAGCATTATTCCGGCTATGATGGCAGCATTTCCGCTGTACACGAGTACCGCCTCGCCGTATCTGTCGATGGCTCTGCCGAGCAGTATTCGTGTGGCTACGGTGGCTATGGCTATGCAGATGAAATAGATTCCGCCGCCCGGCAGTCCGTGTGTGGTGGCATATATAGCCACGTATACCTCAATCACTCCGTATGCCATCATGAAGAAGAACTGTGTTATTGATGCCGGCACCGACATCGGCTCAAACAGGTCTTTCAGCCTGAGCGGTTCATCTGTCAGACGGTAGCTGCGGTTGTGTATGCCTGCGCCGAGCATGAGAGCGACGATGGCGGCTGCCGTGGTCATAACGAACAGTGGCGGAAAGCCCATTCTGTTCATTATCATCAGTCCGAGAGCCGGAGCCACGGCGGTGGAAATGGCCATCGACAAGCCGTACATGCCGAGTCCTTCACCCATGCGAGAGGGCGGAATAATGTCGGTAACCCATGTCGAAGAGGCGTTGCTCGAAGCGGCGTGAAAAGCTCCGTGAACCGTTCGCAGCACCACAGCCATGGCAATGCCGGCAGAAACGAAGTAGCCCATAGGTATTAGTGCCATGCCTATAAGTCCTGCCACAAGTACCGTGCAGCGTCCTTTGCTGTCCACGAGCCAGCCCACGAAGGGTCTCGACACTATTGAGGCTATGCTGAACAGTGCCGTAGCAATGCCTATTGCCACGGCGTCGCCGCCGAGATAGGTTACGAAGAACGGGAATGTGGGTAGCAGTGCGTGGAAGTTTACGAAGATAAAGAAGTTTACAAGACATATCTTCACGAACGAAGAAGTCCATAGCTTGTTTGTTTTTTTGTCCATTTGCATTATATTTTTTATTTCTCCTTTTTGTTCTTGCCGTTCATCGTACAGTGTTCCGGGATTATTGTCATTCCCTTTATGCTCATGTCGGATTTCTGTCGGATTAAGGATAACAAAAAAAGCGCCCGGGCACGTAACTCTATCAATTAGACTTACGTGCCCGGGCACTACATATTGATTCCTTTTTGCGGATGCAAAAGTACAAAAAAATCTTCATTACGGCAAAGCCGCTTGCGCTGTTTTTTCTGCTTATACGACTTGTTTTGTGCTGTGTTTTCAGTTTGCCATCTCCGAGATGAACTTGATTCTTACCAGCCTTATTTCGTCCTCCGTGTAGTCGTCGCCCAGTTCTTTCAGTGCCGTGTCGAGGTCGTCGGTTTCAGATTCCTGGAAGTATTCGTAGATATCGTCCACATGGTCTTCGTCCATCACCTCTTCAAGGAAGTAGTCGATGTTCAGCTTTGTGCCCGAATAGACTATTGCTTCCACCTCGTCGAGCAGTTCCTCAAACTCAATGCCCTTTGCGTTGGCAATGTCATCGAGGGCAATCTGTCTGTCAATGCTTTGTATGATGCTGACTTTCTGTACCGATTTCTTCGCTACTGTTCGAACCCTCAGGTCTGCCTGCCTTACAATTTCGTTTTCTTCGCAGTAACGTTTTATCAGGTCCACGAATTGTTTTGCATAGGGCTGCTTTATCTTTCCTTCTCCCACGCCCTGTATGCTCTTCAGTTCGTCGAGCGTGACTGGATAGTCTGTTGCCATCTGTTCGAGCGACACGTCCTGGAAAATCACGTACGGCGGTCGTTCCATCTTTTTAGATACTTTCTTTCTCAAATCTTTCAGCATGGTGTTCAGTATCGGGTCGAGTGCGCTTGTACCTCCCTCATGCTCGAATGATGATTCTTCGTCATCGCTGAATTCGTTGTCTTTTACAATCATAAAAGGTTTAGGTTTCTTTATGAATTTCTTTCCGTCGGATGTTATCTTCAGCAGTCCGTAGTTCTCTACGTCTTTCTTGATATATCCGGCAATCAGAGCTTGCCTTATCAGCGGATTCCAGATTTTCTCGTCCTCATCTTCCCCTGAGCCAAACTCTTCCAGTTCATGATGTTTGTGTGCTATTATCTCTTCTGTTTCGCGTCCGGTGATGAAGTCTATCACATAGTCGGTGCGGAAGTTTTCCTTGATGGCGGCTATTGCTTTCAGTGCAGTTGTCAGTTGTTTGTCTGCTTGTATTTTCTCTTTCGGGTGCAGGCAGTTGTCACAGTTTCCGCAGTTGCTTTTCTCGTAAGTCTCTCCGAAGTAGTGCAGCAGCATCTTTCTTCGGCATACGGAGGTCTCCGCATAGGCAGCCGTTTCCTGCAGCAGTTGCCGTCCAATATCCTGTTCTGCCACCGGTTTTCCCTCCATAAACTTGTCGAGCTTTTGCAAATCCTTTTGCGAGTAGAATGCAATGCACATTCCTTCTCCGCCGTCGCGTCCGGCACGTCCTGTTTCCTGGTAATACCCTTCGAGGCTTTTCGGTATGTCGTAGTGTATTACAAATCTCACGTCAGGCTTGTCTATGCCCATGCCGAAAGCTATTGTTGCCACTATCACGTCGATTTTTTCCATGAGGAAGTCGTCTTGTGTCTGTGAGCGTGTTGTGGAGTCAAGTCCGGCGTGATAGGCTGCGGCTTTTATTTCGTTTGCGCGCAGTATGGCAGCCAGTTCTTCCACCTTCTTGCGCGACAGGCAGTATATTATGCCGCTTTTGCCGGCGTGTTGTTTTATGAAGCGTATAATGTCTTTATCGACGTCTTTTGTCTTTTGTTTTACCTCATAGTAAAGGTTTGGACGGTTGAATGAGCTCTTGAATTCCTTTGCGTCGGGCATGCCGAGGTTCTTTTTTATGTCTGTCCTCACCTTGTCGGTGGCTGTTGCGGTGAGAGCTATCACCGGTGCTTTCCCTATTTCGTTTATTATCGGGCGTATGCGTCGGTATTCGGGACGGAAGTCGTGTCCCCATTCCGATATGCAGTGTGCCTCGTCGATGGCGTAGAAAGATATGTTTATTGTCCGCAGGAAGTCCACATTCTCCTCTTTTGTCAGCGATTCCGGTGCCACGTAAAGCAGTTTTGTCAGTCCTGCCTTTATGTCGGCTTTCACCTGGTCTATTGCTGTCTTGTTTAGGGAAGAATTAAGGTAGTGTGCCACGCCGTGCGTTTCGCTCAGGTTGCTTATCACGTCTACCTGGTTTTTCATCAGGGCGATGAGTGGAGATATTACAATAGCAGTGCCATCCATGAGAAGCGATGGCAACTGATAGCACAGCGACTTGCCCCCTCCGGTGGGCATGAGTACGAAGGTATCGTTGCCGGCGAGCACGTTGCGTATTATCGCTTCCTGATCGCCTTTGAACTTGTCGAAACCAAAATGTTTCTTCAGAGCTTCTGTAAGGTTCACGTTGTCTGCCATATTTGTGTAATAGTATAGATTCTGTTCTGATGATGCCGTTGGCGTATCTTGCGACGTTTCTCGTACTCCGACAGATGTTGTGCGGAGCCTGTTTATGTGTGCTTTCGGTGTTGTGGTTATGACGGCTGTTGTTGCAGTCGCGACTTGTCGAGCTGTTTTTCTGCGTATTCAAGAGTTACCTCAAAGGTCTTTTGCTTCTTCGACGGCACCTCAAACATTGCGTCCATCATTATGCTTTCCACGATAGAGCGCAGTCCGCGGGCTCCCAGTTTGTATTCTACAGCCTTATCGACCACGAGGTTAAGTGCTTCGTCGCTGAACGTAAGTTTTATGCCGTCCATGTCGAAGAGTTTCACATATTGTTTTACTATCGAGTTCTTAGGCTCTTTAAGTATTCGTGCGAGTGCCTCTCTGTCGAGCGGGTTGAGGTATGTAAGTACCGGCAGGCGTCCTATTATTTCCGGAATAAGCCCGAACGCCTTCAGGTCTTGCGGCAGAATATATTGCATGAGGTCGCCGGTGTCTATTTTTCTCACGTTCTGTACGGAGTTATATCCCACGGTATGTGTGTTGAGGCGTTGTGCTATTTTGCGTTCAATGCCGTCGAAGGCGCCTCCGCAGATGAACAGAATGTTTTTTGTGTCCACGTGTATGTAGTCCTGGTCGGGATGTTTGCGTCCGCCTTTTGGCGGCACGTTCACCATTGTTCCCTCGAGCAGTTTCAGCAGTCCCTGCTGTACGCCTTCTCCGCTCACGTCACGTGTTATTGACGGGTTGTCGCTTTTGCGTGCAATCTTGTCTATTTCGTCAATGAATACAATGCCTCTTTGGGCTGCCTCCACGTTATAGTCAGCCACTTGCAGCAGTCGTGAGAGTATGCTTTCCACGTCTTCGCCCACATATCCGGCTTCGGTAAACACCGTTGCGTCCACGATGGTGAACGGTACGTCGAGCAGTTTGGCTATGGTGCGTGCCAGCAGTGTCTTTCCCGTGCCGGTGCTTCCCACCATTATTATATTACTCTTTTCTATTTCTACGCCATCGTCTTCGATGGGCTGCTGCAGGCGTTTGTAGTGGTTGTAAACAGCTACCGAGAGATAGCGTTTTGCCTCGTCCTGTCCTATGATATATTCGTCGAGATAGTCTTTTATCTCTTTTGGCTTAGGCACTTTTTTCAGTTCAAACTTTTCCTTTTTGCCTTTCTTTGCCGTTGTGTTTTCAAACAGTCCTGTCGATTCCACGATGTGATAAGCCTGCATGGCGCAGTCTTCGCAGATGTATCCGTTGAGTCCTGTGATGAGGAGCTTCACGTCCTTTTCACTTCTTCCGCAGAAGCTACATACTTTCTTCATTGCCATGCGGTCTTCTTATCCTTTCCTCTTCAACACGTTGTCTATCATTCCGTATTCGCGTGCTTCGTCGGCAGTCATCCAGTAGTTGCGGTCGGAGTCGTTCCACACCTTGTCGTACGGTGTGTGTGAGTGTTCGGAGATGATGGTGTACAGTTCTTTCTTGAATTTCATTATCTCCTTAGCTTCTATTTCTATATCCGAAGCCTGTCCCTGCACGCCTCCGAGCGGCTGGTGTATCATCACGCGGCTGTGTGTCAGTGCCGAGCGTTTGCCTTCGGCTCCTGCCACGAGCAGTACGGCTGCCATCGATGCAGCCATGCCGGTGCAGATGGTAGCCACGTCGCTTGTTATGAACTGCATGGTGTCGTATATGCCGAGGCCTGCTGTTACGCTTCCGCCGGGTGAGTTTATGTATATGGAGATGTCTTTGCCTTGATCCACCGAGTCAAGATATAGCAGCTGTGCCTGCAGGGTGTTGGCTGTATAGTCGTCAATCTGTGTTCCGAGGAAGATGATGCGGTCCATCATAAGTCGTGAGAACACGTCCATCTGTGTTACGTTGAGTTGTCGTTCCTCGAGAATGTAGGGGTTGAGATACTGTGCTTGCGAACTTATCACTTCATCAAACACGAGTCCGTTGATGCCCAGATGTTTGGTTGCGTACTTTCTGAAATCGTTCATATTCTTTTTTTCTGTTCTTTTGTTGTTTGGACTGTTGTTCCAAACCTGTGCCGTCGTTTGCGGCAGCAGTATTTTCAGGTGTTGTTCCGGTCCTGTTCCGGTCTGACTAAAAAAGGGGAGGCTATCGACCTTTTCTTCTTTTATCCTGTCATTTGCATGTGCAATAGCCTTGCCTTGTCTGTATCCTTTCGGGCGCAGTATTTTCTGGCGCGGTCTATCTTTTATACAAAGATAATAAAAAAGTCGATAACCTCCCTATAAAGAGATTATTTTTTTTGTATTAGGATTATTTTTCCTGCATCATCTTGTTGAAATCGTCGAGCGATATGTCTTTTGTGTTTAGCTTGACTACGTTTTTGAGTGCAGCTGTGAGCTTTATGTCGATGGCGCGGTCAACGAGCGAGTCGATGTTTTTGCGGTCTTTCAGCATGTCTTGTGAGTACTTCTCAAGATATTCGTCGGGCACGTTCTGCATGCCGTACTGTGCGAATTGAGCGCGTGTGGCTTCTTTTGCCACGTTCTTTATGTCGTTGTCCTCCACCTTTATCTCGTTGGCAGCCACAAGCTGTTCCTTTATGAGGTGCCATTTCAGCTCCTTGATGCTTGCTTCGTAGTTGTCTTCCACGAACTTCTCGCCCTTTTCCTTGTTGTTGTTCAGCATTATGCGCTTGAGCAGGGCGTCGGGGAACTGCAGCTCGCCCACTTTCTTTTCGGTATAGGCGCGTACGTCGAGCAGGAATTTGTATTCGCTGTCGGTTACGAGCTGGCTCTTTATGCTGTCGGCTATTTTCTGGCGGAACGAAGCCTCGTCGGTAACAACGTCCTTGCCGAACACGCTGTCAAAGAGTTCCTGGTTTACTTCGGCCTGTGTGAAGCGTGACACCTCTGTTACCTGATAGGTGAAGTCGGCGGTCACTCCGGCAGCCTCTTCCTTTGTTATTTTCAGCAGAGACGACACTTCTATGTCGCTTTCCGGGTAAGCCTTTTTCGGGTTGAAGGTGATGATGCTTCCCGGTTTTGCTCCGTCGAAGAGCTTCTTCTGGTCGTCTACCTTTATATATTCGGGCATCAGCACTGCGCCTTCCACTACTATTCCGCCCTCTTTGGTGTTTCCTTCGGCGTCGAGCTCTCTGAGGTCGCCTTTCAGCATGTCGTTCTTTGCGGCGTCATATTCGTCAGCCTTCTCGTAGTGGCCGCTTCGTGAGCGGTACATGTCTACCTGGCGGTCGATGAGGGTGTCATCAACGGTGATGTTATAGTAGTCTACCTTGTCTGAAGATGTGAGTTCTGCCTTGAATTCGGGAGCTATGGCAATGTCGAATACGAATTCCATCGTTTCGTCTGTCTCCGGATTTATCTCCTTCTGCTTGTCGCTTGGCAGCGGGTCGCCCAACATCTGTATTTTGTTTTCGCGTACATATCCATAGAGCTTCTCGCCGAGCAGTTTGTTTACCACGTCCATCTTTACGGATGTACCGAACTGGCGCTTTATCATGCCCATAGGCACTTGTCCGGGGCGGAAGCCCGGCACGTTTGCCTTCTTGCGATAGTCCTTCAGCTGCTTCTCAACGTCAGCCTGATAGTCTTCTTTTTCGATAGTCAACGTCATGAGAGCGTTGATCTTGTCGGAACTTTCAAATGAAATATTCATCTTTCTGCTTATATATTATTAATGTATTCTTCGGATTTTTTGGGTTGCAAAATTACGGATAAATGGCGTAAAAGCCGAATGATTACAGAATTTTAACTATTAGTCTGCGGGCGTGCAAATGAAAAGGGCTTGGATGGAGGTTGAAATAATACGTATAACATTTGTTTACTTTTATGAAAAATCTTTACTTTAACGTGTGTTAATCGGCATCCAAACCTCGATTTGTAACCTACGACGCGAAAATGAGCGATTTTACTCTCAAATAGGGAGCGCTGATAGTCAGCAAGTTACGCGTTTTG
>CAMTJK010000055.1 GCA_947072805.1 uncultured Prevotella sp.
TAAATTCGACCAAATATCTTTACAAATTAACTTTCATTAAGTGCAGTTACGAGCTTCGTAAATCTTCAGCGAACAGATATACATGGGATTATTGTCTGCAAGAATTTCAGCAGGCTGCATTATTTTCTTATATTTGCAGCATTAATACCTATATAATATATGAAGAATAATGTTATGCTTGTGCTTTGCGTCCTGCTCTGCAACCTTACCTCTACGGCGCAGGCACAGCTCCTTTGGGGCGATATGGGCGACGGCACATACCGCAATCCGGTACTCAATGCCGACTACAGCGACCCCGATGTGGTGAGGATGGGCGACAAATACTATATGGTGGCATCCGACTTCCATTACCTCGGCATGCAGGTGCTGGAGTCTGACGACCTCGTGAACTGGCACATAGTGAGCCAGATATACGACCGCTTCGACTATCCCGGCTGGGACAACAACAGCCGCTATGCCGGCGGCTCCTGGGCACCGAGCATACGCCTGCACGACGGACGTCTGTGGGTGTTCTTCTGCACGCCGCACGAAGGACTGTTCATGTCGGTCGCCGACAGTCCGCACGGACCGTGGTCGCCGCTGCACTGCGTGAAGAGGGTGGAAAAGTGGGAAGACCCCTGTCCGCTGTGGGATGACGACGGCAACGCATATCTCGGGCACAGTCTGCACGGCGCCGGTCCCATCATAGTACACCGCATGTCGGCAGACGGCAAGCGGCTGCTCGACGAAGGCACTACCGTTTACACCGGTCCGGTGGCAGAGGGCACCAAATGGCTGAAGCGCAAGGGCAGATACTATCTCGTCATTCCCGAAGGCGGTGTGGGCGAAGGATGGCAGACGGTGCTGCGTGCCGACAACATTTACGGTCCCTATGAGCGCAGGGTGGTGCTCGAACAGGGCACGACGGCGGTGAACGGTCCGCATCAGGGAGCCCTCGTAGACACTCCGCAGGGCGAATGGTGGTTTGTACACTTCCAGTCTACAAGTCCACTCGGCAGGGTGGTGCATCTGCAACCGGCGCGATGGACCGACGATGACTGGGTAACCATGGGCGAAGACTACGACGGCAACGGTGTGGGCGAGCCGGTGGCACAGCACGCCAAACCTGTCACACGCACGGTGACAAGCCGCACGCTGCCACAGACCGACGACGACTTTGACGGCACACAACTGCACTGGCGCGGACAGAAGTTGTCGGCACTCGCATTGCAGTGGCAGTGGTGTCACAATCCTGTCGATTCGATGTGGAGCCTCGACGAACGCCGTGGCTGGCTCACGCTGCACGCCATGCCGGCACGCTCGCTGCGCACAAGCCGCAACATGCTCACGCAAAAGGTAATGGGATATGAAGCCGTGGCTACCACGCTGATGGACTGCACCGCACTCGCCGACAGCACCGTGGCAGGACTGCTCTGCATGGGAAAGAGCTTCCGCGGCATAGGGGCAAGCCGCAGGGGCGTGTTCGTGGAGTGCGACGGCAGGCGCGAGATAATAGACAGTATATATATAAATAAGGTATGGCTGCGTGTCTGCATGGACAACAAGACAAACAGTCACTGCTTCTTCTACAGCACCGACGGCACACACTTCCTGCCGGCAGGCGAGCCTTTTGCCATGAGCAACGGCTTCTGGAAGGGACTGCGTGTGGGACTGTTCTGCTATGAAGCCTCCGGCACGACGCCTGTCAAGCCGCAGCCACAGCCGAAAGAGGCGGGAGGCAGGGCAATGTTCGACTGCTTCAGATACCTTACAAGGTGAGAGGGTAACATGTTACCCTCATTTTTTTAAAATCCACACCCGGTGAGGAATTTTATAGCATAACCCGTATTTTTTGTATATGGATCAGTGTTTTTCTTATTTCATTACACATAAAATCACAAAAATTACCCCCCCCGATTGAGGAAAAACAATTTTCTTTGCAGTGCAACTAATAACATAATAAACTGCAATGAAGACAACTTTTACTAAAGCAGTGCCATTTGCACTGCTGTCATTGTTCGGAGGCGTTGCCGTGCCGCAAGTGTCGGCACAAGAAACTGTCGCCGAATGGACGTTCAATTACGATTACGACATTGTGGACGGAGTGGGAACTCCCAACACAACCGAAATCAAAGCCAACGCAAGTGTAAACCTCGAGAGTGTGAAACTGAAGCCAAACTCGCAGGCTATAGAGTCGGCAGAGTTTTACGTGACAACCATCAGACACTCCAATACAGGTGAAAACCCGATGCAAAGCAGCAATGGTGCTTACCTGGAGTATGCCAGCATCTCAGCCGACGGTGCCGCACTCCACATGACCAGTCCGCTGCCCAACCCCGAGACAGACGCCACATCGTTTACATGGAATGGGACTCCATACGATTACTCGCCTGCCGGTACCTACAGCTACAGCAATCCCTACAACTACTTCGAGTTTGAACTCAACACGGCAGACTACAGCTCGCTAACGCTTACGGTGAAGGCAGCAGGCCACAATTGTCCCACCGACGGACAAAAGGTGGTGGCAATGGCATCGGTAGACAAGTCGTCGTGGACGCAACTGCCGGAAGTGGCAAACCTGAAGAGCGGATACAAAACCTGGACAACCACGACGTTCACCCTGCCCGCTACACTCAACCGCCAGGCAAAGTGCTACGTAAGGCTCATGCCGGCATCTACGTGGCAGGCAAACAATGAGCGTAACAAAGACAATCAGCTGAACCTCGACAACGTGAAGCTCGAAGGAACATTCAGCACGGTAAGGGCGTCGGTAGAATCGCTGACAATAAGCGGCGCAGAGGTTACCACAGGTACAACGACCGACTGGTTCTGCAACCTGAGCAAGTCGTACACAAGCGGAACGCTGACATTCAATGTGGCTTCATCGAACGCCGTGCTTACCGTTACGGCAGCAGACGAAGAGACAGGCAGCGCGGTGACCGTAACCGATAACGGAAGCGGCAGCTACACCATGCCCACTCCGGCAGGCAATAAAGCCACAATAGTTACAATAAACGTGGCAGGTGTAGGAGACGCCGTGGTTACAAAGAACCAATACACGTTAAGAATATTCCATCTGCAGGACATTATCATCACGCAGCTCGTTATCGACGGCAAAACAGTAGATCTGCTCAGCGACCTCAACGGTGCATCGGCAGCAGCCACACTGTCAGGCAACATTTATACAGCCGTTCCGCCGATGAGCGCAACCTTCATAGACGGTGGTTCGGAGAGTGCCGTGGGAGTGCTTAGCGGCAACAAGGCTACCTACACCTTCTCGCACACCATGGAAGGCGATACACGCAACTACACTCTTACCGTAGAAGGCATACATATATATAATGCCACAGAGAGCGACAACGTTGTAACGTTCAAATATGACTCTAACCTGAAGGCAGAAGACAGCAATTCGTGGACCAAGGACGGCTATACCTTATATTATAATAGCATAGACGGATGGGGCGGCTCGCAGTTCAAGATAAACTCCTCAACGCTTACATGGAAAATTCCCGCCAATGTAAAGGTAAAGCAGATGACAATGAAGTCCTTCTTCTCCAACTATGATGCTTCTTCAGCAGACCCCAGAGTGGTAAGTGTGGAATCTGACAGAGCAACCGTTTATCTGCCTACCAACAGCAACTATCAGCAGGGAGACGAAAACGCTTACGACCTTATCGTGAACTTCGAAAACCACGTTGCCGGCAAGCCTATCACAATAACCCTACAAGGAGGCGGTCAGCCCGTGGCATGGTTTGAGTTCGTTTACGAAGAAGTGCCTACAGAAGTGACCACAACCACAGTGGGATGGGCTTCGGCTTGCCTCGCCTACGATGCCAAAGTGCCCGCAGACACCAAAGCTTACTATGTATCATCAATATCGGGCAGCAATCTTGTGCTCACACCGATAGAGATAATACCGGCAGGAGAGGGCTTCATCTATAATGCACCGGCAGGCAGCCACACCTTCGCCGCTTCCGAAACAACCCCCGACCCCATAGACAACAAGCTGGTGGGCACGCTAAGCCAGATTAACGTTACAGCCAACAGCATATACGTGCTGGGCAAGCGCAGTGACGACAACGTAGGCTTCCTGCTCTACACAGGCACCACTCTCGCTGCAGGCAAGGCTTATCTGCCGGCTCCCGGAGACGGCGCGAAAGGCTCGTACAGCTTTGTCTTCAACGATGCCACAGGCATAGAAGCAGTGAAGACAGCAACCATTACAGACGCTCCGCTCTACAACCTCAACGGACAGCGCGTGGAGAAACCCGCCAAGGGACTGTATATTCAGAACGGACGCAAGGTGATAATAAAATAATAAAGAAGAAACTACAATGGAAAAGAAACAATATATAAAGCCCGCTGTGGCTATTCTGGAACTCGATATGCAAGCCCTCATGAATGTGGTAAGCGGTGTTGAAGGCACAAAGGACATTGATACGTCGGGATATGGCGGCGGGGGCGAATCGACCAACGAGGCTCTCGGCAAAGGACACGACTGCATCTGGGAGGACTGGGACGAGGATTGAACCCGAACAGAACGTTATATTTCATGTCATTTTCGTCTATCTGTGTTCCGGATTACAACCGCTCGGCAAAGGCATAGCGGGCTATGTCAAGATGAAGCGGAAAGCAGGATGGCGCACAGAGAGGCGAAAATGACATAAAAAGCAAAGACAGCATTCTCAAAGAGACCCTTTCGCGGTATGATGACCGATTGGGACTGAATGCAAAACAAGCCGTCGGAGTGAGTGCAACACGACAGGAAAGCACTCCCGAAACCTCCGCAAGACAGAAAATAAAAGGGCAGGTTGGAACTCCATCCTGCCCTTATTTCGTATGCTCTCTGTAGGTTTGCCCCTAACAGAGCATCAGATTTGCCTATGCTCCCTTCTGCCGGGTACCCATGCGAGCCTCAACAACATTCACCACATAGTCGCCAAGCTTCTCGCATTCGCAGATGATATCCATATACATCGTGCCCATTTCGTAGGTATATTCGTGGTTGTTCACGTCGTTGATGTTCTGGTTTTTCAGTTGCGTGCGGTAATTGTTTATCTCGTTTTCGATGTTGAAAGAGCGGTTTGCATCGAAACTGTCCTTGCGTCCGGCAAGCAGCACATTCATCTGCGTAAGCGAATCGTCCGTAAGCTCGAACATCTGGTGCAGGTGTTCATACTGTTTGTCGGTGAAATCTTCCTTGCCCGCCTTCTTGCGGTTGAGGGTTCTCGCCACGTTATAGCAGCTGTCGCCGATGCTTTCTATCTCTGATATCTCACGCAACATCGCCCTTATCTTGGCTTTCGTATCGTCGCTCAGGTGCGCATCGCTCACGGTGTTGAGATATTTGGCTATCTCAATCTCCATATTGTCGCTGATGCTTTCGTATTTCTCTATCCTTGAATACAGTTTGGTGAAAGCCGTATCGTCGGTAGTGCCGAGCAGCTCGCGCACGAAGCCGAACATGCGCTGTATGCGCTTTGCAAACGACTGTATTTCCTTCTGTGCCTCAAGCACCGACAGTTCGGGAGTCTTCATGATGGTGTCGCCTCCGATGTATCGCAGACGGAAATCCTCCTCTTCCTCGTTGGTCTTTGCCTTTACCGCCCAGATGCAGAAGCGTTCAATCTGCGGTATGAACCATATGAGAATGCACGTGTTGGTAATGTTGAAAGCCGTATGGAAGGCTGCCAGCACGAGCGACAGGCGTACGGGATTGAGGCGTGCCACGGTGGGATCTACCCCGACGAACGAGCACACCATGTTTACGAAGGGATAGAAGCATAGCAATATCCACAGCACACCGAAGACATTGAAGAACAGGTGCGCCATGGCGGCACGCCGTGCCTGCGTGTTTCCGGTGAGTGCAGCCACATTGGCGGTGAGGGTGGTGCCTATGTTCTCGCCCATTACCAGCGCTATGCCCGGATAGATGGACAGCACGCCGCTTGTGCAGAGCACCATGGTGATGGCCATCAGCGCTGCCGACGACTGCACTATACACGTGAGTATGGTGCCGATGAGCAGGAATGCCACTATGGTGAAGAAGTTATTGGGATTGAAAGAGGCGAAGAATGCGGCAAGGTCTGCATTGTGCCCGAGGTCCATTTCCTTGCCTGTCTGGCTTAAAACGCCGAGTGAGAAGAAGAGAAATGCCACTCCGAAGAGGAAGTCTCCGATGTAGCGGTGCTTCCGCATGTATATCAACAATATGCCGATAAAGAACGCGGGCCACACGAAATCGGTGATGTTGAGCGAGAATCCGGCACTCATTATCCACGCGGTGAGTGTTGTTCCGATGTTGGCACCCATTATCACGGAGATGGCTTGGGCGAGGGTGAGAAGTCCGGCATTGACAAACGAAACTGTCATCACGGTCGTTGCCGAAGAAGATTGCACCGATACGGTGATGAACATTCCGGTAAGCATTCCCGTAAAACGGTTGGTGGTCATTGCCCCGAGGATGTGGCGCAGTTGCGAACCCGCCATTTTTTGAAGAGCTTCACTCATCACCTTCATGCCATAGATGAGCAGTGCGAGTGCGCCAATCATTTTAAAAATAATAATTATCGACATATTTTTGTTAATTTAAAATGCGATATTCGCCCCATATCGGTTATTCTAAGTATATTTACGGCAAATAAAACAACTTAAAACACTGCAAGTATGGAAAAAATGATACGTATTCGTTGCAAAAATAATAAAAAATTAAAAAACATACGCATCGGCAGTACACTTTCTGAAATATTTAAGGAAATGGAACTTGACATGGAATATGGTCCGGTCAGTGCCAAAGTGAACAACAAAGTGGAGGGTATGCACTACCGTGTGTATCACAGCAAAGACATAGAGTTCCTCGACATGCGCTCGTCTTCAGGGCTCCGCACATACACCCGCTCCCTCTTCTTCGTGCTTTGCAAGGCTGTGAACGACCTATACCCCGATGCCGCCGTCGTTATAGACATACCCGTATCTAACGGCTACTATTGCGACGTAAGACTCGGACGCCCCGTGGAACAGGCTGACGTGGATGCCATACGGGAGCGGATGCAACAGATAATAGACGCACACATACCCATACGACGCCACGAGTGTACCACAGAAGAAGCCATCAAGATGTTCCGCGAGGCAGGCTCCATATCGAAGGTGAAGCTGCTGGAAAGCACAGGAAGCCTGTATACCACATACTACGACATAGACGGATATCGTGACTATTACTACGGCACGCTGCTCACCAATACGTCGAAACTGTATCTCTTCGGACTGGAAAAATACTACGACGGACTGCTGCTGCGCATCCCGTCGCTTGCCGACCCGGGCAAACTGGGCGAGCTGATAAGGCAGGACAAGATGTTCGAGATATTCAAAGAGCACCACCGGTGGCAGGATATACTCGGACTATCCACCATCGGTGAGCTTAACGATGCCATAGCCAAAGGATGGAGCACCGAGCTGATAACGCTCTCGGAGGCTCTGCAGGAGAAGAAGATTGTGAAGATAGCCGATGAGATAGCGTCGCGACCCGGTGTGAAGATGGTGCTCATTGCCGGACCATCGTCGAGCGGCAAGACAACAACCTGCAAACGCATCTCGATACAACTGATGGCAAACGGAATACGTCCCGTGCCCATATCGCTTGACGACTACTTCATGGACCGCGATAAGACACCTAAGGACGAAAAAGGCGATTACGACTACGAAAGCGTGTACGCTCTGAACATTCCGCTGCTCAACGAACAGATGAATGCGCTCTTTGCCGGCGAGGAGGTGGAACTGCCGCGCTACGACTTCCCTACGGGACGCAGTGTGAAGAGCGGCACGAAACTGAAGCTGAAAGGCAACGAAGTGCTGGTGGTGGAAGGCATTCACGCCCTCAATCCGGATCTTACCGCCAGTATTCCCGAAGAGCAGAAATACAGAGTGTACGCATCGGCACTCACAACAATACTCATAGACTCTCACAACTACGTGCCTACAACAGACAACCGTCTGCTGCGACGCATCATACGCGACTACAAGTACCGTGCTGTGGATGCCCGAGAGACCATACGCCGGTGGCCGTCGGTGCGTGCCGGCGAGAACAAGTGGATATTCCCTTATCAGGAAAACGCCGACGTGATGTTCAATACAGCCATGCTCTTCGAGCTCGCCGTGCTGAAAACGCAGGCCGAACCGCTGCTCGAGATGGTGCCAGAAAACTGCGACGAGTACAGCGAGGCATACCGCCTGCTGAAGTTCCTGCGCTACATAAAGCCCATTCCCAACGACCAGGTGCCCTCAACATCGCTTCTGCGCGAATTCCTCGGCGGCAGTTCGTTCAAGTATTGACGTTATGGATAAAAAATAAAGGTATATAATAATAAGCAGATAAAACCTTGTCGCCTTGCAACCAGCCCCTTCCGATAAGCTGAAATGCAAGGCGACAAGTTTTTATTTGGTTATTATGGTTCCGTGCTTTCCGTCGATGGCGGTGGCTTTTGTTATTATAACCCGTGCCACTCCGGCATCGATGGCATTGAGGGCGTTTTCTATTTTAGGCAACATTCCGCCGCTTATGGTGCCGTCGTCACGCAGTTTTACGAACGATTCGTGAGTGATGCAGTCTATTACGCTGCTGTCGTCGTCGGGATTGACAAGCACCCCCGGCTTCTCGAAACTGTATATAAGCGTCACGTCGTAGTGCTGTGCCAGTGCCTTTGCCGTCTCGGCAGCTATCGTATCGGCGTTGGTGTTGAGTATGTTTCCCTGTCCGTCGTGTGTTAGCGGCGCCATCACCGGCGTTATGCCCTGTTCTATGAGTGCGTGCAGGGCATTGCCGTCGGCACGATCCACGTCGCCCACGAAT
The DNA here is from genome assembly GCA_947072805.1 of uncultured Prevotella sp. Classification (GTDB taxonomy): domain Bacteria; phylum Bacteroidota; class Bacteroidia; order Bacteroidales; family Bacteroidaceae; genus Prevotella. The sequence continues at coordinate 8,825 of CAMTJK010000055.1, forward strand.
CCGAAGTCCACCATTCTCTCTTCCGTCCGGCTTTCGCTGTCGTCGGCATCGGCGGCGGGCACTGTCATAAGCTTCGGCGGTCGGCGGTGCGAGCGTATCACGTCGATGTCGGCACCCGTCAGTCCGAGTGCGTTCACGCCGCACGCCTGCAGCCGTGCCACGAGATTCTTGTTCACCAGTCCGCCGTAAACCATTGTGACCACCTCCAGCATGTTGCGGTCGGTGATGCGTCGTCCGCCCACCATCATGCTCTCTATGCCGAGGCGCGAGGCTACCTGTGTTGCCCTGCGGCCTCCGCCGTGTACCAGGACCTTGCGTCCGGCTATGGCACTGAAGTTGTGCAGCAGGACGTCGAGCTGCGCCTCGTCCTCCACTACGGCGCCTCCCACCTTTACAACCGTCACCGTGTGGCGTACTGTATTGTCGTTATTGTTCATGTCGGCGTAAGTATTTTTATTCCAAATAAGTATATCCGTAGAGTCCCGAGCGGTAGTTGCTCAGAAATTCCTTTCCCTCCTCGAGTGTTATTCTGCCTTGTTTTACGCTCTTTGTCACCCATACCTCGAGCTGTCTCACCAGTTTCTTCGGGTCGTACTGCACATAGTCGAGCACCTCTGCCACCGTTTCGCCGTCAATCACCTGGTCTATGTGGTACTGTCCGTCCCTTACGCTTATGTGAACGGCAGTAGTGTCTCCGAACAGGTTGTGCATGTCGCCGAGGATTTCCTGGTATGCTCCTACGAGGAACACGCCGAGGTAGTAAGGTTCGTTCTTTCTCAGTGCGTGAACGGGCAGCACGTGCGAGTTGTTTCGGTTTGTCACGAAGTTGGCTATCTTCCCGTCGCTGTCGCATGTGATGTCCTGCAGTGTGGCGTTGCGTGTGGGTCGTTCGTTGAGTCTCTGTATCGGCATTATGGGGAATAGCTGGTCGATGGCCCATGAGTCTGGCAGCGACTGGAACAGCGAGAAGTTGCAGAAGTATTTGTCAGCGAGCAGTTTGTCGAGATTGACGAGTTCTTCCGGCGTATGCTTGAGATGCTTTACGAGTATGTTTATTTCGCGGCACACGCTCCAGTACATGCTTTCTATTTCCGCCCTTGTCTTCAGGTCTACAATGCCGTGGCAGAAGAGGTCGAGCGACTCTTCGCGTATCTGTTCGGCGTCGTGCCAGTCTTCCAGCATTGTTCTCGGGTTCAGGTTGTCCCATATGTCGTACAGGTCTTTCACGAGCTGGTGGCTGTTTTCGTCCGGTTCGTACTGTTCGTCCATTTCCGGCAGCGATGCCGTTTCGAGCACATCAATAACGAGTACGGAGTGGTGTGCCGTCAGTGAGCGTCCGCTTTCGGTGATGATGTTCGGGTGTGGCAGTCCGTTTTTGTCGGCGGCTTCCACGAAGGTGTATATACAGTCGTTCACATATTCCTGTATCGAGTAGTTCACCGAGCTTTCGCTGCTTGGCGAGCGTGTTCCGTCGTAGTCCACTCCCAGTCCTCCTCCGCAGTCCACGAAGTCCACGTTGTATCCCATTTTGTGCAGTTGGGTGTAGAATTGCGATGCTTCTCTCAGTGCCGCCTGTATTCTTCTTATCTTCGTTATCTGGCTTCCTATGTGGAAGTGTATCAGTCTCAGGCAGTCTCGCATGTCTTTTTTGTCGAGCATTTCGAGCGCTTCGAGCAGTTCGCTGCTTGTCAGTCCGAACTTGCTGGCGTCTCCTCCGCTTTCTTCCCACTTTCCGCTGCCCGACGAAGCCAGTTTTATGCGTATTCCGAGGTTAGGTCTTACGTTGAGTTTTTTTGCTTCTCGTGCGATGATTTCCAGTTCGTTGAGTTTTTCCACGACTATGAAGATGCGTTTTCCCATCTTCTGTGCGAGCAGAGCGAGTTCTATGTAGCTTTGGTCTTTGTATCCGTTGCACACGATCAGCGAGTCGCTTTGGCACTGAACGGCAATGACGGCGTGCAGTTCCGGTTTTGAGCCTGCTTCAAGTCCGAGGTTGAATTTTCGTCCGTGCGATATAATCTCTTCTACAACGGGCTGCATCTGGTTTACCTTGATGGGGTAGATGATGAAGTTTTCGCCCTTGTAGTTATATTCTTCAGCCGCCTTTTTGAAGCAGCTGCTTGTTTTTTCTATTCTGTTGTCGAGGATATCAGGAAAGCGTAGCAGCACGGGGCTGGTCACATCCCTTAGTGCCAGTTCGTCCATTACCTCGCGCAGGTCTATCTGCGTGTCGTTCTTGCATGGTGTTACATAAGCGTTGCCTTCGCCGTTGATACCAAAATAGGAAGTGCCCCATCCGTTGATGTTATAGAGCTCTTTCGAATCTTCGATAGTCCACTTTTTCATTTTTCTTGATTGTAGGGAATTAAGGAATAAAAAGATAAGGAGATGTATAATGTGAAGGTAAAAAAGACAGCCACAAGCGGCGTTTCACGGTATGTCGTAAGGCGTGTTTTGCGCAGTTGTGCAGTGCTTTGTGTGCATCTGTGCATTGCCTGTAGGCTTTTCTTTCCGTGCGTTGCTTGTGGCTGTCGGCTTATATTTTCAGGATTTCCCTGAGCTGTTCTACTGTTATTTTTATTTTGTCGTAGTTGTCCATCAGGTCCACGTTGAGTGTGAATGCAGACTTTTCGTAGAACGGTTCGCGCTGTGCGAGCTGTTCTTTGATGAAGGATATGAGTTCTTCCGGTGTTTTTCCTTTCAGCAGCGGTCTTTCCGTCTTGCCCATCAGCAGGTGTTTGTACAGCACTTCGGGCGAAGCTTTCAGGTACACCACCTTTCCCTGTGCGTTCATATAGTCCATATTGTCGAAGAAGCACGGTGTTCCTCCGCCGCAGCTGATTATCACGTCTTCAAATTCAGCCACCTCGTGCAGCATGTTGTACTCTATTTTGCGGAATCCCTCCTCGCCTCGTTCGGCAAACAGTTGCGGAATTGTCTTGTGCATACGGCTTTCTATGTACCAGTCGAGGTCGTAGAACGGCAGTCCCAACTCTTTCGACAGCGATTTTCCCACCGTTGTCTTTCCCGCCCCCATGTATCCTACTATGATGATTCTTTCCATTACGTGTCGTCAGGGGTTTTATCTTGTCATTTCTTCTTTGCCGGAGTGGCTTTTATTACCTCCATGCACTCTTCGAGTGTCAGTTCGGCAGCCCTTTCGTGCATGTTTTTCGGCAGTCGGTAGTTCTTTCCGTCGTAGGTCAGGTAAGGACCGTACCGTCCGTTGCGCACTTCGAGTTTCATGTCTTCCGGGAAGAGTTTTATGTGTCGCTGTTTGTCTTGTTCTCGCTTGTCGCCTATCAGTTCTATTGCCTCTTCGAGTGTGAAGGTCAGCGGGTTGGCGCCTTTCGGCAGCGACACGAACTTCTTTTTGTGCAGCACGTATGGTCCGAATTTTCCTGCGCCCACGGTTACCTTTTCGCCTTCGTATTCGCCTATTTCGCGTGGCAGTCTGAACAGTTCGAGTGCCTCATCGAGTGTTATTGTCTCTATGCTCTTGTCGGCAGGTATATGTGCAAATCGCGGTTTGTCATCTTCGTCAGCCGAGCCTATCTGCACCACCGGTCCGAAGCGTCCTATCTTCACGAATACGGGTTTGCCCGTCTGCGGGTCGTCGCCGAGTCGTCTTTCGCCGGCTCTGTGTGCGGAGCGTGTGTTGATGGCTTGTTCCACAACGGGGTCGAAATTGTCGTAGAAGTCCTTCATCACTTCAGTCCATTTCTCGTTGCCTTCGGCTATCTCGTCAAACTTCTGCTCTATGTTGGCGGTGAAGTTATAGTCCATTATGCTCGGGAAGTTTGCCATGAGGAAGTCGTTCACCACTATTCCTATGTCTGTAGGCAGCAGTTTTCCCTTGTCGCTGCCTGCCATTTCCTTGCGCACCTTTCTTGTCACGAGCTTTCCTTTCAGCGTGTCTATGGTGTATGTGCGCTCTTCTCCCTTCTTGTCGCCTTTGTGTACATACTCTCGTTGCTGTATGGTGCTTATGGTAGGGGCGTATGTTGAGGGTCGTCCTATGCCCAGTTCTTCCAGCTTGTGCACGAGGCTTGCTTCCGTATATCGTGCCGGTCCCTGGCTGTAGCGTTCGGTGGCGGTTATTTCGCGTCGTGTCAGTTCCTGTCCCTTTTGCAGTGGCGGCAGGAGGTGTATGTTCTCGCTGTCTTTGTTATCGTCGTCGCCGTCCGATTCGCGGTACACCTTTATGAAACCGTCAAACTTCACCACCTCTCCCGTGGCTACGAATGTGGCGCTGTGCGGCTCTGAAGCCTTGCCTTCAGGCAGTATATTTATTATTACGGTGGTCTTTTCTATTTCCGCGTCAGCCATCTGGCTGGCGATGGTGCGTTTCCATATCAGGTCGTAGAGCTTTTTTTCCTGCGATGTGCCTTCTATGGCTGATTTCGACATGTATGTCGGTCTTATGGCTTCGTGAGCCTCTTGTGCTCCTTTCGAGCTTGTATGATATTGCCTCGGATGGCTGTAGCCTTCGCCCCAGTTGCTGATTATTTCCTTTTTGCTTGCTCCGAGACAGAGTTTCGAGAGGTTTACAGAGTCTGTACGCATGTACGTTATAAAACCGTATTCGTACAGATGCTGTGCCACCATCATGGTCTGGCTCACCGTAAATCCCAGTTTTCTTGCAGCCTCCTGTTGCAGTGTCGATGTGGTGAAAGGCGGTGCCGGCGTGCGTTTGAGGGGTTTTTGGGTTACGTTGTCGATGGTGAAGGTGGCAGTCTTGCATATTTCGAGGAAGTCTTCCACCTCCTTGTGTGTTTTCAGTCGGTTGTTCAGTTCGGCTTTTACCTCCGATGCCGAGCCGTCGGCATTTGTTACGGAGAAGATGGCGTTCACCCTGTACGAGGGTTCGCTCTTGAAGGCGTGCAGTTCGCGTTCTCTTTCCACTATCAGTCTCACTGCCACGCTCTGCACTCTTCCTGCCGAGAGTGCCGGTTTCACCTTTTTCCATAGCACGGGCGACAGTTTGAAGCCCACAATGCGGTCGAGTACGCGCCTTGCCTGCTGTGCGTTCACGAGGTTCATGTTGAGCCTTCGCGGATGCTCTATGGCTTCGAGTATGGCCGGTTCGGTGATTTCGTGGAACACTATACGGTTGGTCTTTGCCTCATCCAGTCCGAGAACTTCGCAAAGGTGCCACGATATGGCTTCTCCTTCGCGGTCTTCATCGGATGCGAGCCACACCTTTTCGGCTTTCTTTGCATTCGACTTCAGTTCCTTTACCACCTTTTCCTTTTCGTTGGGAATCTCGTAGTCGGGCTGGAGCGTGTCGGTGTTTACGCTTAGCTCCCTCTTTTTGAGGTCGCGAATGTGGCCGTAGCTCGACATCACTTTGTAGTCGCTGCCCAGAAACTTCTCTATTGTCTTGGCCTTGGCTGGTGACTCGACTATCACTAAATTCTTTTGCATATTCGACTGTTCATTGCTTTGGGGTGCAAAAGTAAGCAAAACTTTCACCAACACATTATATATATTGTAAAATTTCTACTTTTTTAATGATTAAACCCAAAAGGTCATCACACTGCAAAAGGTATTTTCCGAGAATGTCATATCTGCTTTTCTCATCATTTTCGCCTCTCTGCATACCCTCTTGCTTTCCGTATCATTGAGGCATAGCGGGCTATGTCGAGCCGAAGCGGTTGAAAGAAGGCACACAGGCAGACAAAACCGGCATGGTAACTTACCAAGCAATGATTTGCCGAACAGTCATGGGGCGCTCGTAACTGCACTTAATAAGAGTTAATTTGTAAAGATATTTGGTCGAATT
>CAMTJK010000056.1 GCA_947072805.1 uncultured Prevotella sp.
ATTTCCAAACAAAATCGCGCCAAATTTCCAAACAAAATCACGCCAAATTTCCAAATAAATAAAAAAGGTGCTGAATTACAAAGAATTATACTATCTTTGCATAAGAAATGCAAACCACGTAAATTAAGGTCCCATTCTTTCGATTGTGGGAATCGGAAGAATCTACAGGCGAAGTCAGCTTGTCATACTTGTTCTCTACTCCTGACAACATAGGAGCCAACAACAAACTCACTCTGCCCATGCTTGCCTTTGCTATCTGCCGGGGCGGATGGCCAAAGGCTTTGTATAAAAAGACAGACAAAGCCGCTCTGCTGCAAGCTACAGAATACTATAAGGCCATTACGCATAGCGATATCTCAAGAGTGGACAACGTAAAAAGAGACGCAGAACGTGCGAAAAGAGTGATGCGTTCCTACGCAAGGCATCAAGGCTCACAGACAAGTATAGCGACAATCCTTGCCGACATATCGACAAATGAATCCGGGAACCTCAGCGATGAGACGATAGATTCGTACCTCAACGCTCTTAAAAAGATATTCGTCATAGAGGATTTGCCTGCATGGAACCCCAATTTAAGGAGCAAAACCGCTATACGCACATCTGATACGAGGTATTACGTAGACCCTTCCATCGGCGTGGCAGCGCTCGGACTTGGTCCTAACGATTTGATTAACGACCTAAATACATTTGGATTGTTTTTTGAAACGATGTGTATCAGGGACCTTCGCATTTATGCCGATGCCATGGACGGCTCTGTCTACCATTATAGAGACAAGAACGGACTAGAATGTGATGCCGTAATACATCTGCGTAACGGCTCGTACGGTCTGATTGAAATAAAACTGGGCGGCGAGAAACTGATTGAGGAGGGCACAAAGACACTGAAAGCACTTTCTGACATCATAGACACAACCAGAATGAAAGCCCCCGCCTTTTGCATGGTGCTTACCGGCGTCGGCGATTTTGCATACAGACGTACAGACGGTGTCTACGTTGTTCCTGTAGGATGTCTTAAACCCTAATAGATCATTTTATCGTCATTTGCTTGTATCGGTATAATGACAAGCACGGGGTTATCCCAAAACCGTAAAAAGGGCATGCCACGTAAGCGACATGCCCTCACCAAAAAAAATCAAACACAGCCATCAGGCTTTCTTTTGCAGGTCGTCCGGGAGTTGGCGTCTCGGAATGACCCGTTCTTCTATCTTCTGGAATATTATGAAAAGAGGAGGCACTATAAACAGTAATGCAATGGTGCCTATCAGCATTCCTCCCACCGTGCCCACGCCGAGAGAGATGTTGCCATTGGCTCCGGCGCCGGTGGCAAAGAGCATGGGCAACAATCCGAAAATCATTGTCAGCGAAGTCATGAGTATAGGACGCAGACGCACCCTGGCGGCATCCATAGCTGCCTCTGTTATGGTCATGCCCTTGTTACGGCGCCTCTCCGAAGCATACTCGGTGAGAAGTATTGCCGTCTTTGAAAGCAGACCGATGAGCATTATTACACCCGTCTGCATATAGATATTGTTTTCTATGCCGAACAGTTTGGCAAAGAGGAAACTGCCGGCAAGTCCGAACGGCACGGAAAGAATGACGGCAAGAGGAATGAAAAGGCTCTCGTAAAGGGCGCAGAGAATGAGATAGATGAAGATGACGCACGCGCCAAACACAAGCAGCGTGGCATTGCCTCCGGTGGTTGCCTCCTCACGCGACATTCCACCGAACTCATAACCGTAGCCCTCGGGCAGTGTCTCTGCCGCCACTTCGCGCACAGCCTTGATTGCCTGTCCGGAGCTGTAACCCTCTGCCGGCATGGCACTCACCTGTATTGCAGAGAACATATTGAAGCGCACAAGACTCTCGGAACCGTAAACACGGGTGAGCTTGAGATATCGACCTATCGGCGACATGTTTCCATCGGATGTGCGCACGAATATATTGTTTAGCGATTCGGTATCGAGACGATATTCGGGAGCCGCCTGCACCATCACGCGGTAGAGCTTCGAGAAGCGGTTCATGTTGGATGAGTAGCTGCCGCCAATGTATCCGGAGAGGGCATTGAGCACATCCGCCGGCGACACACCGCTGCGTTTGCACAGCGCTGCATCCACCTCCACACGATATTGCGGGTATTTGGTGTCGAAAGATGTCTGTGCCCTCAATATCTCCTTGCGCTCTGACAGTGCCGAAATGAACTTTCGCGTATATCCCAACAGCTCCTCCACGCTGCCGCCCTTGCGGTCTTGCACGTAGAGTTCCATTCCGTTGGTGGCTCCGTAGCCCGATATCATGGGCTGTGTGGTAGCCAGAATCTTCGCGTCGGTGATGTCGGCAGTCAGACTGTAGGCTTTTGCTATCACCCCATCCACATCGCTACCTTTCGCCGTACGCTCTTCCCACGGTTTCAGGCGCAGCACAAACATACCGTTGGATGCACCCTGACCGCCTATGCGGCTCGTTCCTATCACCTTGGAGTAAGCCTTTATCTCGTCAATCTTCCTTATGCGCGTCTCCACCTTGTCGAGCACCTTCTTGGTATGCTCCACGCTGGTGCCGGGCGCAGTCTGAACGGTAACATATACGGTGCCCATGTCTTCGTTGGGCACAAGTCCGGTCTTTGTGGTGTTGATAAGAACAAAAAGTCCGCCCACTGCCAATACCAGGAGTACGGCAACGTACCATTTGCGACAGACGAAGAATTTCACCGCACCGAGGTATTTACCCACAAGCGTGCTGAAAGCCGTATCGAAAGCTATGTGAAAACGCGATGAGAAACTTAGCTTTTCACCGCTTTCCGCGTCGGCATGTGGTGTCATGATGAGAGCGCAGAGGGCCGGACTTAGCGTTAGGGCATTGAGAGCGGAGATGCAGACGGCGGCAGCCATCGTCATTCCGAACTGCGTATAGAACACTCCCGTGGTGCCACCCATGAAGCATACGGGTATGAATACAGCCATAAAGACAAGCGTAGTGGTGATGAGGGCTGACGTAATGCCGCCCATGGCATCTATGGTGGCAAGATAGGCGGAGCGATAGCCCTCGTCGAACTTCGCCTGTACGGCTTCCACCACCACGATGGCATCGTCTACAACGGTACCTATTACGAGAACGAGGGCAAAGAGGGTGAGCGTGTTGAGTGTGAAGCCCGCGGCGTAAAGGAAAGCGAACGTGCCTATGAGCGAGACAATGATGGCGACGGTGGGAATAAACGTGGAACGCATGCTCTGCAGGAAGATATATACCACGAGTACCACCAGCAGCACAGCCTCAACGAGTGTTTTTGTAACATCGTGTATTGAAGCGTCGAGAAAGTCTTTGGTGCTCATCAGGTCGATAAGTTCCATATCCTTGGGTAGCGTAGAGCGTATTTCATCCACCACCTTGTCTATTTCGGTTATTATCTCATTGGCATTAGAACCCGGTGTCTGCGAAATCATGCACATCGCGCCCGGCTGCCCGTTCACCTCACTTCGTATGTCGTACGACTTCAAGCCGAGCTCCACCCGTGCCACATCCTTTATGCGCAGCACATTACCGTCCGGCAGCGAGCGGATGACGAGATTTTCGTAGTCCGATTCCTTTTCGTAGCGTCCGCGATACTTCAGTACATACAGGAACGTTGTTTCCCATTCGGCGCCGAGTGTGCCTGCCGGCGATTCGAGGTTCTGTTCTGCCAGCACCGTGCTGATATCTGCCGGCACCAGTCCGTACTGCGCCATCTTTTCCGGATTCAACCATATGCGCAGCGAATAGTCGGAGCCGTTCACGTCTACCTCGCCCACGCCGGGCACACGCGAGAGCAGAGGTTCGATGTTTATCTTGAAATAATTGTTCAGGAAAGCATTGTCGTAAGTGCCGTTCGGGCTGTACAGTCCCAACGATTTCAGCGTACTTGTCTGCCGGCGCAGCACGGAGATGCCTGTCTTTGTGACCTCGGCAGGCAGCAGTCCCTGCGCGGTGGCTATGCGGTTCTGCACGTTCACCGTAGCCATATCGGGATCGGTGCCCTGCTTGAAGTACACGTTGATGCTGGCGTTGCCCGTATTGCTTGCCGTAGAGGTCATATATGTCATGTTCTCCACGCCGTTTATGGCCTCTTCGAGGGGAACGATGACACTCTTCTGCACCGTTTCGGCGTTAGCACCGGTATATGATGCCGTCACGCGAATGGTGGGTGGGGCTATGTCGGGGAACTGTTCGATGGCGAGTTGCGACAGTCCTATCAGTCCGACTATGAGTATCAGTACCGATATTACGCCCGCAAGTATGGGGCGGTCTATGAATGTCTTTACCTTCATGATATCCTTACGTTATCGTTTCACAGCCTGCGTGCGTTTCACTTCCACTCCGTCCTTCAGCAGTCCGGCGCCTTCCGATATTATCACGTCGCCGGCTTTAAGTCCCGATTCCACGATATATTCCTTGCCATCGCTCACTTCATATACGGTGATGGGCGTAGATACAGTTTTTCCGTCCACTACCTTATATACGAACACCTTGTTTTGCAGTTCGTAGGTGGCGGTTTGCGGTATCACTATGCAGTTTTCGCGCGTCAGCGGCAGTATTACGAGAGCGCTTCCGCCGTTGCGCAGCAGTCCGTTGCTGTTGGGATAGACAGCTCTTACGCTCACGCTTCCGGTCTGTGTGTCCACGGTTCCGCTCACGGCATCGATGCGTCCCTTGTACGGATAGCGCGTGCCGTTGCTGAGCTGCAGTTCCACCGGTGGCATCTTGCTTATTATGTTGGTCATCGAACTGTCTTTCTGCAGCAGGTCGAGAATACGGTTTTCTGTCATGGAGAAGTAGGCATAGACCTCGCTGTCGTCCGAAACGGTGACGAGGGGCGTGCTGATGCTGCTGCTCACGAGGGCTCCCACGCGGTAGGGTATCATGCTTGCCACGCCGTCCACCGGACTTTTTACCTCTGTATATGAGAGGTTGTTGCGTGCCTCTGTCTCCTGTGCCTTTGCCTGTGCGAGTGCCGCGCGTGCCTCGAGCAGTGCGTTTGAGGCTGTGCGGAGGTCAAATTCCGACACTACCTTCTCTTTGTACAGTTCTTCCTTGCTGTCGTAGTTGAGACGTGCGGTAGCGAGTTTGGCTTCGGCGCTCTTCACATTGGCCGTGGCATTGTCGAGAGCGGCACGATAGGGCACCTGGTCTATGACAAAAAGCAGCTGACCTTTGTGTACGGCGGCACCCTCTTCTATGCAGATGCGCGTAATGGTGCCGCTCACCTGCGGTCGCACTTCCACGTTCTGCCTGCCTTTTATCACGGCGGTATAGTTGGCATGGAGCGTCTTCGACACCGCCTCAACGGTCATCGTGGCATATACGGCGGCGTCCTTCTTCGTTTCTTTACTGCTGCAGGCAGCCGTCAGCATGACTGCCGATACTGCAAGTGCAGCTATTGATGTTATCTTCATATATGATATTCTTTTTATAGAAAACTCTTTCGTCTACTTTGTAATGCACATGAGGCGTCACTATGGCAGCGTTGCCTTTTACCTTCAGCGTCGCTACTCGCTTCCACCGCCGAGGGCACGGTACAGATTGATGATGGCGGAGATGCGTTCGTATCTGTTTTGCGCCCTTGTGAGTTCGGCGTTAAGCAACGATTGCTGGGCGGTGAGCACCTCGAGATAGGTTGCTGACGAGTGTGTCATGAGCAGTTGCGTCTTGCGTGCCGCCTCCTGCAGCGTCTTTACTCTCTCGTCGCTTATGATCAGCGCACTGTCGGCTGTCTGCCACTGCGTCAGTGCATCGTTCACCTCTCTGCCGGCGTTGAGCAAAGCCTGCCTGAAAGTGAGGCGGGCTTCCTCCTGCCGCGCTTCGGCTGTCTTCAGTTCGGCGGTGAGCTTGCCGCGCTGGAAGAGGGGTTGTGTCAGCGAGCCGAGGGCAGTGAGCAGCCAGTTGCCGGGATTGGCTATGCCGCTGCCGCCACTGTTGGTCCATCCTGCCGTACCGGACAGCGTGATAGATGGATAGAACGAGGCGCGGGCATTGCTTGTGGCATAGAATGCGGCGGCAAGTTCATGTTCTGCCTGCCTCACGTCGGGACGTTTGGAGAGCAGAGCCACAGGCATGCCGGTGGCAAGGCTTTCGGGAAAGTGCTGTTCGCCGAGTGTTCCGCGTTCTATGTGCTGCGAGGGCATGGCAAGCAGCGCCGAAAGGCTGTTTTCGGTCTCGCTTATGCTGCGTTCAAGTGCAAGCACCGAGGCTTCCACTGTCATGCGGTTGGCGCGTGCCTGTAGCACGGCGGTCTCGTTGGTCTGTCCGGCACGCATCAGCGCCTCCATCGTTCTTACGCTCTCTCCCCATGTGTGGAGCGTGCGGCGACTTATGGCAAGCTGTTCGTCGAGCATGAGCAGCGTGTAGTATGAGCCTGCCACGGTGGCAATGAGCTGGGTGGTCACCGCCTGCACATAGTCGTTCTGTGCCTCGAGGGTTGCCGCGGCGCCACGCCGTGCTGTGGTGAGCCTGCCGAACACATCAACCTCCCACCCTGCCGTTGCTCCTATATTATAGGTACGCGTGACGGAACCGTCGTACGAGCGCAGGTTGCCGTCGGCTCCTACCGATAGTGAGGGCAGATAGGCAAGGCGCGCGGCGGTAAGCGATGCCTGCGCCTCTGTCACCTTCATGCGGGCTATGCCGAGGTCGGTGTTGTTCTCGAGGGCATGGGCTATGAGCTTCTGCAGCGATGTGTCGGTGAAGAGGCTGCGCCACGGTATGTCAGCAGCCGTTGCCGTATCCGAGACGGCGGCGGTGCTGTCGCGATACAGTGCATCGGCGGTGATGTCTGTGGGGCGTTCGTATCTGCTGTACACTCCACAGCCGGCAAGCAGGAGCGGAACAGCGAAACTTAGCATTGTCTTCTTTGTCATAGCATGATTGTTGTCCGTTGTGCAAAGATAGCCACCGTCGCCACGGCAGGCAAGCCGGGACGGCGTTTGTAATTGCGAATGACATGAAAGTGGTGGCAAACAGCAAAAAAAACGGCGGCACGCACAACTGCATTCGCTTTTTTATCACTACATTTGCATGCATACAACATAAAAACAACTACATGCAAAGACCTGACATACGGTTGCAGAAGATACAGCTCTACGCCGATCTGATATTCTTCCTGCTCTTCTTTCCGCTTGTAATAACGCTTGTGCCGGTGGACCGCTGGCTTGTCTACCGCCCCATGTTCACCATCGCGCTCACCGTCTACCTGCTATTGCTTTACATCATATACCGACGCATCAACATTCCGCGCATGATGCTTCGCCGCAGATGGTTTGCCGGTGCGCTGTGCATAGTTGCCGTGCTGCTCTGTACATGGCTCTTCGTTCAGATATTCGAGAATCCCGACGGACAGCTCGATGCACTGCACAGGGCACGCAACCGCATGCGCGTATACAGTGTGTGGTTTCTCACTCTCATAGTGACGGGATACAGTTTCTCCAACAACCTGCTCATCGAGCTTTTCAAGGTGTCCATATCCATGCAGGACATAGAGGCGGAAAAGAACAAGGCGGAACTGGAGATGTACAAGGCGCAGATAAACCCTCACTTCCTCTTCAACACGCTCAATACGCTTTACGGCTTGTTTCTCATACGTTCTGAAAAGGCTGCCGGCGCGTTCGAACGATTTGTCAATCTCATGAAATATACTTATCGTAACGCCTCGCGCGACTTTATCCGCGTAAGCGAGGAGACAGAATATATAGGGCAATATGTGGAGCTGCAGTCGCTAAGGCTCAACAGTTGCACAAGGGTTACTTTCATTCACGACATAACGGTGCCCGACATGGCTGTTCCGCCCATGCTCTTCGTGACCTTCGTAGAGAATGCCTTCAAGTATGGGGTGGCGTCGGAGGGCAATGCTTATATCGAGATATGTATGAGGCAACGGGGCAACAGCCTGCTCTTCACGGCAGAAAACAGCATATCGCTAAGGGAGCACAAAGGGTCAAAGAAGACGGGTATAGAGAATTGCAGGCGGCGCCTCGGACTGCTCTACCCCGACAGACACCGCATAAGCATTACCGACAACGGCACTTCGTTCCGCGTAGAGGTGGAAATAACATCGGAGGAAAGGGTTACGGAAACAAAAAACAATGAATGACATGAGATGTATTGCAATTGACGACGAACCGATAGCGCTTGCCATCATCGAGGAATACTGCAACCGAAGGGGTAATATGCAGCTGGAGACGTACAGCAACCCGCATCTCGGGCTGCAAAGGGTGATGGAATGGATGCCTGACCTCGTGTTTCTCGACATCGAGATGAACGGGGTGTCGGGCATTGAACTGGCGCGGAGCATACCGAAAGACTGCTGCATAATATTCACCACGGCATATGCCGACTATGCTCTGGAGGGATTTGAGGTGAACGCCATCGACTTCCTGCACAAGCCTTTCTTCTACGCCCGCTTCGAAAAGGCGGTGGCAAAGGCTGCCGAGCTGACAGCAATGAGGAGTATGATGAAAATGTCGGAATCGGCGGAAAGAAAGATAACGCTGAAAGTGGAATATAAGAACGTGACCGTGTCGATAGACGACATTCTCTACATCGAAGCCATGGACAACTACTGCAAACTCTACCGCATAGGCAAGCCTACCATCATCTCGCAGATAAGCCTAAAGAGCCTGCTCGCCATGCTTCCGCAGAATCTCTTTATCCGCACTCACCGCTCGTTTGCCGTTCCCGTAAACCGCATAGCACGGTTTACACGCCAGCAGATAGAGCTCACCGACGGGACAACGCACATCCCCATCGGACGCATGTACAGCGACGATGTGCTGCGCACGCTAAGCAACGACCTCAGATGCAGAACGTCATATAGGCGGGAATAAAGAGAACGTCGCCTTCCTTCTTCAGATTCCTGGGATGAATGACATAGCATCCGCCTATGCGCTCGCGGAAAGTATCGGCAAAACGGTTGAGGGAATGTATGGTATATCTGTCACTCGACTTCACTTCTATCGGATAAATCTTATATTTCAGCTTGCTGTTATTTGATATAAGGAAATCTATTTCTATGTCATTACGCCGCTTTGAATTGTTATATCTCGTATAGAAGAACAGCTTATGACCGTTGGAAACCAGCATCTGGGCTATCACATTTTCATAAAACATGCCTTCATTGACAGTAAGCTTGCCGAAAAGCAACTCACGATACAGTGAGTTGTCTGATATTTCGTTCTCATTGAAAGTATGACTTATCAGCAAGCCGGTGTCGCACATGTAGCATTTTACATACGTTCGGTCTTCATTAAGCGACAGTCCGACATTGGGATCGGAACAATTGAAGCACTGATTGACCATCATCGAGTCGGCTAGCCAAAAGAAAGTATCGTGATATTTGGGGAAAGTGGCATTCTTTTCAAGGCTATTCATCACCACTCTACGCTCCTTATGCGAAAGGAAAGACGGGATCTGGTCAAACAAAGCCATGACACCCGACTTATACGAAGAATGAATCCTCATGATATCATTTCTGTACATGGTGAGTATATCACGTTTTTCCATATCGGAGAGTCTGAAATCTCTGTCGTTTTCCATATAGGCAAGAATGCTCTGGGGCATTCCTCCCACTATCATATACTGTCTGAACAGCATCATTGCCTTTGCGTGTATTGACTGTTCAAGAGGCATTTGCCGCTCGAAGCATTTGCGGATATATCCAATCATCTGCTCCTCGCCCATTGCCAGGGCAAATTCCTCAAAGTCCATCGGATACATCGTAAGTCGGCGCTCTTCAGAAGGCAGGGTTATTCCCTCCACATTCTCCTTGATAGAAATCAGCGAACCGGTCTCAATGTAATCATATCTGCCGTCGGCAACCAGGTATTTCACTGCCTGCCGCGCCTTAGGGAAACGCTGAATCTCATCGAAAATGATAACGGATTCTCTGTTATACAACTTTACGCCATACTCTACCTCGATGATCATAAACAGAGAATCCAGGTCTGTGAGATAATTATTGAAAGCGGACTTTATTACATCGCCTGCCACGTTGAAGTCTATAACGGCATAGGTCTTGTACTCGTTCCTGGCAAATTCTTCCACAATAGTAGACTTGCCTATACGCCGCGCTCCCTCTATCAGGAGTGCTTTCGACCCTCTACTTTCTTGTTTCCACTCCTTTAAGCGATCGTAAATCTTGCGTTTAAACACCTTCATGGCTTTATTTTAGGGCTTATTACTGTTAGTTTGCTGCAAAATTACACTCTATTTCATAATAAAAAAAGTTCTTCCGATTAAAAAATGTCAATAATGCGCAGGTTTGGAATTGTTAAATTCGTATATAATACGCAGGTTTGGAATTGTTAAATTCGTATATAATGCGCAGGTTTGCGTACAAAAAAAGATGCACCCGACGTGCCGCGAGGGCGCAGGTGCATCTTTTTTTAGTGACTACAAACGTGTCTTATATATATAAGGTACGCGCGCGTAAGGCGCAACACGCTATTCTTCGTCGTCCCAGATTTCGAAAGTATGGTCCTTTGAGAGGGCTTCGCCGGTGGCGTTCTCCTCGTTTAGCTTGCCGCTACCGCTGCCGCCATCATCCGAGAACTTCAGGCTGGCTGCCATCAGAGGTGTGCTTTCTACGTTGATTACAGATATTGCGGGAATGATATATGTTCTTTTCATTGCTTTTCAGTTTTTTATGGTTCTTCTTATGTCATTATTTCACTATCACCTTCTTGCCGTTCATGATGTAGAGACCCTTCGAGGGGTTCTGCACGTGCACGCCGCTAAGGCTGTAGATGGCGCCGTCGGCTGTGCGGTTCACGTCGGTTGCTATCTCGCTGATACCTGTAGCATCGTCTGAATAAACGAAGGTCAAGCCCTTGGCAGCAGCGCTCTTGGCTACGGGGAGATATGCCTTGCCGGCTCCTACCTTTGTTCCTGCTACAGCAGCCTTGTAGAAGCCCACTTCATCACCCTCCTTAGAGAGCACGTAGTTGATTTTTGTGCCATCATCTTCCGACACATTGATGTCGCTCAACGTACCTACAAAAGCATTGTCTTCTGCCTTTGTTGCCGTGGCGAGGACGGGAAGTGTCTCACTTGTTGCGCCTCCACCAACAGAACGGAGCAGCACACCCTCACCGGCAGCAGCAGAGGTAACTTTTGTCAAGTTTACAGTAGTTCCACTTACCACAGCCTTGTAAGCTGCAACATTGCTTGCCGAAGAGAAATCAACACCGTATTCGCTACAGAAGGTAGCAAGACCGGCTGTTGAAACGGAGACCTCCACAGGTAAAGCATATACATATATATATTTAATATACGTATTACGCCCTATAGTCATAGCAACTATACCATCCTGTAAAACTTCTATTGCCGGTACACTAACAGTTGATTCGTTTGCAAAAACAGCCTTAGAAACTTCCGTTGGAGCTATACCAAGCGATGTACCATTGGTATTGCCTGCTTCTATCTTAATAATCTGTCCTGCCTTCAAACCTTTCACTGCAATGTTTCTAGCACCGCTCATCTGGTTTTGTAATCCAAAGTTTGCACGAGCAAACAACACCTCTCGTGTCAAGAGTCTCTCCTCTCTGTTTTCCTCTGAATAAGAAGAGGCGTAAGAGAATGGATAATAATATATACTACCATGATTGTATTCACTTGTAGTAGACAATGTCACGCCAGCATTATAATCATTTGACGGCGTCAAAAAGTCTAAAGTTTCTACAATTGCCATTTCGCGGTCTGCGACGACGGTTAATGTCACGTCATCAGAATTTGCATATCCTGCACATTCCGTATGGAATTTATATGTTCCTTCTGCAAGAGTAACCGTTTTATCACCTACTACCACAGCTGCATCATCACATACAACAGTTGCAGTAGGCGTTAGCAATACGGAACTTTGGTCTGATGATATATCATAAGTAGCCTTACCGTCCTTCCACAATGTCTTGGAGAAAACCGGTACATTCAGTTTTACCTCTGTTCCAGCCTCCACTTCGTATGCCAAAACATCAGATTCTACTCCTTCTAAAATCGCTTTTACATATATTACTTGCGATGTTGATACCGTAACCTTACCATCGAAAGAGGTGTACGTACCATCCACTGTTTCACTTTTATACAATGTCGCGCCCTCTGTTACTGTGGAGAATTCAACAGTTCTATTTATACCATCTACTGATATTATCTCTCCTGTTGGCTTATCTACAGTTATGACCTTATTTGAAGTTATGGTAAAGTTGTCTATAGCTATTGCACGTTCTTCATTTGTTTCATTACAAGTGATAGAAAAGTTTGCAATATCATCAACCTCAGACAAGGTTGTAGAGTAGACCTTATCCACTGCGCCATTATTTGAGGTGTATTTTATTGCAAACGACACCTCACCTGTTTTTGAAACAGTAATGGTTATATTTGGATTATATCCTTCCGTTGACACATAGTATTGCTTATTATTAGATTCTGAGTAAAAGCCATTTGCACTCTTACCTGTTGTTGTAGAATTGCTTTGAGCAAATACATTAGCAAAATCAGCAACAGTTGCAC
Source organism: uncultured Prevotella sp. (assembly GCA_947072805.1). Lineage (GTDB taxonomy): Bacteria > Bacteroidota > Bacteroidia > Bacteroidales > Bacteroidaceae > Prevotella. The sequence goes on from CAMTJK010000056.1 coordinate 12,526, forward strand.
CGCCAAAACTTATATCTGTTATATTACATGTTCCGGTGCCCGAACCCATCTGATAAGTGTAACTAACAAGACTTCTACCTTCATTATCATTTATTGATACGGTTGCATTTGTTCCTGCAGTAGAGACCCAACCCTGAAAAGCTGTAAAATTGAATGTTACTACCTCTCCATCTTGTAACACATACGGCTGATTACCATCTGTTGATGTATCAATATCAAAATATAGAGTTGATGTTGTATTAGTAACAGAAAGAGCCCTTCCTACATAACTGTCCTCCTTGTTTGTACCACCATCAAAACCACACAGTGTTCCATCATCAAAATTTGCAGAAAAAGGCAACACATTAACCTGTCCCCACGCACTTGTTCCCATAGCCAGCGATGCTGTTATGAGCAATGTTTTAAGTAAATTCTTTTTCATATAAATACTGTTTTTTAGTTTTGTTATTCAGTTAGGTAAAAGGAAAGGCGCGTGTATGCATTCCGTAACGGCGGTTTGCATGCACGATAAGGGATAGCGACAATTTGCCGCCATATATGATTTAGGAATAAATTTGTGTTGAATTGAGGTTAGAGGTCTGTAAAAACGGGCGCAAGAATATGGCTTAATGAACGCCAGACATTCATTCTTACCCCCCATATTACACTTTTTGCCCTAACAGCAAGAGCAATGGGAAGCGTACTACCCATGATTACAGTCATAACAAAAAACCTGTTTGTTTAGTAGCCTTATATATTTCGTATGCAAAAATACATCTTTTTTTTATACGAATAGCCATTAAATCAAGAAAATCACTGCACAAACGTTAAATAATGTAACGATTATGGCTTTTAACGCAAATAAAAAAAGTGGGGGCGCAAAAAGCCATCATTTTATCTTGTCAAATCCGGCACCGAAGACACCCTGGCAGAACGACTGCGACACCATGGCGTTGGGGTCGATGCTCTTTATATAGAAGAACACCTCCTGCGATTCGTACTTCCTTGCCAGCACTATCAGTATATCCACTTCGTTCTTGGAGTACCATCCCTGCCCTTTTATCAGTGTGACGCCACGGTGTACCTTCTTGTTGATGGTGTCGGCAATCCGCTCATATTCCTTAGAGATGATGATGAACTGCACTGTCTGGCGCGAGCCGTTTATGACGTAGTCGCACACATAACTTGCTATGAGAGTGAACGCTATGCCGTAGACAATTGTCTCGGCACTGTGGAAGAGGAAGTAAGATGAGCTGATGATGCTGATGTCTATAAACTGCATTGCGCGCCCGAAGCTCATGCGGAAGTGCTTGTTGAGCAGCGCGATGATGATGTCGGTGCCTCCCGTCGAGCCGTTGTGCGAGAATACAATGCCCAAGCCTGCTCCTGCGAGTGCGCCTCCGAGGAGTACGTGCATAAACTTGTCGTCGCCGGCGGTGATTATGGGATAAGCCTGGAAGAAAGGCTGCAGTATGCTGATAAAGGTAGACATTACCGTCACTCCGATGATGGTGCGTACCACAAACTGCCGGCTAAGTGCGCGGAAAGCCACAAGCAGCATGGCGAAGTTGAGCACCCAGATGGAGATACCGGCAGGCAGCGAGAGCCAGTAGTAGAGGAGCGCCGAGATACCGGCAACGCCTCCCATCACCACCTGTTCGGGCAGAACGAAGGCTGTGTAGCCGAAGGAATAGATCAGAATGCCGAAGGTAATGAAAACCAAGTCCTTATATTGCTGCACCTTTGCCCTTTGCCTTATCATCTCTGCAATCTTGTTCATAGTCGTCTTCTTTTGTTCGGTTGTATATGCAAAGTTAATGCAATTTTTTACGTGCGCCAAAGGAACGTACCAAAAAGTTGCCGCGCCCGGCAATCATAATATCTTGCGGGCGCGGCAGTATGGGTTAAAGAGTTGTGGCGTTCTACATGTCAAACTTTATCACATTACCATTCTTGTCGAACTTTATTTCCGTGTCGTCCTCCAGTTCCACCTCGTAAGTGCCCT
>CAMTJK010000057.1 GCA_947072805.1 uncultured Prevotella sp.
AAATCGCAAAACGCGTAACTTACTGACTATCAGCGCTCCCTATTTGAGATGAAAAGCGCTCATTTTCGCGTCGTAGGTTACAAATCGAAGTTTGGGTGCCGATTAACACACGTTAAAGTAAAGATTTTTCTAAATTGTTAATCAAACTTGAATAATGTTGTATGACACTATGCTTCGTGGAGTATTTTGGCTGAGTTTTATTCCATTGCAAGAAGAATCTCTGTCTAACTTAATTCAATTAGGAGAGTTTTGCGAGGAGGACAATATCGTTAAACATAAAGACAATATTGTTATAATCAAGGACTGTTCTTTCCGTTATGTCTTACCTATCTTTGCACCATACTATTCAATAATATCGAATAACAAACAATGAACAAGCTACAGATATTACTTGTAATACAGGCTCTGACCCTGACGAGCAATGCACAAATTCAATTCAAGGCAGGTCACGAACTGCCTGCTGTAGCAACTATTCCCAAAGTTGATAGTTCCAAGCCAAATGGAAGCGTTCCATTGGGCGATGTAAACACATTTCAGGATATAAAACTTGATATTCCTATCTGCGACAGACCGTTCAAACCATCATGGGAGAGCATCGAGGAAAATTACCCCGGCACGCCGGAATGGTTACGTTATGCAAAATTTGGTATTTGGGTCCACTTTGGGCCACAGGCTGCTGGTGAGAGCGGTGATTGGTATGCACGCAAATTATATAATGAAAATTCAAAAGATGCCTGGTCACGCACTGAAGCAACAGCACGCAAAATTTCCTTTCACCGCACAAGATCTGCGCTTCACGGTGGGCAAAAAACGGTTCTATCTATGCTTTTTGCATGAAATCGCCTAAAGCAGGACAAACCGTCACCATCAAGTCAATGGGCAAGAAAGTACTGAAAAAAGTGAAGAACGTCTCTTTATTAGGCTACAACGGCAAATTGAAATGGAAGCACACCACTGATGCCTTAGAAATCACTATTGCCGACATACTGCCGTTCCAAACTTCCATAGTGTTTAAAATCAATTAATCCAGAACATCATATATAAAACCAACTTATTACCATTGTCCGCTGCGTGATTGCATCATAATAGCGTTGTGTATTGCGTATCAAATACGTTATCTGTTCCTGCCAAGGAAACCGCGAAGGGTGAAATACAACCATTCCTGCAATCGGAAACACCACCAGAAAGACATCGGACGATAACCTATCTTCCGTGTTATGGAACGGTATAGGAGTTTGCGGTCTATTGTCCTCCATATTCTATTCATCTCAGACAAGCCGTACTTCCTCTCCGCACTATCCAATCCTTTTGCATGACAATGGTAGAACATATATACATCTATAAGATTTAGCCAACGGTGATTCTCATATTCTGCAACACATTCGCTGCTTACTGAAGCCTCGCACATCATGCGTTTCATATTCTCGTTGGCCTTCAGGTAGTCAAACCTGCGCACTGAAACCTTATGCGTTGCAGATTGTGGATGTTGCCTGTAATGATATATGCCAGTAGATGTCCGGATCTCCCTTGACTCGAGATAGTGCATTCTGGTCGTATTGTCATCACTGTAAAGACGACAGCTATCATCGTAAGGCACACGCTTGTGAAGAGCTGTACGCACCATATATACCCCATGAATTTTCCATGTAAGGCTCAACTTGAAAGCATCCATCCCGGTAAGGCTGTCAAAAGACGGCATTTTATACCTTACAGACATCTCCGGGTATTCCATCATTACATCAAACAGAACACAATCTGTAGAGGGATGTTTCTCAAAAACCTCCGATGCACAAGCAAGGGCATCAAGCGATAACCAGTCATCGGCATCGAGCATGCAAACGAAATCTCCTTCTGCTATATCAAGTCCTCTGTTTCTCGCATAAGCCTGCCCATGGTTTTCGGGCAGATGGATGACGGTTATACGTTCATCTCTCGCTGCATATTCGTTTAGTAAAGAAAGAGAGTTGTCTGTAGAGCAATCATCTATACATACAATCCTTATATCTCTTAGCGTCTGATTTAAAAGTGATTCTAAACATTCTGACAAGTATTCGGCAGCATTGTATACTGCAACAAGCACGGTAACCTTAGCCATGGCGATGTATTTTTTTCATTAAGGCATCCCATAACGATGTCTTGCTCCTTAATATATATAGCGACACAGTGGAGCTTACAACAAAAATGATTATTCCAAAGACCCAATACATCAGGCAATTGACGGACATCAGTGTTATAAGATATGCCATGACGCCAAGCGGAAGCTGTATCAATGCGAATGTCAGCACAGAGCTTGACACTAAGTAACTGTATCTTAATCTCGCATACACATACACTATTATCAAATCTATCAAGTAAGACACCGATATTGCAATACCCGTTCCAGTTATGCCCCAGTTGTCGAACCCTATAATGATCATCGCCACAAGCAGTACATCGAAAGCTGCCTCCAATACCAGATAAGCCCACGAATCTCCCTTTGCAAGCGTAACATAAGATATGGGAAGTGATATAGCCTTCAAATACATAGAAAAGACAGCCACTTGTGCCATTGATACCACTGGGACAAATCGGCTGCTATATAATAGAGGGATAAGTATTGGAAGGGCTATGATAAGCAATGCCAACATAGGCGAGAGTATCAGCAATGACACCTCAATCTGCCTGTTCACCGCAAGATTGACAGCTTCCGTATCATGATTGATAGCCGACAGTCGCGGAAAATAGTCTGTCTCCATAGCCGAGAATACCATCCCGGCATACGTTACGGTTATCATAAAGCCGGCATTGTACAGTCCAACCATGTCAAGGTCTCCGCAGACGTTAAGGTACGAGCGTATTATCATCTCTGCGCCGCTACCTAATATACCGGCAAGAACAAAAGCCACGCCCAACCTTACCATCGAGGTACCTTCACCCAATGCCACGAACCAGCCACTGATTTTCAATGGATATAAGCGTAAAGAATAATACAATGTGAGACACATTCCCACAAACGCCATCAGAACGATAACAGGAATAATGCCTGCCTGACCGAAATAATAATACAATGGAACAGATATGAGCAGCGAGAGTACTACAAGACATATCTGGATTGCAGCCAATGTCCGCAGACGACGCAAGGCCTTCAGTATTGCTGTCTCACCACCTGTTATGGCGAGCATGCCTACAGCAGGTGCAAGGAAGACGAAATGAAGCGTATGATCTCCCCACGAAAACGTATAATCGCTTAACAAAGGTCCTACCAGTACGCATACAAACATACCGAAAAGTGCCGTTGCCAGACTCCATGCTCTTATTACCTTTATATAATGACTTATCTTCGCATCATCGCCACTGTCGGATATTTCCGAAAGATGCTTTACCGCACTGAAAGAGATGCCAAGGTTTGTGGATTGAGAAATAAACGTTATAGTAGTACTGAATAACGAGACAAGCCCCATTCCACCCGTACCGAGCAGAATGGCGACAAGCTTGTTGCGTACAAGGCCTATTATGATGTTAAGACCTTGCACGCCTCCGAACACTCCCGTATATTTCAGTACATGACCGTAATTGTCTTTCGATTCTGCTTCGCTCATCATTGTTTAAACGAATGATTGGGCTTTTTATTACATAAACAAGCCTATAATAGGCCAAAAACATATAGAATGACATTCTGATATTAAAAATAAGTTAGTACCTTTGTCCACAGATAGTGAGAAAGAATGAATATACACCTGACAATCATCATTCCTGTCTATTGCGTCAGCGATACTCTTGAGAGATGCCTAAACAGTGTCACGGGACAACAGTGCGACGGCTTGGAGATTATTCTGATTGACGACGGATCTCCCGATTGTTGTCCGCAGATATGCGACGAATGGGCACAACGCGACAGACGTATCACCGTCATACACAAGCAAAACGGAGGTCTCAGCTCGGCACGAAATGCCGGACTTGATATTGCCAGAGGCAACTACATAACATTTGTAGACCCCGATGACTACATCGCCGACAACACTATGCAAAGTCTGGCAGATATACTGAGAGAACATCCGGAATATGACATCCTGGAGTATCCGGTCTCTGTCCTACAGAAGTCGGGCAAACAGTCGGCAATAACTTTTGAGAAAGAGGTGTTTACCGAAATGAGCGAATACTGGATGCGCGGACGTTCATATCAGCACAACTACGTATGGAACAAGATATTCCGTAGACATCTATTTGACGGCATACGCTTTCCGGAGGGCTTGGTTTTCGAAGATGTATATATAATGCCGCAGATACTGAAACATGCACATGTGGTAGCCACCACAGACAAGGGTATGTACTGCTACTGCTTCAACAAGCATGGAATTACATCTACAGCAGGACCGGACGAATACGGAATGCTACTTGATGCTCATCTACAGGTTATCGACATGTTCCGAGATCACCCGCTGTTCTACACATACTACATGCACGTACTGAACATTCAGATAACCATGTATGATATCTCCGGCTATGAGCCGCGACTTGAACGAATTCGTATTACAGAATTTAGTGGTCTAAACTTCATGATGAAGGTGAAGGCTGTATTACTTAACTTATTTGGAATAAAAGGTCTATGCATAATCTTCAAAATACTGAACAGGGCAAGAAGGCTCCGCTGATAAGCTTCGTGATAACATGCCATAACACTGAGACATGGATGCTTACAGAGTGTATGGAAAGCATCCTTGCCTTGTCGTTGCGACCGTTCGAAAGAGAGATCATTGTTATAGACGACGGTTCAGAGGTTTCCCCTATCGAGGAACTCATACACTGTTGTGATGACATAATATATATAAGGAAGAAAAACGGTGGCATAAGCTCAGCACGCAACGCCGCACTCGATTTCGTGCATGGCAAATATATACAGTTCGTGGATGGCGATGATTATCTGCGTCATGCTCCTTACGAGTACTGCCTTGATATAGCAAGATACAAAGAAAATGACATGGTGATGTTCGACTTCACCCACAATGAGAACGAGGAGTTCAAAATGCCATCTGTCTCCTCTCCTGTCAGCGGCACAGAATATATGCACAACAACAATATCCACGGTTCAGCCTGCTGCTACCTGTTCAGAAGAAGCATTGTGGGTAGTCTACGTTTTACTCACGGCATCAGTTATGGTGAGGACGAGGAGTTCACCCCACAGCTACTGTTGAGGGCTGAAAATGTGGTGCGTGCCGATGTAAAGGCCTATTTTTACCGTAGACACGGCACATCAGCACTGCACAAGGGCGATACACGCAACAGGCTGAAGAGAATAAACGACAACCTTGACGTGATATACAGCCTGCGCAAAAAGTCATTAAGCTTACCTGCCCACGACAGCAACGCCATGCAGAGAAGAATAGCCCAGCTTACCATGGACTATATATACAACATAATGGTCCTCACCCGCTCAACGAACTATGTGAATAAAAAACTTGACGAACTGCACAGGGAGGGACTTTTTCCTCTGCCCGACAAGGATTATACAATAAAATACAAGTGGTTCCGCCGTATGACAAACAGCAAGGCGGGTCGCGCTATACTCATGCGCACCCTGCCACTACTATCCAGAGAACTTTAGGCTTGCAACACCTTCACACAAAATGAGACATCAATGAGAATCTTACTTTTGGGAGAATACAGCAATGTACACGCCACCCTGGCAGAGGGCTTGCGTGTGCTGGGGCACAAAGTGACAGTAGTCTCCAACGGCGATTTCTGGAAAAATTATCCTCGTGACATTTCCCTCACGCGCAAACCCGGCAAGCTTGGCGGCATACAACTCATGCTCAAACTGTACTCCGTACTGCCTCGCCTAAGAGGCTATGATGTAGTACAGCTCATCAATCCCATGTTTCTCGAATTGAAGGCGGAGCGCATATTCCCTGTATACAGATACCTGCGTAGGAATAATGGTAGCATGTTCCTCGGTGCTTTTGGCATGGACTGGTACTGGGTACACACTTGTCTGTACGACAAACCATTGCGCTACAGCGACTTCAACATAGGCTCTATGGTTAGGACCAACGAAGACTCCATAAAGGAGCAGCGCGACTGGCTCGGCACAGCAAAGGAGACTCTTAACAAATATATAGCCGACGATTGTGACGGCATCGTTACGGGACTTTACGAATATGATGTATGTTACCGTCCAAAATTTCCCCAAAAGACAACATTCATTCCATATCCCATTAGAATGCCTGCAGATATAGGTTCCGTAGACTTCCGTCCACCATTGAAGCTCTTTATAGGCATCAATCGCCAGCGTCACGAGTACAAGGGTACTGACATCATGTTACGTGCCGCAGAAGCTGTTGTGGCTAAATATCCTGGTCTTGTATGCCTACAGAAAGCAGAATCAGTCCCTTTCAATGTATACGAAAGGATGATGGAGGGTAGCGATGCCATTCTCGATCAACTCTACAGTTACACTCCCTCCATGAATCCCCTACTTGCCATGTCGAAAGGAATTATATGCATAGGGGGCGGTGAAGAGGAGAACTACGCCATCATCGGTGAGAACGAACTGCGTCCCATCCTTAATGTAGAGCCCTGCTACGAGAGTGTATTCAGAGCGTTAGAGAATCTTGTCCTCCATCCAGAACGCATTGCAGAGCTCAAACGTCAGAGCCGCTTGTACGTGAGCCGTCATCACGAATATGTAAAAGTAGCGCGTCGATACGAGGAACTTTATCTGAAATATCTACGAAAATAAAGATATTCCATTAATAATATCATGTTTCAGGAATAAAGATATTGTGTAAACAAAAAGCGAGCGAAGCAAATGCTTCGCCCTACTATTTTTTCTTTCAAATCTCTGCCAGCACTTCTTTATAAGCACCCACAGAAATTTCCATGTTAAGCCTCTGCCGGTGTTTCTTCTGCGGGAGTCTCTGCTTCTGCAGCTTTCTGCGCTTCTTCTTCAGCTTTGGCTGCTTTCTTCTCGGCTACCTTCTTTGCTATAGCCTCATTGATTCTCTTTTCAGCCTCGAGTTCTTTGTTGTAGGCATCTTTCTTTGATTTTGCCTCACTTTCGCGTACAGCCTCTGCACCTTTTACCTTCAAGGCTTTCCACGCGTCAAACTTCTTCTGAGCTGCAGCCTCATCGAAAGCACCTTTGCGTACTCCACCACGCAGATGTTTCATAAGGTATACACCTTCCTTGCTGAGAATGTTGCGTGCCGTGTCAGTAGGCTGTGCTCCAACCTCCACCCAATAGAGGGCACGTTCGAAATTCAAATCTACTGTGGCGGGATTGGTGTTGGGATTGTACGTACCAATCTTTTCAGTAAATTTACCATCACGTGGTGCTCTTGCATCGGCTACGACGATGCTGTAAAAGGCATAGCCTTTACGTCCGCCGCGCTGCAATCTGATTTTTGTTGCCATTTGTGTTATGTTTTAATTAGGTTTGAATTTGTTGTGCCGTCATCTCGTGACAGCGGCTGCAAAGTTACTCTTTTTAATGTGTTCTCACCTTCTATTGAACACATTATTATTATTTTTTAACAAGAGTAAGTCCCACTTGCAAGCCTTTTACGCTTTTCATCAACGATGTTATGGTGATTATACTTGCATTTGTTGACTTACTTCCTAGTGTCTTCATGAAATTAAGAAGTTGTGTAGCATCAGTCACTATCATGAGATTTTTGCCCTCCACCTGTGTTGTTATCGATACGGGCTTTATGGTTCCGTAAGTGAGAATGAGCTTTGAATCCTCTACTTTCCAAGTCCCTTTTAACGTCTTTTTTTTCAGTGTTTCTGAAAACGTTCCATCTTCTGCAAACACAATTGTCATTATCCCGGGTTCTATGCCGTACTTAGTAAGATATGTCTGCAACCTGCTTTCCAATTTTTCGGCCACAACACCGGCACCAGCCTTTGCCAAAAAATTATCTGATTCGAACATTACCGCCGGTTCTGTATATACCCATGTGCCCACAATCTGGTTTTCGGATGCCTGTTTTTCTCCCGAGAATACGGATGTGAGTGTAGAGATAAGATCACCGGTGGAGGCGTTTTCGGTCGTTCCCGAGAGACCGCCGAGAATGTTGCCAAGGTTGATTTGAGCACTTGCTCCTGATGTGCCAAACATGAGCACCAAGCACACTGCCATTGTCTTGAATACTGATTTTTTCATACTTTACATTGTTAAAAACCGCGGCAAAAGTAGTATTTTCGCTCAATACCACCAAATAAAATGGATAAAAGTTCCCACAATTACTTTTTTTTTATATTTTTGTCTGATGCAAGAAAGATACTGCTGCCTGTGTCGCGGCATTTTTGTTATACACCTTATTATATATATATTATGTGCAACGATATGCAAGACAATACCGGCAGCATCATCATATCGGTAGTAATACCCGTCTACCAGTACTGTTGCATGCCACTCGTCTCTGCCCTAAGCGCACAGCTCGAAGCCAACCACCTTAGTTACGAAATCATTGTCATCGATGACGGCTCTACTTCCGCCCAAACCATAACTGCAAACAGTGCCATCGCCTCCTTGCCTCACGCCACATACACAGTACTGCCACACAATGTGGGCAGAGCTGCCATACGCAATATCCTTGCCAACAGAGCTTCAGGCGAATGGCTTCTGTTTCTCGACTGCGACGTTCATCCCCCACTCCCCACCTTCATATCAACCTACCTCGCCCATGCTGGTAGTACCGATGTTGTGTGTGGTGGAGTTTCTGCCGGTGAAAACAGCTCTCTATCTATATCCAACCTCCGCTTTCGCTATGAACGGTACTATGCCCCACAACACACAGCTACCGTCCGCGCACATCATCCCTATAGTAGCTTCCGCACCACCAACTTCATGATACGCCGCAGCGTAATGCTTGCCAATCCTTTCGACGAGCGTGTAAAGCATTACGGCTATGAAGACGTGTTATTCGGCAGACGTTTGCAACAGCAAGGATGCACTATACTCCATATAGACAATCCGGTGACTATTGGCGATTACGAGTCCAACGACACATTCATCCTCAAGACCGAAGAATCTCTGCGCACCCTCCACGCATTCAGATCCGAGCTCGACGGCTATTCGCGCCTGCTTGCCCTTACTTCGAAGCTTGACCAGTTCCTGCCCGCAACTCTCTTCCGCGCATGTTATCGTATAATGTGCCTGCCGTTACGCCGCCACCTCACAGGCGAGCATCCGAAACTTACATTATTCAATCTATACCGACTGTTATATTACATGTCACTGACAGAAAATGACTAAGAGAACAAAGTACGAGGAGAATAAGGATACCACCAAAGACAAAAAGCATATACCAAATAACTAATTTTCTAAAAACATCACTACTATGAAACGATTTGCATTCAAGATGATCCTCAAGCCTGGCTGTGAGGAAGAGTACGAGCGCCGCCACGCCGCAATATGGCCCGAATTAAAGCAGATGATAAAGAAGCAAGGCGTCAGCGACTACAGCATTTTCTGGGACAAAGACACCAATATACTCTTTGCCGTACAGAAATGCGCCTCTGACACCAATAGCCAAGACACCACCAATGTAGACCCAATAACTCAGCGCTGGTGGGACATGATGGCAGACATTATGGAAGTCAATGATGACAACTCTCCCGTTACTGTTCCCCTACGCGAACTCTTTCATCTCGACTGAATGGCTTTATCCCGAATGTAAAGCATCGACTTGAGTAAGGCAGCCTGTATTCGCTCCTTGGCAAGGCACCCCAAGCGTTTACACATCCGACTCCACACTGTGCCAGTTGGATGTGTATTTGTGTTATGCCCATTTCTATAAGGTCACCGCTATGTCTGCCATGTCGATGCTCCTTTTTGTCGCCATCGTCCAGCTGCTCTGTGAGATAAGGCAACGCGCTACACTCCATGGGCACTGAGGCGTAGAAAGTCTATCCTTTACCTGTTCTACCGTCATACACCGAAAAATGACGTACGTCCGTATGGTTACCACACTCCTGCGGGCGGATGTAAGGGAAGAAGGAAGCTGCCACCGTCGTATCGGCAGTCATAAGCAACTGACTTGTTTTCCTGTCAGCATAGTTTTCAACCGGTCCCCTTCCATAATAATTCATACGATCATAGTTTCCCGGCATCTGTAACTGCATGCCGTAGCGAAACATATCAGGCACCACTGCCGTTGTGTCGGCATCCATACGCTGCTGTACCGTTATCGAGCCATAGCTATCAAGAGCATACACCATTGTCAATTTTGCTGACACATCAGGCATGTCAAATATCGCTGTCACCCTTGCTACACTATCATCGCAGCAGAGTCCTACTCGTTCGAGTTTCATTGTTACATTCTTCCACACCCCATATTTTTGCTGTAATCGGGCACCATAGTCGTTGTCCGTTGGAGCTCGCCAAAATTCGGGCATCAGCGACTGTCTGTCACAGAACATGGGCTGTCCGTCTACATCTATGTAATCTATCCATCCCGACCTTTTACCCACAGTCATTACAGTCCTGCAGGCAGCCAACCTTATATACGATTTCGTCTCTTCCACGCGGTAAGGTAAAGTTAATATCGATTCTGATGTTGGTGTGGATGCCTTTGCCTCCAGTGACAACTGTGGGAAAAGATATTCTCTTAATACAAACTGCTGTCTTGCCACCATGTGTCCCTTTTCCAGCAGAGCCGTTGCCCTGTTTATCTTTACTGTGAAGAGTGCCGTTATCTCATCGTTTGGGAATTGTTGCATCACTTCCTGTACCATACATGCCAGTCTTTTTAGTCTGAAAGTTCTGTGCTCCTGCGGACGTATGCCTTTCAGTTGTACCGTCATTCTGGCCTGGGGTACATTGCAGTCTTGTTTCATCAGCTCCACCTCAAGTGTCATGTCGTCAAGCTGTCTAAAGAACATCTCGTTGTACACCTCAAATTTTCCCTGTGCTATTCCCCTGTCCGTTATCCATACATTCTGGTACTGATACTGTACCTCGTACGCGTGTGGGTTGTAGCGTCTGTCAGGCGCCACTATCCCGTTGCAGTTGAAATTGTAGTCGGTTGCCGAATACCTACCATAGTCTCCTCCGTATGCAAATATCTCGCATCCCGTTATGCGACTCGTATCTCTCAATCCCTGATCAGCGAAGTCCCATATATATCCGCCCTGATATTTTCTGTATTTCCTTACCAGTTGCCAGTATTCGTGCAATCCTCCCATTGAGTTTCCCATGGCGTGTGCATATTCGCACTGTATAAGTGGCCTCGGATTTTCGCCCTCGGCATATTCTTCACACCGTCTGTAGTCATAATACATAGGACAGAATATGTCCGTCTTGCCATTTTGTCCCGCCTGCTCGTACTGCACCGGTCTCGAGTCATCCAACTGTTTAACCATATCGTATGCTTTTTCGAAGTTTTCTCCGTATCCAGCCTCGTTACCGAGACTCCAGACTATTATGCAGGGATGATTGCGTAGGGTCATTACATTAGCCTCGTTACGTTCCAGATGTGCCTTGGCATAGTCCTTCCGCCGTGCCAACGTATTCTTGCCGTATCCCATTCCGTGGCTCTCTATGTTTGCCTCTGCTGTGACATAAATGCCGTACCTATCGCACAGAGCATACCATCTCGGATCATTCGGATAGTGACATGTCCTTACGGCATTGATGTTGAGATCCTTCATTATCCTTATATCTTGCAACATCTTCTCCATCGTCACCACATATCCACTATCGGTATCCAACTCGTGCCTGTTCACCCCTTTTATAAGTATTGGCTTTCCGTTCACAAGAAGCTGTCCATCCTTTGTCTCTATGTGCCTGAAGCCAACATTGAGCGGAATCACCTCCAACACATTGGCATCCTGTTTCAGAGTTACAAAGAGGCGGTACAGATATGGTGTCTCTGCCGTCCATGCCCTTGCTCCAGGCAGTATCACCTCTGTATGATGTCTGTCGCCCGTCGGCTTGAGTTGTCCGTCTGCCAGCATTTTCCCCTCTGCGTCGCATAGTACATACTCACATGTCACGTCTCTCCCTCCGGGTATAACGTCTGCATCCACAGTCAGCAAGGCAGTTCTGTATCCCGACTGTGGCGTTAAATCCTGCCCTATGCGCAAGTCAGATATGTGACATTGAGGACGCGCATATATATATACCTCGCGGGCTATTCCCGTAAAACGCCAAAAATCCTGGTCCTCTAAATAGGAACCGTCACACCACCTCATAACCTGCATGGCTATCAAGTTGTCTCCCGACTTCAACTTGTCTGTAATATCAAACTCGGCAGCAACTTTCGAATCTTCGCTGTATCCTGCCTCCTTGCCATTAACCCACAACGTCACGTTGCTTGTTGCCGATCCTACGTGCAAATACACTCTCATGCCTTTCCATTCATCTGGCAGGGTAAAATGTCTTCTATAAGAACCGGTATAGTTGTGCATCGTTGATACATACGGAGGATTACTGTCGAATGTATTCCCCCAGGCGTAGCCGGCGTTCTTGTATATTCTGTCGCCCCATCCATTTATCTCGAAGAGTGCTGGAACGTTTATATAGTCCCATGCCGTATCGTCATATGCTGTTACGTAGAAATCTGCAGGTCGGTCGTTATAGTTATTGTCGAAACGGAACTTCCATAGTCCCTCCATTGTCATGAACCTCGCTGACATCCGTTTTTCGTCCGTCCCAGCGTGTTCAATGTCTTCATAAGCAAAAAAGTCTGTCCTCCTCGGGCACCTGTTCGTTGCGTTTACCTCGGGATTCTGCCATACCGGTCTTTCATCACACATTGCCGCCACACATAGATAGCATGCGGCAGCCACTGCCAACATTCTCATTTTCATACCTTGTCCTCCTTTCTTTTTGCTTTTGACTTTTCGTTGCGCTCATGCATGGCACAGCAGCACGCTACTGCACATTCCTCACACAGAGGTTTTCTTGAACGGCACACATACCTGCCATGCAACAGTATCCAATGATGTGCCTTTGCCACGTCCTGCCGATTAATGTGTTTCATCAACCGTCGCTCTACCTTTTCGGGGGTGTTGTCTGCGACGTCTACCAATCCCATTCTGTGACTAACCCTATATACATGTGTGTCTACTGCCATTGCGGGTATGCCGAACGCCACGCTCCTCACCACATTGGCTGTCTTCCTACCCACTCCCGGCAATGCCGTCAGCTCATCCATGTCATGGGGCACCGCACCTCCATGTTTATCCATCAGCGCTCGTGCCATCACTACCAAATGCCTTGCCTTGGCATTTGGGTACGACACTGACGATATCATATCTCTTATCTCCTCCTCGCTACTCTCCGCCATCTCCTTTGGGGTAGGATATCTGCTGAACAGCCGCGGCGTTACACTATTCACTCTTTTGTCTGTACACTGCGCGCTCAACAACGTTGCTACTAACAACTGAAAAACACTGCCGTATACCAGTTCCGTACCAACCTCGGGCATTGCCTTACGCCACATCTCTATCGCACGGACATATCTTTCCTCTCTTCTCATCGTCTTTACCTTTTATTATATTAAAACTTCTACATATATTATGGTGCAAAATAGCGCAATCAAGTAACCCCTTTTTACCTTTTTGCACAAGTCTTGCCTTTCCTATCCAAAAGTAAGAATAATTGTCGAATTATAAAAACTTTTATCAGAATAGTTATCGATATACGCCATTATCTAATAGTTTTTGTCAGCTGTTACGATATCCCCATACGCTTAACCGTATCAGCCGACAGTTTGCCACCAAGCGACCTATAATAAGTGGTTTAATAATACTGTTGATAATAAGGATTTCCTACATAAATAGTATAGTTTTATTCTAATGTTGTAAGGTTTTATATATGTGTGGTTATTGAGCCCAAAAGCTAATGCATAACTATGTAAAGAATCTAAAGAACTTGCTTTGGGGTGTTTCAAAGTTTATTTTTCTCTTGGCCCTCTATTGATTTTCTTTTGGATGTTGGCAACTTGTCTACTGCTGACGTCCTTAAAGTTAGCCTTTTGGGGCATTTATTTCCCGATGAGCTTGTCTGCACTCTCTATTGCGCCTTTCTGTTAGAAGACAAAAGCATTCGTTAGTAACAAACCCATTGATGAGACATCATCTGCTCTTGAGTTGTTTTATGTTTTTCCATTGATATCAAAACAAGATTAAACCCGAAACGGTCATTAGCGTTATGATGATAACAACTTATCCTATTGCGCAGATGTTTTTACGTTTAGAGGGCGCAATGGAATTTCATCGTAACCGATAAACGTAAAGACATTACGTATTAGTATAGGCATGGATTTATTGTAATGCTTTGTCTTAATACCAAACGC
This sequence comes from uncultured Prevotella sp., assembly GCA_947072805.1. Lineage (GTDB taxonomy): Bacteria > Bacteroidota > Bacteroidia > Bacteroidales > Bacteroidaceae > Prevotella. The sequence goes on from CAMTJK010000057.1 coordinate 14,283, forward strand.
GTAACTGCACTTAACATGAGTTAATTTGTAAAGATATTTGGTCGAATTTAACATTTTTAAACCCGGCATTCTAGGTGTAAATTTTTGTTAATCAAAGTGAGTCGAATTGTGCTCCCGACGGGTCGAAAAACGATTACGCTTTTTTGGCAACGCCGTTACGA
>CAMTJK010000058.1 GCA_947072805.1 uncultured Prevotella sp.
AAATCGCAAAACGCGTAACTCGCTGACTATCAGCGTTCCCTATTTGAGAGTAAAAGCGCCAATTTTCGCGTCGTAGGTCAGAAATCGAGATTTGGATGCCGATTAACACACGTTAAAGTAAACATTTTTCATAAAAGTAAATAAATGTTATACGTGTTATATCGCACTACGTTTCGTGGGAGTGTCAGGGAAGCTGGAAAGTCAGTGAGGCTGCGTTGGCGGTGACGTCCAGCGTTGCCTGTGCGCCTATGACGAGTGGCATATTGACGCCTGCATGACCCGCACGGAATCCGTAGGCTATGGGAATATCCATGTCAGAGAGCGTGTACTTGCTTAGCATCTCTTCTATGCTGCCTATCCGGAACTCGTCGCCGCAGTTGGCAAAGTCGCCGACGAGTATTCCCTTCACTCTCGACAGTACGCCATGCAGGCGCAGACTGTACATCATGCGGTCTATGTTGCGGGCATTCTCGCCTATCTCCTCCACGAAGAGTATGATGTCGCCGTGTGAGGTGAAGTCGTAGTCGGAACCTATGAGCGGCGTAAAGGTAGACATGTTGCCGCCAACGAGCATGCCTGTGGCTGTGCCGGGACGGTTGGCATGTGCTGACGACTGCCATTCGTAGTGTGGCAGCAAGCCCGTGAGCAAACTTTTAAGCAGAGTGTCGTCATAGCTTGTGCCACCGGTGGACTTCAGCGAGCTGAGCATGGTGCCGTGAATGGCCATGACCTTGGCTGATACCGAGAACGAGAGCAGGGTGGTGATGTCGCTGTAACCTATGAGCCACTTTGGGTTGGCGCTCAATACGTCGGCATTGAGCAGCGGCAACAGCTGTATGGCACCGTAGCCTCCACGTGTCGTCATGATGGCTTTGATGTCTGAATTGGCATAAGCCCACTCCAGGTCGGCTGTGCGCTCCGCCGGTGTGCCGGCATATTTCTCAAGATAAGCCTTGTTTACGTTGGGGGCGAGCACCGGAACAAAGCCCATGGCGCGTATGGCATCCATGCCTTTCGTCATGGTCTCCTCGTCGGTGACGTACGACGGACTCACAATGGCAATCATGTCGCCCTCGCGGAGAAAGTCGGGACGGACGCATGTATAATCTTCGACAGGAGCCACAGGCGGTGTGTAGCTCTCCTGTGTGCTTTCCGCGTTGTCGTCATCGTCGCTGCAGCTGCAAAGGGCGAAACTGCAACCCAGAACCATGAGCGTCGCCATGGTACAATTAAGCATCCCTTTCATGATAAATCTGTTCTTCTTTTATAATGTATTGGTTGTATAAGGCTTATGTTGTTGTCACTGCATATACTTCACAAACCACTCCTTGGCTACGGGCAGGAAGAGGTCGTGCCCCTTGTTGTTGAGGTGGGCAGTGTCGTTGGGACCCTGGAAGTACTGCTTGCGGAAGTCGGCGTTGCGCACGTCTATCACGCACGACTTGCTGTAGTTGTCGAGAACGGGTATGCGGTGCTTCCTGCACACCTGCTTGATAACCTTGCACACCTGCTTGAAGCCCGCAACGTCGCGGTACCAGGGCGTTACGTAGCCTATCTTGGCATGCGGGCACCTCGCCTTGAGGTTTGTTACAAGCAGTTCGAGAGAGTCTCTGAACATCTTCAGCGAGTCTTTGCTGTTGCCTATCTTGCAGGCATCGTTGTGTCCGCCAATGATTATTACGTAGTCGGCAGCCCCGTCCATCATCCCCGTCTTGGTGTACATCGCCGGTCCGAAGTTATATTTGCCGTCGTGTGTACGGTCGAAAGCCACACATGAACCGTTGCGCCCGTAGTTGTTGTAGGTGAAACCCATCTGCTGTGCCATCTTGTAGTGCCATGTTTCCTCTTTCGGTCGTCTGTGGTTCTGCACGTATGAGTCGCCGATGATGTTGAGCACCTTGGCATAGGTAATGGTCACCGCACCGCCGAAGGGATTGAAGTCTATGAGCCTTGCGTCTCTGTCGCCGTAACACGCCAGCGTCTTGCCGTCCTGTACAGCCTTCACATTGTGTGCAGCACCCGTCAGTTTCATGGTTAGCGGCTGTGTGAATATCTGTGAGTCGAGCTTACACGACGGTGTGACCACCAGGCTCCAGCTGTCGGTGCCCGCGCCGCTCGTATGCTGTTTCAGGGTTATGGCGTCGCGCTCTTTGGTGTAACTCATCACCTGTGCGAACGTGCCCGTCCAAACATCCTTGCCGTAAGCCTTCAGCGTGTCGTAGAATTGCCACAGCTCTTGCGGCTTGTACCATTTGTCGTAGCCATGGGTTATGCCGTGCGTCATGGTCACTCCCCATTCGCCGCGCTCTATAAGCTCATGCATCCACGAGGTCATCATGGGCAGCGTGGTCTTGTTGTTCTGCTGTCCGTGACCCTTCTGGAATGTCCTGCTGCCTATTCTTCCCGAATCTACGGCAGCCACCACCTTGTCGGTCTTGGCGTTATACGGATAGGCAAGCGTGAGCGGTTTGTGACCCATGCTGCTCATGAAGGCAGAATCGTTGCGCCACACATCGTACATGAATGCCTCATATCCCACCTTGCGGCAGTTGGGATGGCTCCATGTGTGGCTTGCTATCTCGTGTCCGCGCTTCTCCATTTCGCCGAGCTCGCTCCACGAGAGCCTGTCGCCAAGTTTGGGGTCTTTCACGCCCACCATTTTGCCGATAATCCAGAAGGTGCCTCTCAATCCGCGCTTCTCGAGTTCGGAGGCAACGAGCGTCTTGTGTTCCAGCAGACCGTCGTCGTAGGTGAGGCTCACGGCAGCCTTGCGGTCGCCGAGATATTTGCATATAGAAACCTCCTGTGCGGCGGCAACCGATGTCATTGCCAGGAATAAAAATATTAATCGGTTCTTTTTCATGATTATGTACTATGTTTTTATGGTTTATGTCGCCTATAAGTTCGTGCATGGGCGTGAACGAAAGGAGAAATGTGTGTGTCAGAATGCAGGTGAAGGGTAGTTACATTCCCCTTTCCGCCCAGTCTCCGCGGTCGAGCTGTCGGTATCCGATGGCTTCGGAGATGTGTTGGAGCTGTACATTCTGCGAGCCTTCGAGGTCGGCGATGGTGCGTGCCACCTTGAGGATGCGGCTGTAGGCACGTGCCGACAGATGTAGACGTTCCATGGCAAGGCGCAGCATATCCAGCGATTCGGTGTCCGGCTCGGCATATTGGTGTATCATCCGTTCCGTCATCTGTGCGTTGCAGTGTATGTGCTTGTGGCTTCTGAAGCGTTCTTCCTGAATTTTCCGTGCCGCAATGACACGCTCCCGGATGGCAGAGCTCGGTTCGCCCTGCTGTGCTTGTGATAGATCGGAGAAAGGAATGGGGGATATCTCGCATTGAATGTCGATGCGGTCGAGCATCGGACCGCTTATTCTGTTCATGTAACGCTGTATCTGTCCGGGCGAACATACGCATTTGTGAGTGGGGTCGCCGTAGTAGCCGCATGGGCAGGGGTTCATCGATGCCACGAACATGAACGAACAGGGATATTCTATGGTGTATTTTACTCGCGCGATGGTAATTTTTCTGTCTTCGAGCGGCTGGCGCATCACTTCGAGGACGCTTCGGCTGAATTCGGGAAGCTCGTCGGCAAAGAGCACGCCGTTGTGGGCGAGCGAGATTTCGCCCGGCTGCGGATTTGTTCCGCCTCCTACGAGTGCTGTTTGCGATATTGTGTGATGGGGAGCCCTGAAAGGACGTTGTGTTATCAGCGAGGTGTCGCGGCTGAGCTTGCCGGCAACACTGTGTATTTGGGTGGTTTCAAGACTTTCGGCAAGCGAGAGGGGAGGCAGGATGGATGGCAGACGTTTTGCCATCATTGACTTTCCGCTGCCGGGAGGACCTATCATGATGAGATTATGTCCGCCGGCGGCTGCCACTTCGAGGGCGCGCTTTACGTTTTCCTGCCCTTTTACGTCGGCAAAATCAAGCTCGAAGTGTGTCTGGTGCTCGTAGAATTCTCTCCGGGTATCGATGACGGTAGGCTCGTATGATGCCTCTCCGTTGAAGAATCTTACCACATCCATGATGCTGTCCATGCCGTAGACGTCGATGTTGTTTACTACAGCGGCTTCGCGGATGTTCTGTTTGGGCACTATCAGTCCTTTGAACTTCTCTGCCCTTGCCTTTATAGCTATCGGCAGTGCGCCCCTCACCGGTTGCAGCGAGCCGTCCAGCCCCAGCTCTCCTATAAGCATGTAGTCGCCCAGCTTGTCGCTTTCCACCTTGTCGCAGGCTGCCAGGATGGCGATGGCAAGAGGCAGGTCGTAGCCGCTTCCTTCCTTGCGTATGTCAGCCGGTGCCATGTTTACCGTGATGTCTGCCACCGGGAATTTGAAACCATTGTTCTGCAGTGCAGCCACAATTCTGTCGTGGCTTTCACGGACGGCAGTGTCAGCCAGTCCGGTAAGATGAAAAAGTACGCCGCGTGCCATGCTGACTTCTATTGTCACCACTGTTGCTTCGAGTCCCATTACGGCGGCGCAGTATGTTTTTACGAGCATTGACTTATGATGTTTTTTATTTTCCCAACATCCTCTTTATCTTGTCTTCAAGTTGCTGGCTGTCCAGATTGCGTGCCACGACGGTGCCGTTCTTGTCGATTACTATGTTGCCCGGCACTGTTGCCATGCCCATAGTGTGCAGTAGCGGCGTTTGCCACATATTACCGTCGCAGACGGTGCTCCACGATATGGAGTCGCGTTCGTTTGATGTTTCGCAGTCTTTTTTGCGTGCGTCGAGACAGATGCTTACCAGTGCGAGCCTGTCTCCGTATGTCTTTTCCATCACCTTAAGCTTTCTTTGCATGTTCCTGCTGTCGTTGTTCCATGTAGCCCATGCGCTTATAATGCCAGCTTTTCCTTTGAACAGCGTCTTGTCGATGCGCTTTCCGTTTATGTCGGTTGCTGTGAAGTCGGGCAGCTTTTCGCCTTCAGCCGCAGCTTTCAGCCTTTCCAGTTGCTGCAGAAGTCTTTTTGTTCTTGTGTCGTCCGGGTTCTCTTTGTTCATCATCTTCAGCAGTCTGTACGCCTTTGCGTGGTTGGGCGATTGCGTAAGGATGAAGTATTTGTTCACAAGATATAGGCTTACCGGTGATGTGGGATTCTCTTCTACAAACTTCTCCGCCGCCTCTGTCACTTCCGGAGGCGTCATTTTGTTGGCGTTAAGTCTGAAGTTTGTCATTTTCTTGTTGTCGTCAGTTCCGGTTATCTCCATCTCTTTAAGATGTGAGGCGTCCCCTTTCATGCTGACAATGGCTCCCGGTTCTCCGAATACCACTTGTTCGGAGTAGTTCGGGAAAACAATAATAAAAGTGGATTTCTCTTCCAACGGTATTTCGTAGGCGAATCTGCCGTCGGCAACTTTTATGGTATCTATATCTGCTGTCACTCCAAGCGGGTTGTAGATATAGAATTCTCCTTGGTTGAAACTTCTGAATCGTCCTTCAATGCGGAAGTGTCCGCTTTTTCCTCCGCATGAGGATAATAATGGTATAATCAAAAATACGAAGAGCGAAATCGTGACCGAAGTCAGAATGAAAGTAAGGCAGTGTTCACGTTTCCTTTTGTTCATAAACATTCCCATGATTTCCTTTATCATTTCGTTACTTTCAGACTGTATTGTCACCGATTTCGCTCTCCGTGAGATAGTGTTATGTCTTTTTTACTTGTTTATTTTCGACAGTTCGAGGTCGTTGGAAGCATATGATGCCAGCGTCGGATCCTTAGCTATTGCGCTTCTCAGAGCTGCAGTGGCAGCGCCGCTGTTGCCCTGGCGTGCGTTCAGTATTGCTGTGAGATAGTCGGTCATGGCGTCGGCGTTCTTCACGTTGGCAAGCGTCTTGGCTGCTGCGCTGTAATTCTTGTTGAGAATTTGCGACAGAGCAGCGCTGTTGGAGTTCACTTTGGCGAAGTCCTGCTCGGCGAGAGCGTAGTTGCCTTGTGCCAGGTGCAGGTTGCCGAGCACCTCTGCCAGTCCTTCAGCGGTAGAAGCCTTGGCTATATAAGTCTCTGCGGTCTTGGTGTCGCCGGCTTGCAGGGCTATGAGACCGAGGTTTGCGTTGGCTTCCGAACTCTTCGGGTCAATGCTCAATGCCTTCTGTGCATATTTCTTTGCCTCGGCGTAGTTGCCTTTTGCATATTCCAGAGCGGCGATGTTGTTGTATGCGCGTGCGTCGTTCGGATATATTTCTGTTGTTTTCTTATATCTGTTCTCCTGTTCAGCAGCGTTTTCTGTCAGTGTGGCAGAGTAGAGCATTTCTTCTACGCTCAGTTGCTTTGCGTCGGCAGCCAGCTGAGCTTCAATCTGTTCGTCGTCACGTCCAATCACTTCGTAGTTTATGGTGAGGCGTGCGCGGCGCAGTTCGGGCAGTATGCCGTCGGCGAGTTCCTTGAAACCGGCGCTCATGTTCTTTATCTGCTGTTCGCGCTCTTCCGGATCTTTATACATTGAGAGCACGCGCAGAATCACGTCCTTGTCCTGTATGTCAGATGCAGCCACCAGTTCCTGGAAGCCTTCCCAGTCTTGTGCGGTATATTTTGCGTCCACCTGGGTTTCGAGTTTTGCTTTCTTCAGTTGCTGTTCCACATACTTTTCAGAGTTCTCCTGACGCTGGCTTGCCAGTTTGTCGTTCAGTTTCACACCGCCATCGGGTGATGCGTAAGCCGAAACCTCAACGTTGTTCAGGTTCAGAGTCTCCTGCTCGGCGTTGATTTTCTGGAGCAGTTGTACGAATTCTGTTACGGAATTGTTCTGCAGTTCGCTCTTGCGGAGGTTAGCCTGCTGTATGAGGAACTTTATTTTTGCCTCGTGCTTCTGTGTTGTCACGCGCTGGAATGCGTCGGGAGCTATGCAGCCCTGTGCGCTTGTCAGTGTGCGTCCGTAGAGTTCTGATGTGGCAATGACGCCGTCAGCCACCTTTACAGCGGGTACGTTTACGCTCTTGTTGCCTATTTTCGCGTCAAAGGTGAGATACATCTCGCTCTTCTGCATTTGCGGAACATACTGGAACTTTGTTTTCATTGTGTAGTTGCCGCCTACGAGATAAGAGATTGTCTGGTCGTTGCCTTCCACTTTCTCGCCCTGGAATGTGGCGCTGTTGCCACGTGCTACCTGTCCGTTTGCATAGCGCAGCTCCGGTGTTACCGTTACAACTGCTTTTTTGTTCATGTACTTCTCGGGGAACATGCCGTTGATGGTAGCGGGAACTTCGCCTGCCTGTGTTTCCAGCGGGTTGGGTACCACGTTGAAGTAGTCGGCAGATAATGTGCCGAGTTTAGAAGAGCATGATGTCAGGAGCAATGCTGATGCTGCCGACAGGAGTAAGACTTTGTTTTTTTGCATATTAATTTAGTATTGGTTTTGTTTATGAAGACTTGTTGCCGTGCTTGCGGTTTGTTGTCTTTTTGTTGTTATTAATGAATAGGTGCAAAGGTAGGCTTTTAATGTTGTATGGCTGTCAAAAGGTGTTGAAATTTATGTTTTATTAATCAATAGCGGTGTGCATTGGCTCTGTTTTGTATATGGCTTATAAACAAAAAGCCCGGGCGTCTGCCGTTAGGCAAAGCCCGGAACTTGTCTTTGTCAATGTGCCGCGAGCGGGACTCGAACCCGCACAGCCATCACTGGCCAAGGGATTTTAAGTCCCTCGTGTCTACCAATTCCACCATTGCGGCATCATTGGACGTGAGCGGAAAACGGGACTCGAACCCGCGACCCCGACCTTGGCAAGGTCGTGCTCTACCAACTGAGCTATTTCCGCGTTTGTTGCGGCTGCAAAGGTATCATTTATTCCTGTAACAGCCAAATGTTTTTACACAAATTAAGAATACTGCGCGTCAGTTGTGTACGGAGAGCAGCGTGCCGTTGTAGTCCACTTTATATTGCAGTAGTGTCTTGCCGTCTTCGGTGCTTCCCTCGTAGTTCAGTTCATATTTCCTGCCGCATTTGCCGCATTCCACGGCCTGTCCGTTTGATGTCCATGTCAGCGGGTAGCTGTTGCCGGTATAGTCGTTGAGGCAGTTGGAGCATTGGCTGTCGTATGCTTTCAGTCCGCTGAATGTCGAGCAGCCCACAATGATACTGCTGTTGGCTCCCACCGTGCCTATCATGTAGTTCTCCTTGTCTGTAGATATGGTGATGGTCTCTTTGTCCTTGCCGTTGTTCGAGCTTATTTCGAGGCGTCTTGTTCCCGATGCGTCCTTTACGTCTATTTTTACGTACGATGCGGGATTGGCGAGTGCAAGGGTAAGCAGACTTGTTGGGTGGAGTTGTGTGTTGAACGAGAACTGGCAGATGTATTCCTTCGTGTATTGCTCTTCCTCCTTGCTGCATGCCGACAGCATTACGGCAAGAAGCAGGCATGGTATGGCTGCCGGTATCAGCTTTCTTACGTTGATGTTCATGCCAGCAGTTCCTTTTCTGCCTTTGCCACCTTGTCAAATCCGAAGCCTTCCATCACGTTTTCCATGAGTTTGGTTATGCGGTCGTTGCACAAGTTGCCAATGCTTCCGGCGTGAGTATGGTGAATGTTCTTGTCGGGGACAAACGAGCCCGCCTCTATATCCAGTCCCACCTTTTTGTAGGCGTCGCGGAACGGCATTCCCGATGCGGCGAGGCGGTTTACCTCTTCCACGGAGAACATCGGGTTGTACATGTCGTTGTCGAGAATATTCTCGTTCACCTCTATTCTGCTTATTATCCATGCCGCCATGGCAAGACAATCCTTCAGTTCGCCGAAGGCAGGCAGGAACACTTCCTTTATAATCTGCAGGTCGCGGAAGTATCCTGTAGGCAGGTTGTTCATTATCAGCACCACCTGTCCGGGCAGTCCTTGCAGCTTATTGCATTTCGCCCTTATCAGTTCAAATACGTCGGGATTCTTCTTGTGTGGCATTATGGAGCTGCCTGTGGTGCATTCCTTAGGCAGTCGTACGAATGCGAAGTTCTGGCTGTTGAAGAGACACGCGTCGAAAGCCAGCTTTGCCACTGTTCCGGCTATCGAAGCCAGGGCGAAGGCCACGTTGCGCTCCATCTTGCCGCGTCCCATCTGTGCGTACACTACGTTATAGTCCATTGAGTCGAAGCCGAGCAGGTCTGTAGTCATCTGCCTGTCGAGCGGAAACGATGAGCCGTAGCCTGCTGCCGAGCCCAGAGGATTGCGGTTTGTCATCTTGTAGGCGGCCTGCAGGAACAGCATGTCGTCGGCAAGACTTTCGGCGTGTGCGCCAAACCAAAGTCCGAACGAGCTTGGCATTGCCACCTGAAGATGTGTATATCCCGGCATTAGTACATTTTTGTGTTTCTCGCTCTTTTCCATGAGCGCGTCGAAGAGTTTCTTTACTCCCTCTGCCACCTCCTGCAGTTCGTGTCGGGTAAAGAGTTTTAGGTCCACGAGCACCTGGTCGTTGCGCGATCTTCCGCTGTGTATCTTCTTTCCCATGTCGCCCAAACTCCTTGTGAGCATCAGTTCCACCTGCGAGTGTACGTCTTCCACGCCGTCTTCTATGCAGAACGAGCCGTCTTCGCACATGCCGTATATCCTTTTCAGTTCGGCGAGCAGCGGTTTCAGTTCTTCTTTCTTCAGCAGTCCTATGCTTTCGAGCATGGTGATGTGAGCCATGGAGCCGAGCACGTCGTAACGTGCGAGGTACATGTCCATTTCCCTGTCGCGTCCCACGGTGAACCGTTCTATCTCCTTGTTTATTTCAAAGTTTTTCTCCCAGAGTTTGTTTGCCATTGTAGTGTAGATAAGTGGTTTAAAGAGTATTCTATTCGTATGGGATGAGTGCCAGTGCGTCGGCTATCTTCTCCAGACCGTCCTGCAGCGGGCGTGCCACCATTCCTTTTATGAAAGGATTGAGCGATGCCTCCACCGTAAGCTTCATCTTGCTTGTGCTTTCGGTCACGGGGAGAACCTGTATCCACAGTGTGAGCGGTACTGGCGACTTTTCGGCTTCAAACTTCACGCATTTCGGCTCGTCGCGGTCCACAATTCTCAGTGTTATTTCTCCCACGGGTGCCACGCTTATGCTTACAGAGTCGTGGTCAAAGTGGAAGTCCTGCACCTTGTCTGTGGGTATTCGGTCGCGTACCCTTTCGAGGTTCTCGAGGCCGCTGATATTCCTGTACACCGCCTGTTGCGGGTATGGAATCTGTTTTATGCTGCTTTCAAATTTGCTCATGCCTATCCTTTCTTCCTTGTCTTATTTTCTCCATTCGGCGGGATTGCTTCTCCATTCGTTCAGCACCTCCACGTCGTCGGCTTTAATGTATCCTGTTTCGAGGGCCTGCTCCACCACGTGCTCATAGTCGGTGAGTGTGACGAGCTTCACTCCAGCCTCGTCGAAAGCCTTTTCTGCCACCGGGAAGCCGTATGTGTATGAAGCCACCATGCCAATCACCTCGCATCCGTATTTGCGTATGGCATCGACGGCTTTGAGGCTGCTGCCGCCGGTGGAGATAAGGTCTTCCACTACCACTACCTTCGTGCCCTTTTCCAGTTCGCCCTCTATGAGGTTCTCCAGTCCGTGGTCTTTTGGTTTGCTGCGTACGTATACGAACGGCAGTCCCAGTGCGTCAGCCACGAGTGCGCCCTGTGCTATGGCTCCGGTGGCAACACCTGCTACAGCCTCTGCCTCGGGGAATTGTTCCTGTATGGCGTGGCACAGTTCGAGTTTTACGAAGCTGCGCAGGTCGGGGAACGAGAGTGTCTTGCGGTTGTCGCAGTAGAACGGTGATTTCCATCCCGATGCCCATGTGAACGGGTTGGCGGGTTGCAGCTTTATAGCCTTGACATCGAGAAGTTTCGATGCGAATGTCTTTTTTATCATATTCATAATGGTTATCTTTATGATTCGTAAATTGTTGCAAAGGTAAGGATTCTTTATTAAAGCCTTGTTCGTTGCATGGTTAAAAGTATTTAACCCCAAAATGTCATTATGCCGCGAGAAGGTCAGCTCCGGGCATGCGATAATAGAACTTGAGAAGGTCGGCTCCGGGCATCTTCGTTCTATCCTCCTGCCATGGCGAGTGTCATTGCGCTTATTTTCACGTCAGCCGCCTTGGCGATGGCTGCGGCGCATGCAGTGATGGTGGCTCCCGAGGTTATCACGTCGTCCACTATAAGCACGTGATGCCCCTCAAGGCGTGCGGCGTTGCGCACTACGAACATTCCTTCCACGTTTTTCTGTCTGTCGGAGCGTGTCAGTCCCGTCTGACTTCTCTCGAAGCGCGTGCGTTTTACAGCCTTTGTCTCCACCCTTATGCCTGTTATCTCGCTGATTCCCTTGGCTATCATCTCGCTTTGGTTGAATCCGCGTTCCCTCTCTCTCTTCCGTGCCAGCGGTACCGGCACTATCAGGTCTATGCCTTCGAAGAATCCGTCTGCCGCCATCTCGCGTGCCGCTGTTTTTCCCATGAAGATGGCTATGTCGTCGCGTCCGCAATATTTCATGTTGTATATGAGGTCGGACGATGGCGAGTGCGGTACGTGTTGCATGAATGCCGCGGCGCGCTCCATGTCTATTATTCCCCAGAACATCTGCGCCATGTAGTTGTCTGTCGGAGCGGCACTCTGGTGCAGGCGCGGCAGGTGCATGAGGCACGGGGCGCACATCATCTCTTCGCTGACGCTCAGCCGCTCGTCGCAGATGGCGCACATACGTGGCGATATGAGGTCCAGTAGGCGGGTTAGGGGATTGACAATCATCTTTTCTTTATTATATATAATAATGTATAGAATAAAAACACATGGCGTGTGTATGCCGCCTCTTATTCCTCCCAGTCACAGCCGAGCAGTTCTCTTACCTCGCTTGCGTCAAAGCCTCTTCCGAGGGCGAAGCGCATGAGTTTCATGTCGCGTTCGTAGCTGTTTGCTGCCTTTATGCTCTTCATTTTGCTTTTCAGCAGGTCGCGCAGCACGTTGTCGTATTCCTCGGGAGCCACCTCGTCGAGCACCTTTCGGCGTATGTCACTGTCTATGTGCTTCATCCACAGAGCCTGTTCCACCTTGCGCCTGCCCCATTTGTTATATCTTATCTTGTCTGTTACAAATGCCCGTGCAAAGCGTTCGTCGTCTACGTACCGCTCGCGTGTGAGATATTCCATCACGTTTGCCTGTTCCTGTTCGGTGAGTTCCCATCTCTTCATTTTCTCCGTCATCTCGTATGAGCAGTGTTCGGCTTGCGAGCAGAGAGCCGTAAGGCGCAGGAGCGCTTCCTTTTCAGATATTTTCTTCATCGTCATTGCTTTTGTAGTTTGTGGCGGGCAGGCTTTCGTTCCCTGCCGTTCATCCCTTTCATGCCAGGCAGGCGGTGTCCTGCTTTGTGGCGCGCACAAATCTCGTCTTGCCGAAGCAGTCGTTACGGCTCTCCACACAGCCGAAGCCCGTGTCGCGCAGCATGGCGGTGAATTCGGCGTGATAGAGCGGATTTATTTCGTATAGCAGCATTCCGCCGCGGCGCAGGGCATTGGCTGCATAGCGGGCTATACTTCTGTAGAATATCAGAGGATCGTCGTCGGGCACGAAGAGAGCCGAATGCGGTTCGTAGTCGAGCACGTTGCGTTCCATTGCCGCCTTTTCGTGCATGCAGACGTATGGCGGATTGCTCACAATGATGTCGCGGCAAGATGTCTCGTGCGGCGGATTGAGCGCATCCTGTTTTACAAAATGCACCTTGGCGCCGAGCTTTCCGGCATTGTCACGCGCCACGTCGAGAGCCACGTCGTACAGGTCCCACGCCTCCACCGCAGCCCCTTCCACGTCGAGAGCGGCAGTTATGGCTATACATCCGCTGCCGGTACCTATGTCAAGTATGTGTGCCCCGGGCGAGGCACTCTCGCGGAGCCATGCGCAGAGTTCTTCCGTCTCCGGCCGCGGAATGAGCACTCCGGGCTTCACGCCATAGCTTCTGCCGTCAAAGCAGGCGCTGCCCAGCACGTATTGCACCGGCTCCGAATTGCCCAGTCGCCGCATTATTTCATGCAGTTCGCGGCTGTCGTCTGCCGCTAAATGTGTAACTTTGTCGCTGTAAACGTCAGCGACCGACATACCGAAGCGCACTTCGAGCACGTAACGTACTATCGCTTTTGCCTCGCCGGCATCGTAGGCATGGGTGAGGCTGCGCCATAATTCATTGTAGGTCATGATGCTGCAAAGGTAACAATTTATCGACTATGAACCAAACAACGACAGACGAAATGTACATGCGCCGCTGCCTGCAACTGGCAGCCGGAGGCTTTATTAATGCGCGTCCCAACCCTATGGTGGGCGCGGTGATAGTGTGCGGCGACCGCATAATAGGCGAGGGCTATCATGTGCGCTGCGGCGAGGGGCATGCAGAGGTAAACGCCTTTGCTTCCGTAAGCACAGCCGATGAGGTGCTGTTGCCGCGCTCTACCGTTTACGTCAGTCTGGAGCCCTGTGCGCACTACGGCAAGACGCCGCCTTGTGCCGACCTGATAGTTAGAAAGGGCGTAAGGCGTGTGGTGGTGGGCTGCACCGATCCGTTTGCAAAGGTAAGCGGCAGAGGCATACAGCGCATACGTGAGGCTGGGATAGAGGCTACCGTGGGCGTGCTGGAAAGGGAATGTCTTGACCTCAACCGCCGCTTCATAACGTTCCACAGCAAGGGCAGACCTTACATAATGCTGAAGTGGGCGCAGACGGCAGACGGATTCATTGACGACCACGGGCATGCGCTTGCAATATCGTCGCCGTTCACAAAGATGCTGGTACACAGGTTGAGGGCAGAGAACGATGCCATACTTGTGGGGCGCGTTACCGACGAGCGTGAACATCCGCAGCTCAACGTTAGACTGTGGCATGGAAGGAGTCCGCGCCGCATAGTGCTTGGCAACGGCACCGACCTGCACCGCTTGTTGGCTACGCTGCACGATGACAACATACAGTCGCTGATGGTGGAGGGTGGCGCTGTCACGCTGCGCTCGTTTATCAGCTCCGGACTTTGGGACGAGATAAGGGTGGAAACGTCGGGCATGACCGTCGGCGGTGGTACGGCTGCACCACAACTGCCCGAAAATGCTGTGACTGTGGCGGATGTTACCTACGACAACAACAGAATAGTGACGTACAGATGTGCCGATGACTTAACCCAAATCTAATCTGATTTGGATTGGATTGTGTTTAATAACGTAGCGATACGCTATTTGCTTGTGGCAGTCTGTTGCTGTTAGGTTTACCATGCCGGTAGATTTCCAGTGCGAGATTACCTATAGCAGTTATTCTATTCTTATTCCAAATGTAAACAAATCCTAAACCATTCGTTTTTCATCCCAAATCTGTCACCGGATTTGTGATGAAATGCTATTAGTAGGCTTTCTTAACATTTATGAAAAATGTTTACTTTAACGTGTGTTAATAGGCATCCAAATCTCGATTTG
>CAMTJK010000059.1 GCA_947072805.1 uncultured Prevotella sp.
ACTAAAACAAGTCGTTCAGAAACACCGTGTCAGAAAAGACTGAGTAGTTACGAGCACCTGCCGGCAATCCTCCATCAACCCCAAACCGTTCATCTGCTTACGAAGCCATTGACACAACTGCTTGTATAGGTCTGATGTCAGATTGGGATAATGTGTTTTAGCTTGCCCAAAGCCCTGCCGCATGTGGCGGAAAGGCACAAAAAAGTGGAGTGCGCCGCAGCATCTGCAACTGCTTCGGCGCACTCCACAAACTCTTTCAGTAAGATTGGATGTATCTTATTTCTTCGCAGCCTTACCGTAGCGGCTCATGAACTTATCAACACGACCTGCCGTATCGACAAGCTTGCTCTTACCGGTATAGAACGGGTGTGAAGAGCTTGAGATTTCGACTTTTACCACCGGGTAAGTTTCGCCTTCAAATTCTACCGTATCGTTTGCTTTGCAAGTAGAACGTGTAAGGAACATATCGCCGTTGGACATATCCTTGAATACGACGGGGCGATAGTTTTCGGGATGAATACCTTTTTTCATTTTAGTTTAAAATAATATTGTTGTTATGATTCTTATACTTTTAGGGCGCAAAGTTACCATTTTTTCCCTAAACCGACAAATTTTGGCACTCATTTTTGTCCATTTCAGCCTTTTTACGACATATTTTTGGGCAAAAACCGGATGCAATTAGGGTTTAAGCCTTATTTTAGTCCCCAAGAGGACGGCGAGACGAGGCTCTCTACGGCAGTCTCCACGTTGTCGGGAAGATTGCAGAAGAAGTCGATGCCGGTGAGTTCTTCCAGCTCGTCGACAGACTTAGTATAGGGAATAAGATTGGTGGACTTATCTGCCTTGTGCTCTGCCCAGAAGGCAATGGCTTTATACTTGCCGTCTTTCTTGCAGAGTATTGCCATGAAGAAGTACTTAGGTACGGGCAGCGTCATCGTCGAGTTGCTGTTGAGCTTGGTGGGCGACACAAGATTGGCGTCGTCGATGGTGCCTCCCTTGCACACGAAGAGGGTGTCGCGGAACGACTCCACATTCCACTTCCTTACCTGCGTCTCCATGGTGAGCCACACTCCGGCGTTGAAATCGTAAATCTGAGGCTGAATATTGGTAAGATAATATGTCTGTCCGTTCATCTCCTTGCTGCACAGGCGGTCTGCCGAGGGACAGATGTGACCGCGGTTGAAGCCGCTTCCTATGTAGTCTTCCAGTTCGGAGCGGTATTCGGCAGGCAACTGTCTGTCGGGCTGGAACGGATCGCCGCCCCACTCCGTGTCCTTCCAGCTGTTTCTGTTCCAGTTGGTAGCGCTGTTGTCCCTGTGCATCTGGTAAGCGGTCCATCGCTGCGCCTTCTTGTTGCAGTCCCATTCTATCATCATGTTCACTCCATAGTCGGCAGTGCTGTATGTAAGCACCTTATACTGCTGTCCGTCGGCAAGGCGCGGCAGCTCGAGGCGTCCGTATATGGCATCGCTGACGGTTGTATTGGCGTTCACATTGGCGGATTCGGGCACATAGGCGGGTTCGTCATCATCGCCTCCGCAGGAAGCGAAGAGCAAGGGACAGGCTACTGCCGCCATGAGGATTGTTCTGAATTTCATAATCTGGATATTGTCGTTTCTTGTTATAACGCAGGCAAAGATAGTCTTTTTCCATTTTATAAACAAAAAGATATACGAAAAAGGTGGTGTCGCAAGGCAAATAATACATTATAAAGTCAAAATGGTCATCAGACCTTGTCGCGATCTGATGACCTTTTGGTTAAAAAAAGAGACCATGACGCCCAATATTCGGTACGTCACAGTCTCTCGCTTCTTTATACAGACTGATATAAACTGTGTTCTATGAAGAACACGGCTTTAAAGTTTATTCTATTCCGCCATCGGTTGTAGTCAATGAGGCGTCGTCGATGAGTATATTCTGTGCAGTAGCATAGCTGCTCGTCTTCGGGCTCATCACCACGAGGCACAGCGTAGTGGAAGCCGTGAGAGTGAAGTCGTAACTTACGAGCGTCCATTCTGTGTTAGTTATCGACTGATAGTCGCCATACACGTAGCTGCCCACAGCACCATCGGTTACAGGAACATATCCGGGACGGCACTGTGACGGGGCGTCAGTGGTGCTCTTTGCATAGAACGAGAACTTGTAAGAGCCGGGCTTCAGGGTGATTTCCTTGTAAGCAATGCGCTTGTTGGCCGTCTCCTCGCCTGCAACAGATACTGAATAACTGCCTCCGTGTGCATCGTTGCTCTGCGACAATGTGGCGCTTGAAGCTGTGGATGTGCTCTTCCAGTTGGTTGGCTGATCACCTTCCCATGCCTCGAAGTCGCCGTTTGCAAGAAGACTGCCAGTAATGTCAGCGCCACCTTCACCAGAGCCACCCTCTTCATTACCACCTTCTTCACCTACTATTCCACCGTCGGAAGTCTGCAGAGAAGCATCGTCGATAAGAATATCCTGGGCTGTTGCATAGCTGCTTGTCTTCGGATTCATCACAACAAGACATACTGTAGTCTGAGCGGTGAGAGTGAATGTGGTTTCAACAAGAGTCCATGATGTATTGTTGAGCGATGTATATTCGCCATACACGTAGCTGCCCACAGCGCCATCAGTTACAGGAACATATCCGGGACGGCACTGAGCCGGGTTTGCAGTGGTGCTCTTTGCATAGAACGAGAACTTGTAAGAACCGGGCTTCAGGGTGATTTCCTTGTAAGCAATGCGCTTGTTGGCCGTCTCCTCGCCTGCAACAGATACTGAATAACTGCCTCCGTGTGCATCGTTGCTCTGCGACAATGTGGCGCTTGAAGCTGTGGATGTGCTCTTCCAGTTGGTTGGCAGACCGCCATCCCATGCCTCGAAGTCGCCATTTGCAAGAAGATTGTCGCCGGTTATAGGCTGGTCGGTACCTCCGCCACTACCTTCACCGGTATTTCCGTTGATGGAGTAAACGTATGCCTTGTTCTGTTCTGTCTCGTATGTACCATTATATATGGTAACATTGCCGTAAATTACCACTTCGTCACCAACCTTTATCTCATCGGCAGCCTTGAACTTCTCGTTGTTAAGGCTGTAGCAGCGGTAAACATAAAACTCGTTGTTGGTTGTTCCGTCGTCGGAGATATAGAAGGTTGCATTGCCATAGCTGGTGTAATCTATTTCCTTGATTTGCGAAACCTTACCTTTTATATAAAGCTTCTGGTCGAGTGTTTCGCTGTTCTGGATATAATCTATCACCGCAGCCACGTTGAAGGGATTCTCCAACGTACCTTCGCCGGCAGGAGTTGTTACGCCGGCTCCACCGGATGCGCCGTTCTGACCGGGAATTCTGTATGGTTCGGGCACGTCCTCGCATGCTGTAAATGTAAATGCCGCCATGGCAAGGGCAAACACAGAATATAAAATCTTCTTCGTTTTCATATCTTTTGGTTTTTAATATTTTACTTTTTTGTTGTTTCAGAATAACTCTTCTATATCGTTTTCGTCACGGATAATAATCTCCCACGTGCTGTTATAACGCTTCAGTATGCCCGTCACGTTGAACTTGCCCTGGGGCAGCGTGCGTGCGGCAAAGTCGCAATAAGGGCTCGTATAGATAATTACCGTCGAGGGAAGCTCGTTGAACTGCCACGACACTGAATTGCCTATATCTACAGGGTCGGCAAACATCGACTTCTCATCAAATGTAAGAGCTATCGACTTTCCGGCTGAAGAGTCATAATAAGAGCCTTCCTTTATAGATACGTTCTTGATTGTGACAAGCTTGCCGGCGTCTTCATCAAGATTCCAATCCACGGAGCCCGTAGCACCGTCGGCAACAAGGCGGGGCTCTATATCCTTGGTATTGCCAGTAATCTTGAAGTGCGACTGCCACAAGAAGCGGCTCATGCGGCTGAGCGAAGTATTGCCCGTTGTGGGGTTGGTGTAAGGCACGCCCACCTCCGGCTGCATACGGTAGTTGCCCACGTACAGGTCTTTCAGCTCGACAAGTATCTCGGTTCCCACAGGAAGAAAGCCGTAAATGCCGCCCTGCGCCACTGCAAAGATGATGGCATCGCCGTTTTCATCTTCAATGACTACCTCATTATATATATTGCCGCTCACGTCGTTTGCCGTAACGTATCCCTTGAGCTGCATGCTCTCCGTAACCTGCTCGTAGGTGTCACTGCGCAGGAATCTCATCTTGTAAGCCTCTTTAAGCTCCTTGACGGTAACAAGATTGGTCTCACTGATATTATTGTTTCCATAGGGTGATTCTGTAATCAGCGGTTCCTGCCAGCCGTCATCGAATCCTATATCTTCGCCATCTACGCACGCAGTCATCATCAAGCAGCAGGCGGAAGCGAGCATCAGATGTTTTATTTTATTCATGTTCATGGAATTATTGATTAGAATTTATAAGCGATGTTGAGCAGTCCGTTGGTTCCGAAAGCATAATACTTCTTGGGATTGTTCGAGAACGAATAAACGCGCTGGTTGCTCATTTCGCCTGTTTGCTTGTTTGTAGTATAGTCACTGCGGCTCTGCTCGTAACCACCTGTCACAATCTTTATGTTGTTGAGAATGTTGGTTACGGAGAGATTGATAGAGAGAGAACCTTTCTTCAGATAGATGTTCTTGCCGATAGAGCCGTCGAGCATGAAGCCACCCTTGCCCTCAAGCTGGTCGGGCACGTATGTGTTAGTAACTACATTGCCGTTCTCATCGACCATCTGCTCACCCCATCCCGGGTACTGACGCTGCAGAGTGGTAACATAACGGCGATTGGGAGCCCATGAGAGGTATATGCGGTCGTAATAATTACCCGTCAGATCGATATACCATCCGTTGGAATGGTAGCTCAAACCTATGCTTCCGGCTGTAAGAGGAGTACCGCTCTCACGCATTCCGTCGCTCATCACTACATCCTGATAAGAAATTCCCTCGGTGGAGTTCATGTAACGAACGTCGGCATTGTTCACATATTTTGCCTCGCTCATGCTTCCGATAAGCTTCAGGTCAAGGAACGAAGCCAACTTTATCTTCATTCCGAGTTCCACGCCGTAGTATTCCTTCTCTATTCCGGTCATTGACACGTAAGAGAAAGAGTTGATATCGTCGAAATAGAAGCTCTGCCACTCGGTAGCGTCATTGATGCGGCTGTAATATCCGCTGAGATTGACGTGAAGATAAGGTGAAGTGAAGACATAGCTCAACTCGGAACTGAATACCTTTTCGTTCTTCAGGTTATCAACAAAGTCGTTGTTCACCTCCGGCGAAACGAATGCCGTAGATGCCAGCGGCGCACGCCACTCGAAACCGGCTCCTGCCTTCACTGAATGACCGCCGCCGATATTCCATCCGATGCCGAGTTTGCCGCCACCATCAAGGAATTCGGCAGAACCGCTCTTGCCGTAAGAGTTGTTTGCAGCCAATCCGTTGCGCATTTTTCCGTCACGCTGCATCTGCTGTCCGCTCACCTTTCCGGCTACTTCCAGACGTATGCGGTTGTAATTGAGCGTATAGCTCGTCCAGGCGGTTGCCTTGTTTACCAGCAGGTTGTAGTCGTAGCCGAAGCGATCGCCTTCCCTTACCACCGCGTTCGGGTTGTTAAGGTCGTACTGTACCTGGGGCGAGCTTAGCGTATAGGTACCTACTGCATACGTATTTATATTATGGTATGATGTAGCGCCGAGCATATCTTCCATAGTCTGGTAGTGCATACCCTTGTTGGAGGCAAGCATGAAGCCGAGGTTCCATGTGCTGTTCTTGGTAAGCTGTGTGGCCAAAGAAGAAGATAAGGTAAGGTTAAGGTTGTCGTTGTGCTTTGCCTGAACGTAATACATGGCGTCCTGTCCCTGCTTGTTGGCCTGCGTATTTGCGTAATACAGGCGGTCCCAGTCAATCTGTCTGTTTGCCTCGCACGCTGTCCAGTAGCCATAAGCATTGTTCCAGTCGTTCAGAGCCTGCGCCGAGTTGGCATAAGGAAGATTGTCATTGCCCCACACGTCATAATAGCTTGACGGCATATTCTTCCAATAGTCAGGCTGCGGGTTGTCGCTGTTGTTGTAGTTGAGCTTTGTGCTCTTATACATCGAATACTTTCCGCTGAGCGATGTAGTGAGCTTCATTGCCTCATTTATCTTATAGTCCCATGTCAGCAAAGCCGATGGAGCGTAATCGTGTATGACGCGCGAGTTGCGTACCTTGCCGTTCTGATATCCCCAATAAGGGTTGTAGAAGTTGTTGTTGGCAAGCCAATAGGCTTCGTCGGTAGATGCACCTTGCGAAGCACGCTCTGTGGGATTTCCCCACGTAGTAAATGAAATGCTGTGCTGGTCGTTCAACTTTTTCTCAACGCCGAAAAAGTAAGAAAGCGAATTATAGAATGTACCCTTTACATAACCTCGGTCAGCCCATCGGTAGCCTATGCTTCCTGCAACCGACCATCCGTTGTTGCTTACTCCCGTTCCGAACGAGTACATTGCTCTCACCGTATAGCTTCGGTTGGCTCCCGACAGGGTCAGACGGTTGCCGCTTGCCATATGGGAAGCACGGAAATCGTAGTTGTTGCTGCCGCCCATGCCTGTCATGGCAAAGCCCGAGTTTTCAAACGGCAGCGCGAAATCAACGTTTCGTGTCATCGGATTGATACCGCCAATCTGCGAATAGCGGAATTGTCCTGTCTCCATATCGTTCATGGGGGCGCCGTTGATGTACACGTCATTGAACTTTTGATTAAAAGCGCGATAGCGGAATCTCACCGGTGAGAAGAGATAACCCACCTCGCTTGCATACACATTGTTGCCGGAACTGATGATGGTCACGTTCTGATTCATGTCATCATCCTCGCCCAACTGTGCTTCAGTGAAAGTAAATGCCTGTTCTTCCTGTTCGGACGTCTTTACCCCTTGCTGCGACTCCGCATTTTGGGCAAAGACAACTGAACTGCAGCACATGGCAATCACTGCTAATTTCAGCTTTTTCTGCATAATTGATTTTTGTTAAATTGGATTATGTGGACAAAGTAACGAAATTAAAGTGACAAACAGAAGAAAAAGCTATAAAAATTTAATTAAACTTAGCTTTTTATCATTTTAAATCGCGATATTTGCAACATTAAATGTAATTCAATAGAAACACCAATGAAGAAAAATGCCTTTTTTACTATTGCGATGCTTCTCTTCGTTTTTATTTACGCATCGGCGCAAGAGAAGAAATTCAGCGTTTATGCTGTAGGATTCTACAATCTTGAGAATCTTTTCGACACATGTCATGACGCAGGCAAAAAAGATTACGAATTTCTGCCCACCGGTTCCTACAAATGGAACGGCTGGAAATATTCTCACAAGTTGCACAATATGGCGCGCGTGCTTGCCGATATGGGCACCGACGTGCTGCCCAAGTCGGTAGGATGTGCCATTATCGGAGTAAGTGAGGTCGAGAATTCAAAGGCTCTTGATGATCTTGTCGCACAACCGGAGCTCGCCGCGCGCGGATATAAATATTGTCACATCGAGGGTCCCGACCGCCGCGGCGTGGATTGTGCGTTGCTCTACAATCCGAAGCTGTTCACCATACGCGATGTGAAACTCGTTCCCTATGTCCAGGAACTTGAAAAAGATTCGGCATACTACACCCGCGGATTCCTTACCGTAAGCGGCACACTTGCCGGAGAACATCTTACTGTCATTGTCAATCACCTGCCAAGCCGATTCAACGGCTCGTTCTACAGGGAATCGGGCGGACGACAGATTCGCGCCGTGAAAGATTCGCTCCTGCGCGACGACCCCAACGTAAAGATTATAGTGATGGGCGACATGAACGACGACCCGATGGACAAGTCAATGGCAGAGGCTCTCGGTGGTAAACGCGAGATAAAAGACGTTGGCGACGGTGACATGTACAACCCGTGGTGGAACGTTCTGGCAAAGGAGAACCAAGGAACACTGAAGTACGATGGCAAATGGAATCTTTTTGACCAGATTATTCTTTCTCCTTCCTTATTATGTCGTGACGGGAAGAAAGACTACTCTACCCTGAAATACTTCAAGCACAACATTTTCAAACGCGATTACATGATTCAGCAGGAAGGCAAATATAAGGGCAATCCGCTTCGCACGCATTCTGGCGGCGTATGGCTCGACGGCTTCAGCGACCACCTTCCTACAATAGTATATCTTGTAAAACAGCAGAAATAAAGCTAAAGAGATGTCTGAAGCAATAGAATCCCATCCTTTCACGCCTTTTTTGCCTGCCAATGCCCGTCTGCTTATGCTCGGAACATTTCCGCCGGCGCCTAAACGGTGGTGCATGGAGTTCTATTATCCAAACTATCAGAACGACATGTGGCGCATCTTCGGCATCAGTTTCTTTGGCGACAAGACTCATTTCCTTTGTGAAGAGAAGAGGCAATTCACCCTCGACGCCATCATATCGTTTCTTAACGAAAAGGGAATTGCACTCTATGATACTGCAGTCCGCATAATAAGAACCAAAGATACAGCATCCGACAAAGACCTTGAGATTGTAGAAGAAACCAATCTCGACAGCATGCTTCGCCAACTTCCCGAATGCAGGGCGGTAATTACCGCCGGTCAGCTTGCCACAAATGTTTTTTGCAACCACTTCGGAATAGCGGAGCCGAAAGTCGGAACCTACACCGAATTCTTTTTCGACGGTCGTACGCTACGCATATATCGTATGCCCAGTTCTTCGCGTGCCTATCCCATGCGCCCCGAGCGCAAGGCCGAATATTACGACACCGTATTCAGGTGGCTCGGCATGAAAGACTGATGCAGCTGCCTACTACATAGAAACACTTGATAATACACACCATAATGACAATCATCGGAATAGCAGGTGGCACCGGTTCGGGCAAGACCACCGTAGTTAGAAAGATAGCCGAGGCTCTTCCTCCGCATTATGTGGCTGTAGTGCCACTCGACTCCTATTACAACGACACCTCTGACATGACCGAAGAGGAGCGTCACGCCATCAACTTCGACCATCCGGACGCCTTCGACTGGAAACTGCTTACAGAGCATATCAAGAAGCTGAAAGCCGGCGAAGCTGTAGAACAGCCCACCTATTCTTATCTGAAATGCAACCGTCTGCCGGAGACAATACACGTAGAACCAAAGCCGGTAATCATCATCGAGGGCATCATGACACTGCTCAACAAGAAGCTCCGCGACATGATGGACCTGAAAATATTTGTTGATACAGACTCCGACGAGCGTCTCATACGCAACATCCAGCGTGACGTGATAGAAAGAGGGCGTACGGTAGACATGGTAATAGACAGATATCTGAAAGTTCTGAAGCCCATGCACGAGCAGTTCATCGAGCCTACCAAGAAATACGCCGACCTCATCGTGCCACTCGGAGGCGAGAACAAGACGGGCATAAACATACTGAAGACCTATATAGAGGGTATCGTTACGCGCATCTGACCGCGCCATTTTTCATCCTGACAAATAATGTTTCCACAAGTCGATATACTCATCAGGCTGATGCGATGTCACAACGTGCGCAGTGCGGTGTTATGCCCCGGCTCACGCAACGCCCCAATCGTCCACGCCATTACCCAAACCGACATAAACTGCTTTCCCGTTACCGACGAACGCTCGGCGGGCTTCTTTGCTCTCGGCATTGCCGAAGCCGAACACCGTCCCGTTGTGGTGTGCGTAACGTCGGGCACAGCCCTGCTCAACCTTGCTCCCGCCGTGGCAGAGGCGTATTATCGCCACCTGCCGCTCGTGATTGTTTCTGCCGACCGTCCTGCGGAATGGATTGGACAGCTCGACGGACAGACACTGCCGCAGAATGGGGCTCTTGGCACATTCGCGGCAAAAAGCGTATCGCTGCCGGATGCAGGCGACGGGAACAAGGTGTGGCATTGCTCGCGGCTGATAAACGAAGCCTTCACAGCGTCACAGCGCGGTTGTCCCGTGCATATCAATGTGCCTCTCTCTGAACCTCTGTTCGATTTCAGCCCCGCCGATATTCCTGAAGTAAGGGCCATAAGGCTTTTCCGTCCCGAAGGCTACGCGCGGAATGCGGCTTTACACATAGCCAAACGCATTGCAGAAGCCCTCCGCCCCATGATTGTAGTAGGTCAGATGGCAGACAGCAGGGCAACAGCCGATGCCATAGAGCGGATTTCACGGCTGCTTGTTGTCATAAAAGAGCCGCTAAGTCCGGGTTTGGGCGCGATTCCCTTCGACGAAGTTGTACATGCCATAGGCAACGGCACCGACTACCGTCCCGACTTCATCCTGTACGCTGGCGATACAATAGTAAGCAAGCGGATGAGAAGGTTCCTGCGCAACACTCCCGACGCCGAGACATGGGCTATAACCAGCGACGGCGAGATACACGACACGCTGATGAACCAGACAGCCATCTTCGACATGCCGCCCGACGACGTGCTCGTATGTCTGGCTGACTGTCTGTACGGCGAAAGCGGTAGTACGGATGTTGTGAGCCAGCTGCAGGGAAACGGAGAGAAAGCGGAGGCGCGTGCCCTATTCTTCGATACATGGAGCTCGGCTCTTGCCAAAGCAAACAGCTGCAAAGCCGGCTTCGAACCGCCTTACTCACAGATGATGGCGGTGAAGCTCTTCGAACAGATGGCTGAAGAGCTCGATTACGACTTTCATACGCACTATGCCAACAGCTCAGCCGTGCGTCTGGGCAATATCTTTTCGAATCATTACATACATGTAAACCGCGGGGTCAATGGCATAGAGGGCTCACTAAGCACGGCTGCCGGCTTTTCTGCCGCCGTCGAAGAGATGACTTTCTGCGTGACGGGCGACTTGAGTTTCTTCTACGACAGCAACGCCCTGTGGAACCGTAACCTCAAAGGCAACCTGCGCATACTGCTGCTCAACAACTGCGGAGGAGGAATATTCCATACTCTTCCCGGTCTTGAGGCAACGCCGGCACGCGACATCTATGTGGCGGCAAGTCACCGGGCTTCGGCTCACGGCATCTGCGACACACACGATATGGGCTATATCTCGGCACGTAACGCCGAGGAACTGCAGCAGCGCATGGCTACATTCCTCTTCAGCGGCACTCACCGCCCGCTGGTTTTCGAGGTATTCACGTCGCCCGATGACGACAAGAAAGCCATGGACGACTATCTCGACGGAGTGAAAAAGGCTTTCGAACCTGCTGCCGGCTGTAAACAAGAATAAAACAACATGCCTGTCTAACGGCACTACATCTATAAATACAATAATTATTATGGAAAAAAGAGAATGGAAGAAGATAAGGGACTTCGAGGAAATCCTTTTTGAAGAATACAACGGAATAGCCAAAATCACCATCAACCGTCCGCGTTACCGCAACGCATTCACACCCAAAACCACGTGGGAGCTGTCGCAGGCGTTCGCCTTATGCCGCGAGATGCAGGACATCAGTGTGGTCTTTCTCACGGGAGCCGGCGACAAGGCGTTCTGTTCGGGTGGCGACATGAACGTAAAGGGTCGCGGCGGATATGTGGACGAGCAGGGCATTCCGCGCCTCAGCGTTCTCGACGTGCAGATGCAGATACGCCGGCTGCCCAAACCGGTAATTGCAATGGTAAACGGCTACGCCATAGGGGGTGGACATGTGCTGCATCTCGTATGCGACCTCACCATTGCCTCCGACAACGCCATCTTCGGACAGACCGGTCCAAAGGTAGGCTCGTTCGATGCCGGCTTCGGCGCCTCTTATCTTGCCAGAATAGTAGGACAGAAGAAGGCTCGCGAGATATGGTTTCTCTGCCGCCAATACAGTGCCGCCGAGGCCGAACGCATGGGACTTGTAAACAAGGTAGTACCTGCCGAAAGGCTCGAAGACGAGTGCGTGGAATGGGCTGAAACAATGATGGAACGCAGTCCGCTCGCACTGCGCATGATAAAGGCTGGTCTCAACGCCGAACTCGACGGACAGGCAGGCATACAGGAACTGGCAGGAGACGCCACCATGCTCTACTACTTCCTCGACGAGGCACAGGAGGGCGGCAAGGCCTTCCTCGAAAAGCGCAAGCCCGACTTCAAGAAATACCCCAAACTGCCATAACGTATCTGCCGGGACACGCATGGCTTTCGTCTTTACCTAAATATGATAATGTCCGCTTTACCGGCACGGACATACATACTTACCGCTTTTTATGGAATATAAGATAGACATTACGGAGCGTGAATTTCACTTCAAGCAACCGGCAGGCACATCAAGGGGCATCTACACCACGCGCAAGTCGTGGTTTATACGTATGTCGTCACCATCCTTTCCAGGACGTACCGGCATAGGGGAATGTGCTCCGCTGCCGCAACTCAGCTGCGACGACACGCCACAATACGCCAAGACGCTGCGGGCTCTGTGCGACAAGTTTGAGCAGGAGGGTGCCATCGACTACGCGCTAATGCGTCCCTACCCCTCAATGCTCTTCGGGCTGGAGACTGCACTGCTTAATCTCGAAAGGGGATGCACCGCGCTCTTCGACACTCCCTTCAGCCGCGGAGAAGAGGGAATACCCATCAACGGACTCGTGTGGATGGGCTCGTTCGACGAGATGCTGAAGCGGATGGAAAGGAAGATAGAAGAGGGCTCGAGGTGCATAAAACTGAAGATTGGCGCCATCGACTTCGATAGCGAACTGGAACTGCTGCGCCGCATACGCAGCCGCTTCTCGTCGCGCGAGATGACTATCAGGCTCGATGCCAACGGCGCCTTCAAGTACGGTGCCACCGAATCGCCTGAAGAGGACGCCCTGTACAAGCTCGAACTGCTTTCGCAATATGCAGTCCACTCCATAGAACAGCCCATAGCGGCACGACAATGGGGCAACATGGCTGAACTGTGCCGCGAATCGCCGCTGCCAATAGCTCTCGACGAAGAACTCATCGGGGTGAACAGACCCGACATGAAAGCCCAGCTGCTTAACATCATCAAACCTGCCTACATAGTGATAAAGCCGTCGCTGCACGGAGGTATGAAGGGTACAGAGGAATGGGTGGAAGCGGCAAAGGCTCACGATGTGGGAACGTGGGTGACAAGCGCACTCGAAAGCAACATAGGACTGAATGCCATAGCTCAGCTTACAGCCCACATCTACGGTCCGAACATAAGCATGCCACAGGGACTGGGCACCGGACTGCTGTTTGAGGATAATATAGACATGCCGGTGTCGGTAAGGGACAATGCAATATGGTACTCGCCGAGTTTCTGAAAGCATGGCATGACGACAGCGCCACAATGCTCGTACACACCAGCGGTTCCACGGGAAAGCCGAAACCCCTGTGGGTGGAAAAGCGACGCATGGAGGCATCGGCTCGCATCACCTGCCGTTTTCTCGGACTGGAACCCGGCAACACCGCGCTGCTCTGCATGCCGCTCGACTTCATCGCCGGGCGCATGATGGTGGTAAGGTCAATCGTTGCCGGACTGCAACTGATAAGCGTGGAACCCGACGGACATCCCATGAGGGCGGTAGACAAGAGCCCCGACTTTGCAGCCATGGTACCCCTGCAGGTGTACAACTCTCTGCTGGATGACGAAGAGCGCGCCAAGTTGCAGGGTATCAGACACCTCATAATAGGCGGCGGTGCCATCGACGACAAACTGGAACAGCAGTTGAAGAGTTTTCCCAACAACGTGTGGAGCACCTACGGTATGACCGAAACGCTGTCGCACATAGCCCTGCGACGGCTCAACGGCACCGCTGCCGACGATTACTACACACCGTTCGACAGCGTGAACGTAAGTCTCAACGAGGAGGGATGCCTCATCATAGATGCGCCCGAAGTGTGTGCCGGACGGCTTATAACCAACGACATGGCAGAGATAGCTGCCGACGGTCGCCGCTTCCGCATAACAGGAAGGAAGGACAACGTGATATGCAGCGGCGGAATAAAGATACAGATAGAGGAAGTGGAAAGAATGCTGAAGCCTCACCTGTCTTTTCCGTTCCTCATCACTAAAGTGAAGGATGACAAGTTCGGCGAGGCGGTTGTCTTGCTGCTTGCTTCCGGCAGCAAGGAAGAGGCCGCCGATGTGTGTTCAAGGGTGTTGCCGCCTTATTCTCGTCCGCGCCATTACCTGCCTGTAACCTCCATACCCGAAACGCCTACGGGAAAACCGGCACGCCATGAAGCCGAGCGCATGGCTGCCATGCTATGCGAAGAGCAAATAAAAAGCATTGCGAAATAACACGTATAACATTTATTTACTTTTATGAAAAATGTTTACTTTAACGTGTGTTAATAGGCATCCAAACCTCGATTTGTAACCTACGACGCGAAAATTGGCGTTTTTACTCTCAAATAGGGAGCGCTGATAGTCAGAGAGTTACGCGTTTTGCGATTTAATACCATTTCATCGGTTTGCCGTTACGTACGTG